>JAOULC010000051.1 GCA_029882215.1 Gammaproteobacteria bacterium | reverse complement strand
TTTATCCAGCCGTTTATATCATGAACGTAATGGGGATCCGGTACTGCTAAAACGCCGGATAATCGTCACAGGTGACCAGATCAATGATGCGTCATCTACTATCGATCAGCAGTCGGGTTCACCGGCCGTTTCTATTCGCCTTGACAGTAAAGGCGCGAAGAAAATGGGTGATACCACGCGTGATCATATTGGCGACCCGATGGCCGTTGTTTACATCGAAAACAAAATCGATTCAAAAGTCGTTGATGGCAAAACCATTAAGGTTCGCCGCAAGATCGAAGAAGTGATTAATATCGCGACCATCCGTGGCGCGTTTAGCAAAAGCTTTCAGATTACCGGCTTAGACTCAACGGAAGCACGTGATTTAGCTTTACTACTTCGTGCCGGCGCACTTCGTGCACCGGTTGAAATCATCGAAGAGCGTACCGTAGGTCCGAGCCTTGGTCAGGATAATATTGATAAGGGCTTTAACTCAGTCGTTATTGGTTTTGTTGCAGTGCTGATCTTTATGCTCTTCTATTATAAAGTCTTCGGTATTGTGGCAAATATTGCACTAACCATTAATCTGGTGCTTATCTTCGCAGTACTCTCTATGATGCAGGCCACCTTAACCCTGCCAGGGATTGCAGGCATCGTACTCACAGTCGGTATGGCGGTGGATGCCAACGTGCTGATTTATGAGCGAATTCGTGAAGAACTTGCCAATGGTAATTCACCCCAGGCCAGTATCCATGCAGGTTATGCAAAAGCACTCAGTACCATTACAGATGCCAATATCACGACCTTGATAGCCGCGATTGTGTTATTTAGTTTTGGTACAGGTCCTGTTAAAGGTTTTGCGATCACTTTGTCTATCGGTATTTTAACTTCAATGTTCACGGCCATTATGGGTACAAGAGCACTGGTTAACCTTATCTATGGCAACCGCAATATCAAAAAAATATCGATATAATGGAATAACTGTATGCAAATATTTTCAAAAAAACTTGCTATCGATTTCATGGCTAAACGTAAGCTATCCATGGCCATTTCGATACTGTTGATTCTGGGATCGATTATCAGTCTTTCTACCAGAGGCCTGAATTTAGGTATCGACTTCACCGGTGGTTATCTGATTGAAGTCGGTTATCAGGAGTCTGCAGACTTAACTGAAATTCGTCAGGTACTCAAAAGTCATGACTATGCCGATGCTCAGGTGCAACATTTTGGCACCTCTAAAGACGTGCTGGTTAGACTAGCCCCTAGAGCAGGTAGCAATCAGGCCAGCATCAGCGATGACATCTTTAAGGTGCTCGAAAAGCAGTCTGCCGATGTTAGCATGCGCCGGGTTGAGTTTGTCGGCCCGCAGATTGGTGAAGAGTTACGAGAGCAGGGTGGCATGGCCATGCTGATAGCGCTCTTTGGTATTCTTATCTATGTCAGTTTCCGCTTTCAGCTGAAATCTGCTGCGGGTGCCATCTTTGCTTTGATACACGATGTTATCATCACTCTGGGTGCATTCTCATTTATTCAAATGTCTTTTGACCTGAGTGTACTGGCCGCGATACTGGCTGTAATAGGTTACTCATTGAATGATACCGTGGTGGTTTTAGACCGTATTCGTGAAAGCTTTAGAGGTATTCGTAAGAAGACCCCGACAGAAATCATTAATATTTCTATTAATTCAACATTGTCACGTACGGTTATTACTTCCGTGACGACACTGATTGTATTAATCGCACTGTTTTATTACGGTGGTGAAGTGATTCATGGCTTTGCTTTTGCGCTTATGATCGGGGTATTGATTGGTACATATTCATCCATATATATTGCCAGCAGTACTTTAATGATGATGAATATCAGCAAGCAAGATTTTCTTGAGCACATCAAAGAAGATGAGAAAGAACTGGACGAAATGCCTTAAGGTAGCCCAATTATTTCTTATATAACAAAAAGCCATGACCTAGTTATGGCTTTTTGCATTATGCGTGTCTGACCGGCTAAAGCTAATCCGGTTTAAACTCAGAAAGGCTTTCAATGAGCGGGCAGTGGGGCTCACTAGATGAATGCCGGCAGCAATCAATCAAATCATCCAGCGTTTGTTCAAGCGCCTGTAAATCCGCTATCTGACGACTTATCTGATCTCTTTTCATGCGGGCTTTGGTTTGAATATCGCTGCATTTGCCGGAGCCTATTGCAAATAACTCGGCTATTTCAGTTAAGTTAAAACCCAGTCGTTGCGCTTTTTTGATGAACTTTAATTCTTTTATATTTTCAATATTGTATAACCGGTAGCCACTCAGTGGCTTATCTGGCTCTTTAATTAAGCCAATTTTCTGGTAATAACGTATGGTTTCAACGCTAATCTCAGAAAAAGCAGCCACTTTACCAATCGTTAAATTTTTCAGCATTATCGGGCAACCATCGTTAAAGTCACTTCACTTTACTTAAAATCATAATTCCAAACAATATTTTATGACATAATTACAAAAAACTCAGGCTTAAAGGAATCCTATGAAATACATATGTATGCTTTGTTTATTAACCGTCTCTACGCTCAGTTACGCACAAGAGGAAAGCAAATTAAGGGTTATAGATTTTCCCAATATACCGGAAATTGCTGTACCCGATGGTATGAATTATGAGGGTTTCTTTACCGCCGATAATCCCGCAAAAATTGTATTTGCCGTTTCTGATCCCGGTCATCAACTGAAAGAATCTCTTACCAATGCCGCCTATACAATAAAGTATTTGAAACCGCGTGGCTTACCCTATGAGATTGAAATGGTGCTCTATGGCAAAGCCATTCTGACAGCCAATTCATTTAGCGAAGAGTATGCATCTTATGCGGCGCTTTATAACGAACTAAACAAGCACGGAGTAGTGTTTAGTATATGTAATAACTCAATTGTCGCTATGAATGAATCAGCAGATGATCTGTATGAATATATGAAAATTATACCTGCAGGTATTTTACAGATTAGCAAAAAGCAGATGCAAGGTTTTGCCTATATTCATAACACTAAATGATGCAATAGCATCACAGGCAGTCATCTAATGCCTGTGATAATAAGGTTGGGCATTACCTGCATTAAAAAGGTGTGGTGATGGTATATAGCCTATTTAACATAATATACATTATGCGCACATATAATATATCGTGAGTTTGAAGGCAGGTGATACTACATGACATTACTTCGGGGTTGATTGTCTCAAACGGAGCCAGTTAATGAGTATGACATGTGCTCTATAGCATCGATATTGTTTGTATCTTCAAGTGTTTTTCTAAGGTCTTTAATTGTTTTGAAAACAACAATACCGTCGTTGAAGTCATGCCAGATTGTGTCGGAAACTTTTTCTTCACTGATCAGATAACACAAACGTCCTGCTTTGCGGTAGTCAATGTAGTACTGGGCAAGCTCTCTGGTAGCAAAAGCTATATGCGGAGATTTTTTAGATAATGATACACGTGCAAGTCCATCAGCTACTTTTGCTCCGTTCAGATCAGGTGCGTAACAACCGATAAAATACAACATTGTCATTAAGTCTCTGTAAGTTAGTACTGCAATATAAATAAGATTATAATTTCTAATATTATAGAATAAAATCTGATTTGTATTAGCGATAATATCTATCAAAAATGCTAGTATTTCCATAAAAATAACGATAACAGGTCTATTTTACATACTTGAAGGTCAATACTATTAATACACAAGCGCAATCAGGCACCATTCAACCGGCATTTTTGCAACTCAGAAGTCACCTCGAAACAATAATTATTGGTCAGAATGCACTGATTGATCGGTTATTAGTTTCACTATTGACCGGCGGGCATATACTACTTGAAGGCCCCCCGGGACTTGCAAAAACAACCGCTGTTAAAGCGATTGCCAGCGGTGTACACGCCAGCTTCCAGCGTATACAGTTTACTCCCGACTTGATGCCGTCAGATTTAACAGGAGGTGAAATATACAATCCGGAAACAAGGAAATTTGAGTTTATTCAGGGCCCTGTTTTCAATCAGATAGTGCTGGCAGATGAAATAAACCGTGCCCCGCCTAAAATTCAGTCAGCTTTATTAGAAGCGATGCAGGAGCATCAGGTCACAGTAAACGGTATAACCCGACACTTGCCGGAGCTGTTTATTGTGCTTGCTACACAAAATCCTCTTGAGCAAAGTGGCACATATCCACTGCCAGAGGCTCAATTGGATCGTTTTTTACTGCATGTGAAACTGGATTACCCTTGTGCTGAAAACGAGCTGGCGATACTGCGAAAAGATCGGGACAATTTTCAGGCTGCATTAAGTGAAACAGAGAACAATCATAAAGAGCAGTCACTGCTTACACCGGATGATGTCTTTGCGGCTCGCCGGCAGGTAGCTGCTGTCCATATTGATGAGAGACTGGAAAAATATATTGTTGATATTATCGCAAGCACAAGAGATATTGGCTCTGTTAATAAGGCGCTGTCAGGTTACGTAGAGTATGGCGCTTCACCGCGTGCATCATTAGCGCTGTATAAGTCATCCTCTGCTATGGCTTTTTTAAGAGGCAGAGACTTTGTAACACCAGAAGATATCCATGAAGTCGTTTATGATGTATTGAGACACCGTATAATACTTAGCTTTAGTGCCATCTCAGAGACTATTTCAAAAGACCAGCTCATTGCTGAGATCATTAACTACTTACCAGTACCTTAATATATTTTTATATTCAGATGAAAAATATATTCAAATTACTATTAAATAAATTATCCTCTGATAATCACCCTTCTCATGTAGTACTGAGAGCAGAAAAACTGCAGGATTTTTTCTGCTTTATACTCACTGCACAGGCAAAGAGAGACATATACTCTGCCAGTAAAGAGTATTTATCTGGAGACAAAGCGACAGAGTTTAATGGTAGTGGCACTGATTACAGTGAGTCAAAACTCTATAGCTCCGGCGATGACATCCGCTCAATTAACTGGAAACAGACGGCAAAAAAAGGCGAACTGATCAGTAATCAATATTACAGAGAATCTGAAAACTTTGACTATATATTATTTGATGAAAGACAATCAATGTTCTATGGAACAAAGGTGCAGACAAAGCTGGCTGTTGCCATTAAGGCCGCCCTGCTTTCATCTGTAATTTCAATCAATAATAACAGAAAAGTAAAAATTATAAATATATCTGATAAACTATCATTTAGTGATCCTATTGACAGTCACAAAAAAGCACTGCTTTATTTTTCTGCTATTGCAAAAAAAGATTTTTCTGAAAGCTCGTGTGGGCAGATAAATATTTCGGCATTATTAAAAACCTTACTCTCTGTTAAACCACGTTTCTCATCCATCAGTATCATATCCGACTTTCACGACTTTAATGAGTCAGGACTCGCAGCCCTCAAAGCACTGGCATTATACAATACGCTGCACATTACAAAAATACAGGACCGGATCGAAAAGAAAACACCTCTGTTATACCCGGTAAATTATCAGTCATTATCGACAGAGCGATCAGTAACATTAATGACATCTGTTCAGTTAAAGGCATTTAATAATGCCATTCAAATTGCCAACCAACACATCGATAGCCTCTTATCTCAGACAGGTGTAGAGATCTATCACTTTGATAACCAGTCTCCGGACAAAGATTTACTGGATATAAGGGCAGCATAATGGATAGCAAGCTGATTCCGCTTATTGAAGTACCCTATTTCCTCGACGACACCAACAGCAGTCTTTCTCTGATATTAATCACTGTGTTTGTCATAGTGTGCCTGCTATTAATAATACTTTCTAAAAGAATAATGAATAGTTTCAGAATTTACCGGATTATTTTAGATTGTAAACAGAGAAGAATTACGCAACGCGAAGCCGCCTACCGTTTAACCAGTACAACCAAAAAGCTGACATCCACAGGAACAACAGCGTTATATAACAAGCAAGAAACTGAAATTATCCGCAACCTGAAATACAATAAACAGCAGCATGATGATTTATTGCCTGTCCTCTATAAAACCATTTACTCAGTGTTATTTGGTAAATACTGATGGCTGTATATTTCTATCAGCCACTATGGTTTTGTTTAATACCTGCGCTTCTTTTATTTGCTTTTATCTATAAAAGAGTTAACAAAAAAGACCGTAACCAAAATAATCCACCACATAATATTGTCTCAGTCTATCTGCCATCATTTTTTAACGGAGAGGTGGTTGATGATCAAATCATTAAAAGTAAAAAAACAGCTTTAAACTGGCTGCTTGTTATTTTTATGACAACAGCACTTGCGCAGCCCGCCACAAAAACAACCCGCAAAAACAGCCCGGACACATTGCGTGATATTGTATTTGTGATAGATACCTCTGTTGGTATGTCGCTGAGTGATTACACGCTGGGTACAACGCCTATTGACAGACTTTCGCTGTTAAAGGCGGTATTAACCGATTTTCTGACACAACTTGATGGCAATCGCATAGGAATCATGGTTTATGCTGACAGCGCATATACCCTCACCCCGTTAACACGAGACAAAAACCTGCTGTCTCACAGCATAAGCAGAATTCAGTTTGCTTTAGCTGGCAGGCAAAATAATTTAAGTAATGCACTTGGCACTGTCCTGCAACAGTTTGATTTTAAGAAAAATGCCCCTTCTGTGGTAGTTTTATCTCAGGGTGCCAATATTGAGGGCGACACCAGCCCGCTAATAGTGGCGGATAAATTCAAGGCTAAAAATATAAAACTTCATGTTATCGGCCTGGGCTCAAACAAAACAACAGATAACAGCTCTAACAGACTCATATTCGATTCAATTGATAATAAATTATTACAGGAGATTGCCAATAAAACCAACGGCGAGTTTTTCTGGGTTGGTAAATCAAATAACTTAGACTCCATTCTGGATGACATCATCAGCTCTGAAACGATTGAAATCAGCACATCTGAATATGACATCATTAAAAATTACTATGCAGTACCGCTTTACCTTTCCCTGATTATTTTACTGCTCACAATGATTAAAAATACTCTATTAAGCCGGGCTATATGAATACATACGCCCTGTTACTATCTGCAGAATTCCGTCAGCCATTGTGGCTACTGCTTATACTTATTCCTCTCGCATCACTTTTGTTTCATTATTTTTTCTCTGGTATGCTTTTATCATCAGATGATTTTGATCCGGAGATGCGTTACTGGTACCTCAATCACAACACCAGTTACAAAATATCCAACAAAAAATATTTACTGCTGAATTTTATATTCTGGCTATTATTTTCCATCGCTTTGGCCGGGCCGCAATACCCCGAAACCGTCAGCCACGAACTCAATAATACAGGGGAGAATATTCTGGTTCTGCTGGATGCATCGGCCTCAATGAATGCTGCTGATGAACATCCATCGAGACTGATAAGAGCCAGAAATGAAATATTACTGCTAGTCGAAAAACTCAAAAGCGGTGACAGACTTGGTGTTATGCTATTTTCAAGCTCCTCACATCTGTTATTTCCACCGACAACTGACAAGAACGCCATGCGCTTTTACCTACAGCAGATCAAACAAGATATGCTTCCCGTTGCAGGTTCAGTATTTGAGTCCGCTTTATTTACTGCACAAAAACAGTTGCAAAAAAACAACACCGATGCACCCGGATATATTCTGCTTGTGTCTGACGGCGATGTAGAAGATGAACAGATCACATTAAATAAGATTGACCAGCTTAAACTAAAATCACCGGTTTATGTGCTTGGTGTAGGCAAAAAACAGAACAGTCCTGTTCCATCTTTTAGCGGCCGTCAGCACTGGTTAACTTCAGACAATGGAACCGTTATCGTATCAAATAGAAATGACAGCTTCCTGCAAAATATTTCTGATCATACTAACGGTAAATACCGTGCATTATCAAACACAGAATCCGATCTTGATGATATCTATAATAATGGCATTAAACAGAGCAGCTACACGAGTAAAGAAAAGGACAATATAAACTGGATACAGCTTTATCACCCCTTTCTACTGACAGCCTTAATGTTACTGTTTTATCAGCACGTGTTAAGGTCTGACAATTAATATGAAAAGATTACTACACAGATAATATGAAAAGATTACTACACAGAATTTTATCTCTGCTGCTAATTTTTATAAGCAATACATCGCCGGTTTTTTCCGACGATTTATATGATCAGTCCTATCAAACGGCTGTTAAGTACTTCCGGCAAGAATCCTATTTTGATGCTGAGGCACAGTTTTCACAATCCATCGGCTACAAAGCCAGGCTCGGGCAGGCTCTATCGGCCTATTATCTGAATCAACCAGAGAAAGCACAGTCACTTTTTATGCAGTCTGTTTTACTGGCTGACAGTGATACAGAGCGTTATACAGCACTGTACAATGCAGCCAGTTGCTCGTTTATTGCCGGTGATTATAGTATGGCGAGCAGGTTATTTCGGGATGCGGCAAAATATCAGCCTGAAAGCAACAAATTAAAGCCTTTTATTGTAGCCTCTGATTATCTTGCAAAAATGGTTTTAGCACAGATAGCCAGAGATCAGTCAGCAGTCACAAAAAACAAATCATCCGAGGGAAAGAAAACTATCCCTGCATTAGAGTTTGTTTTTGACGATGACATCAACCTGAGAATTGAAGACGGTGAAAGTACTGACTCTGAAACCACCAATCAGCAGGCACAATTAATATCTGATAAAAAAATATTAAACGAACTTATTGCATCAGGTATTAATGCTGTCAGAATCAAACAAGAAGGTACAGAACTTAATATGCCTTCACTCATTGATCATGATATTCGCTATGAATTTTCAAATATTGACAGTGCATCCTATACTCCTTCTTCGGCTCAGCCCGATCTATGGATACGAATTTTTGAACTGGAAGCAGGATTCCCTGCCCGTTTAGAACAGGCAGAAAGAAAGCCGGGAGTCCGTGCATGGTAATGCGTTATTTTTTATTTGCCGCATTAGTTTTAAGCCTGTTATCTGCACCGCTAACATCACAGGCAAAATCCACTGCTGATTCTGTCGATATCAGCCATTATCTCTCAGCGGCTGAGACAACGTCTAAAAGCATCAGCCCATGGCAAAGACAGCTTATTACTATCAATGTACGCGTTAACACTAACGAAGAATTTTCTTATCTTTTGTTTGATAACGTTAAATTAAATAATGTCATCATTGAGAGCAGAAAAATTGAATCTCAGTCTTTATCTGACAGTAAAAAATTCATAAAGCAGATTCGAATTTACATCTGGCCGTTAGAACCAGGCACGCAGTCGCTCTCTTTACCGGCAGTCAAACTTATCCTGTCCGGTAGAGTCATTAAAAAAATCAATATTGAACCTTTAAATCTTCAGGTTAAAGCACTTCCAGCCTATTTACCTCCGGGCTTTCCGGTTGGAACAATCGGTCTGGACAGCCATTATTATTCTGCTGATATTTTATCTTTTATATTAAAACCGGGTGATCTGGCTAACTATGTATTAAAAATAACGACTAGCGGTATTCATCCGTCATTAATCCCTGATTACTCAGTCTATCTTGATAATGCCGCTATTACACGCTTGGCAACAGCTCAGCTGACGGTTAGTGAAATGCTTGATCAGCAGTATCGCTATACAAAACAATATGATATCCCGGTCGTCTCACATTCAAATGGCATGAATAAATTTGATGATTTTCGTGTGCTTTATTTTGAACCTCAAAGCGGTAAAATTAATAGCCTCAATTATAGCCCTGCAATACTGTTAACATTAAATAATACCTTACAACTTGTCATTGTATTGTTTGTAGTCAGCTTGGTTTGCTATCTCCTATACGGCATATATGGCGTAGTTAGCAGGATCGCTGCAAGGCGACGCATTTGGAAAAACATCTATCAGTCCACCGGCCCGGATGAACTCTCTGCCGCTCTCAGAAAAATACCTGCTGGATATAAACTATTCAAACAAAGCAAACCGAACAGTGTCAATATCGGCCTGGAAGCATGGGTACAGACATGGCGAGACGAGACGTTGACGACAGCGATAAAGCCACTACTAACCCTACAATTTGCAAAATTACCTGCAGAAAATTTTGCCGATACCAAGCAGGTCATCATCAGTAGACTGCAACACCTCGATAATATGATTTTTTATTTAAATTTGCCTGATATTTAATCTAATCAGCGGCTATAACTTGTTCTTTAATGAATATCTACCGGTGCTCATGTATAATTACTGACACTTTTATCATGCCATATGCTCATATTTTCAATCCTCTGCAACAGATTATATGTCCTACAATCCTTAACAAATGAATACAAATACTATCAATTTATTAAATATCCAACTTCCCGTTACTAACACCCCGTATAGTCTGGCCAAACTATACGGCAGCTCTACTGCCTTATCAATTGCAGAAATCAGCTCACAGCATAACGGGCCTACTGTTGTTATATGCAATGACATACACAGTAGCTATGTTCTGGGCGATGAGATCGGCTTTTACATCAATAACGATAAAAAACGACTGCTGTATTTCCCTGACTGGGAAACCTTACCATACGACACATTTTCGCCGCATCAGGACATTATTTCAGACCGTTTACGTACATTATATCACCTGCATGAACTTGATCATCAGCAGGTATTAATTATGCCGGTTTCAACTTTATTGCAAAGACTGACACCAAAATCTTATATCGAAAAAAATGTACTGATCTTAAAAGCTCAGCAAAAAATAGAAACTACATCTTTCCGAAGTTTGCTTGAGAATATTGGTTATAACTGTGTTTCACAAGTCATGGAGCACGGTGAATTTGCTGTAAGAGGTTCAATCATTGACCTGTTTCCATCTGGCAGTAAACAGCCGTTCAGAATTGATTTGTTTGATGATGAAATTGACAGCATACGGTACTTTGATACAGAAACTCAGCGATCAACAGAAAATGTTTTGCAGATTGAAATCTTACCCGCACGGGAATATCCGCTTGATGAAGCGGCTATAAAACTGTTCAGAACCCAGTACAGAGAACGCTTTGAAGGTGATCCGTCCTTAAGCAATATCTACACTGATGTCAGTCAGGGCTTATCCCCTGCCGGCGTAGAATATTACTTATCATTATTCTTCGACAAACTGGTTACTATTTTTGATTATTTGCCTAAGAATACTTTATTCGTCTACCCTGAAAATATTAAACAGGAAGTCAATTCATTCTGGCAAACATTAACTGAACGCCATGAACAGCACCGTCACAATCAGGCGCGACCGATATTAAACCCGGAAGAAATCTATATTAATTATGATGATCTTTTAAGTCGCATCAGTAACCATGCACGGATTAATCTTAATGAATATGAATCACCGGATGAAAGCAACACTCTCACCAATCTGCACGTTCACGCACCCAGTCCGTTACTTGTGCAGTCGCACTCGGATGATCCGTATAAATCACTGATTAACTTTATCAACACAGATCCAGGAAGAATACTGTTAGTTGCAGAATCAACCGGGCGCAGGGAAACACTGCTTGAGCTAATGCGTGGCAAAAAAATATCACCGGTTTATGTTAAAAACTGGTCAGAATTTATCCAGCACAGTGCAAAGGTTTGTATTACGGTTGGCGGTTTAACACAGGGCCTTTCCTTAACCGATCATCAAATCACTGTCATTACTGAACCACAGATATATGGTGAACGTGTTCAGCAAAAAAGAAGACGGCGTCAGCAAAAAAGAGATGCCGATGCCATTATTAACAACCTTACGGAATTAACTATCGGCTCTCCTGTTGTCCATATTGATCACGGTGTTGGACGGTTTCTTGGTTTGCAAATTCTGCAAATGGATAATATTGAACATGAATTTCTGGCGATTGAGTATGCGGCAAACGACAAGCTATATGTACCGGTTTCTTCATTACAATTAATCAGCCGGTATACCGGTGCAGATGTTGATACCGCGCCGTTACACCGGCTGGGCACTGAAACCTGGCAAAAAGCAAAGCGTAAAGCAGCCGAACAAGTTAATGATATTGCTGCCGAGATCCTCGATGTTCATGCCCGTCGTGCGGCTAAAGTCGGTTATAGCTATGAGATTCAGACCGATGAATACAATTTATTTGCCGGTTCATTCCCGTTTGAAGAAACCCCTGATCAGCAACAGGCCATCGATGACGTGATCGCGGATATGAGTTCAAACAAACCAATGGACCGTGTGGTTTGCGGTGATGTTGGCTTTGGTAAAACAGAAGTGGCTATGCGGGCTGCTTTTATTGCTGCCAACAGTGGCAAACAGGTGGTAATGCTGGTCCCGACTACCTTACTCGCTCAGCAGCATTTCCAGACCTTCAAAGACCGTTTCGCTGACTGGCCTTTTGTGATAGAACTACTCTCCCGGTTTCGTACTACAAAAGAACAAAATGCCGTCATCAAAGGTTTGCATGATGGTAAAGTGGATATTCTGATTGGCACTCATAAAGTATTGTCTAACAGTATCAACTTTAATCAGCTAGGTCTTGCTATCATTGATGAGGAACACCGTTTCGGGGTTCGCCACAAAGAAAAGCTAAAAACACTAAGGGCTGAGATCGACCTGTTAACACTGACAGCCACCCCTATTCCGCGCACACTGAATATGTCACTTGCCGGTTTACGTGATCTCTCCATCATAGCCACAGCTCCTACTCAGCGACATGCCATTAAAACATTTGTCGCCGAATGGAATGACGTGATGATAAAAGATGCAATCCAGCGTGAGATTAAGCGTGGCGGGCAGGTGTATATTTTGCATAATGATGTCAAAACCATTGAGAAGTTCACCCACGATATTTCACAGCTGGTAGCCGGTGCAAAAGCAGATTTCGCGCACGGTCAGATGCGGGAAAAAGAACTGGAACAAGTGATGCTCGATTTTTATCATCACCGCTTTAATATTCTAGTCGCTACCACGATTATTGAAAGTGGCATCGATATACCATCAGCAAATACCATTATCATAAACCGCGCAGATAAACTTGGCTTGTCACAGTTACACCAGCTGCGCGGGCGTGTCGGTCGTTCACATCACCGCGCCTATGCCTATTTAATTACGCCCGATAAGAAAGCCCTGAGTAAAGATGCTGTTAAACGACTTAATGCCATAGAGTCGATGGAGGACCTGGGGATAGGCTTCACCTTAGCAACGCATGATCTTGAGATCCGCGGCGCGGGAGAATTACTGGGTGATGGCCAGAGTGGTCAGATCCATGAGATTGGTTTTACCTTATACAGCGAGCTTTTAGAGCGTGCAGTAAAAGCGCTGAAATCAGGCAAACACCCTGATCTGGACAAACCCTTTTACAGTGGCCCGGAGATAGAACTCGGCCTGCCGGCACTGATCCCGGATAAATATATTCCTGATGTTCAGCACAGACTGATACAATATAAACGTATATCCAATGCTCATAATATCGAGGAATTAAAAGACCTCAGGGTCGAATTAATCGACCGTTACGGGCTTTTACCCGATCAGGTCATCAACCTTTTCAGCGTTGTTGAGTTAAAATTAGCGGTCGCTGTATTTGGCATTAAGAAAATCGATATTCATAATGAAGGCGCCAGAGTGGTATTCACTGATTCGCCGAATATAGACCCGGGTAAGCTGATCTGGTTAATCCAGTCTGAACCTAATAAATTTAAATTTAATGGCAAAGATACGTTGTATATTATTAGCGCATTAACCGGCAACGAGCAAAGAAATCAACTGATAGAAACAACGCTATTGTCACTTATCGATGATAGTCACTGAGATTTAATATGAACACTATAATGAAGTATTTGTTATTGATTTATTTATGCCTGTCTTCTGTTAATAGCCTGGCTACTGATTACACTAATTTGTCGGCCTATGAGATAGAAGTCGTTATATTTAAATTCACAGACAGTCGCTTATCTGGCAGTGAAATTTGGCCCGACTTAGTGAAATCTGTGCCGGTAGAAGACAGTATAGAATTACATAATAACAATTCCATTACGCAGATACCCGGTTTAGATAATAAGGGCTATTACTATTCAAAAATTGAGCCTGAGAACTTTCGACTAAGTGAAGAAGTTGGAAAATTAAAAGCCAGTGATGATTACAAAATACTTTACCATGCTGCATGGATACAACCTGGCCTGGATAAAGACAGTGCAGAATCGATTCATATAAAATACACGGAGTCAGACTATCAGGCGCCGGCAATTGATGTACTAGCCCCAGTCAGTCCTGCAAAAGAGCTTATTGTTCCAAGCCAGGCCGCTATAAACGGGACCAGCGGCAATTATGAAAAGACAATTCTGGAAGGCCTGATTAAAGTCGAATTAAGCCGCTATTTACATATAAATTTTGACCTAAAATATCAAAGAGACCTCTCTCCGAGTCAGGGCATTATGAACACCTCTGTGGCTGATATTTATAAAGATATAAAATATTACCCGGTTCAGTTACAGCGCAGAATGCGCAGTAAAGAAGTGCATTATATCGACCATCCGCTGATAGGGGTTTTAGTTTTAGCAACACCGTTTGAACTGCCTGTTAAAGAAGCGCCTGCAGACCGTGCCGGACCGTTATTAAAACTAGGTGATGTACCGGTTAAGAAGTAACGCTGATGCAGCATGCTTTTTCATCCGCGCCAGATTTATTCAATATTAAAACTTGCTCCCATTACATCGAGAATGGCCTGTACTCTTGCCAGTCTTTCAATGGGGTCTTGTAGCTCAAGCAGCGCTTGTTTATCCTCAATATCAAAAGGCAGTAACTCGCTTAAGCGACAACTCAGCTCAGATGCATTCTGATAATCGATATTTAAGTTGAGGTTTTGAATCACCGGATTATCCTTAATCGACTTCAGAATCTTGACAAGGTGTAAATAAGCCGCAGGCACAGGTACCGCAACTTCTGCATCAATAAACTCCGTCTGTGCTGTCAGTAACTTGTCTTCAGCTTCTGTAATCTCAGTCAGTTTAACCCTTTCCCGCCCCTCTACCGTGATGCCAAGTAAGCCACTGGGTAAGGTACTCCAGTCTATAATTTCCGCGTAGGTGCCAATCGTATAGGTTTCAGGCCGCAGACCCACTTCATGACCATCTTTAATCGAGACAATGACAAAGCCGGTGTTATTTCTGAAACAGTCTTTTAACATATCAATATAACGAGTTTCAAAAATCTGTAGTGGCAACCGGCCACCGGGAAACAAGGTCATATTAAGTGGAAATATCGGCCGTTGACTCATTGAATTATTCCCTAAACAATGTAATTACTGCTGTAGCGATGATTTGATTGATTCCGTCATTCGCACTTTATACTCTTCAATTTTCTCTTTTGGCACTCTCTTAATTAATTTTGCAAGCTCATCAGCAGCTTTTTTATGACCATTCATATTGGCAAGACTTAACCATTGAAAAGCCATTTCATCATTGGCTTTAATATCCACACCTTTGAGAATGATTTTAGCCAGAGCATATTGCGCCCGGGCATAGTGTTGCTGCGCTGCCTGATAATACCAATGTATCATTTTTTCGCTATCCGGCTGCATGCCGTAGATCCCGGACTGGTAGAGACTGGCAAGAAAATATTGATCTTTTGGATTTCCCTTCTCTGCCAATAAAACAGAGGTATGCTGAGCCTTTTCATCACTTTGTTCGGTACCGAAGCCATTAGCATACAGCCAGGCCAGGGTCCTCATCGCCTGAACATGCCCTACCTCAGCTGCCAGGTAGATCCATTTAAAGGCTTGCTTATAATCCAGCTCAACACCATTTGCATTGGCATAGGTCATACCCACATGATATTGCGCGTCCGGATTACCAGCCTCCGCCGCTTTTCGATAGGTTTCTCTGTCGGCAGCACTGAGTTGTGCCTGTTCTTGCGTGTTCAAGGTTGGGCCCTTCGTGTGTAGATAAGCTGCCGATTATATCATTATTATCTAATGCCTTATTCCAGATACTTTGTCTGTTTTTTATGATAAAAATCTTCCATGTATTCGGCAAATGCGTACTTATCTTTAAAACCCTCAGGCGCTACGGCATCAAACTGAAATATTTCCACATTTTTGTTCTTACTGGTCAAAAAGTGCCAAATTTTATCAACCAGAGTAAAAGGTTTCACCCATTCAAAGTCCTCCTGTGCCTGATAATAGATAAAGACCGGTACAATCGGCGTACCTGAGCGGATTGACAGCTCAAAGGCACCACGTTTGAACGGCTGCGTTATCCGCCGTCCAAAGCAGCCGCCTTCCGGGTATAAAGCAATGTTCTTTCCCTGATTAGCCGCAATCAGCATATGATCGACGGCATTTCGACGCGAAACAGGGTCATCACGGTCAACATATAAAGTACCGGCTGCCTGGTTAATTCGGCCAACGATAAACCAGTCTTTGACCTGTATTTTTGCTAATGAATGCACGGGATACATCGCTGGTACCGCTATGTCTTCCACCGCGGATGGGTGATTACAGATAAGAATATAGTGTTCAGGAATTGGCTTGATGTTTTTTTGATGAAGTATAATATTGAGTCCCAGAGCCCGGCTAAAGCTGCGGCACCAGTAACGGAACAAATAGAAATACAGCCGACTATCATGCATACCTGAAATAAAGCTGAACAGGTACATAAAGAACGTAAAGGCGGAAAATTCCAGCAGGTTGATAAGCTGTATTATGAACTGAAGTAAGCGTTCGACCATATTAGCTGCTCTCATTTATAAGTCTAACTATAGTCTTTTGAGCCACTAAGACCGTTTTACTGCATCAGGCTGCTGAGTAGTTCCTTTAGTTCTGCAGAGAACACATTCTCGCCTGCTGCTGCAGACCCAAGGTTTCCTCGATGCAGCCGATACAATAATGCCTCTATGGTGGTTTCTTCAGGTTGCCACTGACCATCAAACTCACACTCTGAGTCATGGCTTACATTGACTTCATAAAAATCCTGCCCAATGGCAAACAGAATAAAGCCATAACCCGAGTAATCGCCTTCCTTATAAGAGGCCAGTAAAATATCAATATCACTGAGTTGTTTATTTTTTAGACCAAATAGCTTTTCCAGAACCGATTTGTCGGCACCACACCAGTCATTTAGCCAGAAAGTCTTTGTTTTCATCAGGATATTCTACATTAATAATATCAAGTAAGTTATTGTTTATGTGATATTTCTTCAGTCTTAAGTAGCGTTAACACCAGTAAAGTTATTAAGGCTGAAAAGATCACGAAAACAGGTATAACACCAAGCAGCCAGGGTTGGTCAGTTAAGTACATCGTGCACGAATAAGCCAGTAAGTAGAAACTGATGATGGCGATATTAAGAAAGGTTTTAGCAGAGCCCATTAAATGCCGGGAATGTTTCCGAATCCAGTAGCTGCCCACAAGTAACATCGGCCAGCCCACAATTAAAGTAAAATAAGATAAGTACTCTTCCATATAACCCTCTACTGCTAAAATTTATATTATTTTTTATGGTTATATCAATACCATAGCTAACTGGAAAATAACAGCGACTATGTAATATAATAACCTTCTAATATTCCGAGTACGATCTGAAATTATGAAAGCCAGCAATCCCAATATTTTTGAAACACATTACGAAACTTTTGAAAAAGATGTCATTCAACAATCATTTAAAAAACCGGTCTTATTAGACTTATGGGCAGACTGGTGTTCCCCTTGTTTAATGCTGGCACCCGTATTACAGCAAATTATAACGGAATATGATGGTGCCCTATTGCTTGCTAAAATAGAAGTTGATGAAGGTGAAAATATGAAAATTGCAGGGCACAATAACGTGCGCGGTTTTCCCACGGTTATCCTCTATCAAAATGGTGAAGAAAAAGCCCGTTTCAGTGGTGCAAAGCCGAAGCACTTCATAAATGAAATGATACAGGAATATTTTGATCTTTAAAAAACTAGAAATTTAATAACGACTCAAACTCATCG
>JAOULC010000012.1 GCA_029882215.1 Gammaproteobacteria bacterium | reverse complement strand
ACCCGAACACGATTAAAAAGCCGGACGATATTATGGAGCAATATTTATACCTGATGACTGATGACAGCGCTGACACACACGGTTCAATCATCGAGGTATAAATCACAGCACTGTCTATAGTGACACAGATGTCAGCAGCTACCATAAAAGGTGTTTTTTATTTATAAAGAAGAAGTTCACCACAGAGGTTACAGGGTACACAGAGAAACTTAAGCTGTTCTGATCCGGGCTTTTCCAAAAACAGTCAACAGTCTAAATGCCGCTGACTAGCAACGGATAAAACAAATAAAATAACCCTGTACACTTCGTGCTGAAATAACTTTACCTATGAATTTATGATCACTTTTGCAATATCACCCTCCCCCTCATTTAGCGAACTTAATCTCAACTTTGGCAACTACAAACCGAACGACCAGATGAACACCTGCGCCAATGTATTTTCACTCAGTAAACAAACTCTCACCGCAGAGAGCACAGAACACACAGAAAAACTTAAGCTGTTCTGATCTGGTCTTTTCCAAAGACACTCAACAGCATATACCACTGACTATCGACGAATGAAACGAATAAAATAATCTCTGTGGTGAAATAACTTTATCTATAAGCGCATGATGCCCTTTTGCAATATTTAAAATATTACTGGCATATTTCGTTTTCACGATAAAAACACTAGACAGCTGTCTTAATATCAAATATAAATAACTGACCGGTCAGTTATTTATATTTTTTGCGCTTTGGGAGGGTAAATTCATGAAAATACAGTGCCCGATTGAGCAATGCCGCTGGAAGCGACGCAAAGAAGCCCGCCCTGATGAGATTCTTGACGCGGCTCTGGATTTATTCACTGAAAAAGGCTTCAGCTCAACCCGCATGGTTGATATCGCTAAAAAAGCGGGCATTTCTAAAGGCACGCTCTATCTTTATTTTGCCAGCAAGGAAATTATATTTCAGGAATTATTGCGCACAATGATCACTCCTATGGTCGATGAAGCAGAACTCGCCATTAAAGCATTTAAGGGTAGCTCAGCTGAACTGCTGGAGGTCATGGTTTGCCGCTGGTGGTCTAATATCTGGAATAGCAAACTGTCTTCGATACCTAAACTCATTGTCTCCGAAGCCGGAAACTTCCCGGAAATGGCTGAGTTTTATGTGGAAACCATTGTTAAAAGAGCAAGAGGCCTGTTTGAAGCCATTATTCAGCAAGGCATTGATAACCATGAATTTAAGCCCTGTGACAACAGAACTGCAGCACGATTGCTAATGGCACCTGTTATCCAGGCAAATATCTGGAAGCACTCGCTAAAACCATATGATAGTGAACTTGATGAGCAAGCGTATATCCAACTACATCTCGAATTATTTTTAAGTGGCTTAAAAAAAGCAACCGACAGGACAATATAAAATGTTTGAAAAAGGAAGATTAGCGATCGCACTCGCTTTATTTAGCAGTGCGCCATTACATGCTGAAACCATGGATATGCAGCAGTTGTTGCAAAATGTGATTAATCATTACCCGGCGATTAAAACCGCCTATTTTCAGGTTGCCAAAGCCCGTCAGGAAAACCTGAAAATCAGGGGCCAGCTGGGCTGGCAACTGGCCACGCAAACAGGTTATGCCAAAGAAGTCTCGCCTTTTGGTTCGCCGGTAGATCAGATGATGATCGGTGGCAGCCTTGGCAGAAAACTAGAATCAGGTGACCAGCTCACTTTTTCCGGCTCACTGGCGTACGAGGATTCTGAATCATCTGTTAGCCCTTTATTACCTAACCCATCAACCTCAAGCAACCTTAAGGTTGAGTACACCATGCCACTGGGCAAGGGTGCCGGTAATCTGGATTATTCACTTGGCCTGTTAAATGCAAAAGCCGCTGTTGATATCAAAACAGCCGATCAAATGATTCTGTTGGATACGATGGCTGAACAGGTGATTGAACTCTATGTCTCTGCCATTAATACCCAGCAACGAATAGAGAACACACATTTATCCATTAAAAGAACTGAAAAACTCAGCCGCTTTATTAATGACCGCCTCAAACTTGGCATTGTCGAAGATAAAGATCAGCTGCAAACCGATGCTCAGTTGCAAAGCCAGAAAGCACAGCTTAGCGTTTTAAATCTGGCATGGACACAGCAACTGATTGCTATCAACCGCTTAAGCGGTAAAAGCTGGAACAGCCAGACCGCTCTGAGCACACCCTCAATAAAGCTGAACAATAGCCATGCGGTAGAAAATCAAATCAGTTTTGTGCAACAGCACAGCCCTGCCCTGCTACAGATTAACAGCCTGATTTCAATTGCAGACAACAATATCACAGCGCAGCGACAGAATCAGGATGACAAGATTGATTTGAAATTATACATCGGTAACAAAACCACCTCAGGTGATGCCATCGATAATTCAGATGTGGTTGCCGGCGTTCAGCTGGAATTCGCACAGAGCACTGATAAAAGTGCCGGCAATGCAGCCCTCTATCAGGCGCAACTGGAACGCGGCTTACAGCTTCAGAACAAAAAGCAACTACTGGAAAACCTGCACTATGATTTAGCCAGTCTGCTGGCAGAGTCTGCCGCCATCAATCAAACAATCAATGCTTATCAAAAAAGTAAACGCGCGGAGCTAAAGAAACTAAAAGATGCCGAAGAACGCTACAGAAGCGGACGTATTGATATTGACCAGCTATTACAGTTTGAGAACCAGCTATCGGCCACTGAACTATCACTGAATCTGCAAAAAATGGAGTTACAAAAGAGACTGCTTAAATTATCCCTGCTGAAGGGCGACATCTGGAAAGACATTCAACTGCCGGTATTTGATTTTACACACGATGACAACATCATCGGAGAAACTTTATGAAAAAACTAATGGACTTTTTGATTGAGCGAGGACTGGTTGTCAACCTGATTTCAGTTTTTTTACTGGTCATGGGTGTTTTTGCAATCTACTCAATCAACCGTGAAGCCTTTCCGAATGTGAACCTTGATAAGATTCAGGTAAACGCTGTATACCCCGGCGCGTCACCAAAAGAAGTTGAGTTACTGGTTATCACGCCCATTGAACAGGAACTGAAAAGCATTAGTGGTATTGATAAGATGATATCCATGTCTTTTCCCGGCTCCGGACGAATTATTCTGGATGTGGATCCTAATGCTAATAACCGCGATCAGATTACCAATGATATTTCACTGGCTGTTAGCCGTGCAAAGTTACCCAGCGATCTGCCAACAGACCCCATCGTACTGGAAATAGACGGTTCTGTATTTCCTATTATTCGCATGGCCGTCGCCGCACCTGTCAATGAACTGGCATTAAAAAGACTTGGCACCGAGATTAAAGACGACCTGCTAAATATAAAAGGGATTGCACAGGTCACTATACTCGGTGAGCGAAAAGCCGAAATAAGAGTGACGGTTGATCCAGAACGTATGGCTAAAGAAAGGATCTCGGTCTCTGACATCAGCAACAGCATAAACGGCTGGAACATGAACCTGCCCGGTGGTGATATTCGCACACCGGACGGACAAAAAATGGTGCGTATCGTCGGTGAGTTTTCAAGTGCAGAGGATGCCGGCAATCTGGTACTCAGATCCACTGCCAGCGGACACACACTTAAACTGAAAGATGTTGCAACCGTTACAGAGTCACTGAATGAGCCCAGCGTCACTTACGAAGTCAGTGGAAAGCCGGCGCTTTCTATGATGATTTTAAAAAAATCAGAAGGCGATATTATTGATACAGTTGATCAGGTCAAGGACTATCTGGCTACTGTACCGTCTCGTTATGGTGCGGAAGTAGAAGTTGAAACCTTTCAGGACTTTTCACGCTTTGCACGTATTCGCCTCGGCGTACTGACTAACAACGGTATTGTCGGTCTTGCACTGGTGTTCATATCACTCTTGTTATTCCTGCGTTTTTCTGTTGCCATGACAACCACCTGGGGACTACCGATTGTATTTTTAACCGGGCTTTATGCGCTGTACAGTGCCGGTATTACATTAAACCTGATCTCGATGATGGGGTTTATTATGGTGCTTGGTATGCTGGTGGATGATGCCATCATTATCGGCGAGAACATTACCTATCATATGGAAAAAGGTCTGTCGCCAAATGAAGCGGCTAAAAAAGGCGCATGGGAATTATTCGGCCCGGTAACGGCCACCATATTAACCACCATTGCCGCTTTTTTGCCAATGATGTTTATGTCCGGCGTGATTGGAAAATTTATTTACGCCATTCCCGTGGTTGTCATCACCCTGCTCACTTTATCCTGGCTAGAATCATTTCTGATTCTTCCAAGCCATGTAGCACATGTGACTAACCCGAACAAGCACCCGCCTGAACGCAAGTGGATTGTTGCACTAGAGCATTTCTATGTCCGCATATTACGCGTTGCCATAAAACATCGCTGGATAACCGTAACGCTTTCAGTAGTGATTTTAATCAGCTCTTTTGCACTGGCTAAAACTTTGCCGTTCCAGTTATTTCCTGCAGCAGGCGTGAACGAGTACATCGTACGCGTTACTGCACCGCCTGGCACTGATCTGAACACTATGGAAAATTATTTGCGTAAAATCAATACGGCTATGCAAAAGCAAATGACGATGGAATATGTCGAAGCCACTTTATCTAAAGCCGGGGATGTGTCTATTGATCAGGGTGACCCGCTTACTCAGCGTGGCAGTCGTTATGGTCAGATACAGGCTATCTACACTCAGGCGGTAACAAGACCACAACACGATGCGCTGAAAGAAATGTTTGATTTATCTCAGACCATTCCGGCACAGTTCCCGTCACTGGATATTGCATTTTCTGCCATTAAGCCCGGTCCGCCTGTTGGCCGCGCACTGGAAGCTGAAATCTCAAGTTACAGCGATAAACTGAGTGAATCCGCCGCGCAAAAACTGATCGATTACCTTAACACCATTGACGGTGTGACAGCAATCGACAGCGGCCTTAAGGCCGGCGATGATGAACTGCACGTGATAATGGACAGACAGCTTGCCACTTATGCCGGAGTTAATTTAGCGAATGCATCCAGCCTTATTCGTGCGGCATCTGGCGGTTTAATTATTTCATCGGTACGTCACGGCACAGAGGAAGTCGATGTCACCATTCGTTTTCCTGAAACCACCAAAGATGAATACCAGCAATTACTGGCCTTGCAGATCCCGAACAACCGCGGCGGACTGATTCCGCTGCAAAAAATTGCAAAGGTTGAATCCAGCCGTGGCCTGACCACTATTCGCCACAAAGATGGCATACGCATCGTCAACGTGGTCGCCGATATTGATGAGAAGATTATTACCAGCATTAAGCTCAATGCCCTGGTACGTAATAATCAGCAAACCTGGCTTGGTGATTCATTTGGAAAAGTTGATGTTGGCTTTGGTGGTGAAGAAGAAAAAAATAAAGAATCGGTTATTAGTTTAGCCATTGCCTTTATTTTTGCCCTGGTTGGTATTTTCTTTATTCTGGCTATCCAGTTTAATAATCTCACCTACCCGTTTATTGTCATGATGGCGATTCCGTTTGGTGCGATTGGTATCATCCTCAGCTTCTACCTGCATTCGATTTTCTGGAAACCCATGCCTCTGTCATTTTTTGCCATGTTAGGCATGATTGCACTCACCGGTGTTGTGGTTAACAGCTCGCTGATATTACTGGTATTTATTCAGCGCGCCATTAAAGACGGTATGAGTTCGACCGAAGCCATACTCGAAGCAGGCCGGAGGCGTTTAAGAGCGGTGTTACTAACCGCCACCACAACCATTGTGGGTCTGTTACCAACAGCCTATGGCTGGGGTGGCATGGATACCTTTGTCTCACCACTGGCGCTGGCACTTTCATGGGGACTGCTGTTTGCAACCATTGTCACGCTGCTTGCCATACCTGCCATGTTGGCGGTCGGCATGGATGTGGGTAATTTCTTCCGCAAGTTACGCGGTAAACCGCTCACGTCATAAGCTGAGCACTGCGCAGCCCGTAGACTACACGGGCTGCGCAAATGATCCGTTATTGATTAACTGTTATTAATTATAGGATACAAACAGCTCAGGCTTTAAAACTTGAGCTGTACTGATGGTTTGAATTATTTTTTCGTCGCCAGCAACAGAAACACCGGATAAGATTTTTCGGCTTTGTTAACCGTATGCGCGGTAACAAAACGGATGTCTTGAAAGCCATATTTTTCAAGTAACGCATGGAGCTCTGTCCGCTCAAAACCGTCATGATAAACACCTTCAATTCCTTGCGGGTGAAAGCTGCCGTCTTCTTTGTCAAGGTCGGCTAATGCCACGCTGGCACCGGCTTTAAGGTTCGCTGCAAACTGTTTAATCAGGTTATCCGTATCTTCTACATGGTGCATCGCCATTGCACTCATAATCAGATCATATTCAGTATCAACAGGCTGCGAAGTAATATCCTGACATAATATTTCGACCCTATCTTTGAGACCGTCTTTTGCAATTAATTGTTCGAGCATGGACTGCGAAACATCCACGGCAGTAATTTTATTAACATAAGGTGCTATCTGAGATGTAATCAAACCAGTACCCGCACCGAAGTCCATCACATGCATTTTCTCATGCAGTTCAACATTATCAAGGATACTGCCTCCGATGGCAGAGGACAATTGCTTAACCATATCGTTAGCATCCCAGTCTTTGGCTTTTTCTTTAAACAGATCGGTCATGTGTGTTCCGCAAATAAAATTAACAAGTAACGCATAATACCAGTTTTATAACGCTTAGTTTTACTAAACAGTCAACAATACCGGGGGGGGCTGAAAATAAATTTTTAAACCGCCCGGGTTAATGATTGCGAAATAAAATAGCGGTCAGCAGGCTTTATTGAGTCTGATTAGCTGACAACACCGAAGCTGATCTGGCACCTACAATAGCCGGTGTCATTTGTAAAATGATCATCATTTGTCAGTGTTTTGGTCATAAAGAGCACGAAATCAATTCGTGCGTAAGATTAGATTTGAGTAGTGTATAGCCAACATGTTCAGCGCAGACTGGCAAACCCTGACTTCCCTTTCTTCAAGATCACTGGCGCGAACAACCGCCCATTTTTATCGCTGCTAGAAATTTGCCTGCAGGCTTCCACCTGATCATTAATATCTGCAAAACGTACTACTTTCGCCAGCCAAATGTTTTCAGCAACAGCTTTAACTGCCATGTATAAACATCTTTTCCGTCTTTAGTGATATGCCAGCAGCCACAGGGAAATACTAAACGCGCATCAGGCCTTGCAAAATCAAACACTGCCTGTGCGTACCACTGGCGTAATCATTGACACCCCAGGGCACTAACACGGTAAGTACTCCGTCACAGCCTGTCAGCGCCTTTTTAATAACCTGACGATCATTTGTCGCACCGGCAATGACTGTAATCCTGTTTTTAAACTCATCCAGTTAACCACACTGCTTTCACGGCACACACCTGTACCTGATAACCTTTGTTCAGCGCATGTTGCACCATGTATTTTCCAAGTTTCCCGGAAGCACCAACGATACAAATTATCTAACAGTCATTTCACATTTCTCCATGATTAAAATGAAAAGCACTATTTCAGGCAACTGCTTGCAGCTGAACACTCATACAGAACAGTTTTAGGTTTTTATAACTGCCTGCCTGTAATGATTACTTCTGATCTGATTTATTTTCACAGCACAGATAAAGCCAGATAAAACCGGCGATGCCGGCCACAGCAGAAGCAAAAAGCACACCCGTTTTGGCCATCAGTAAATATTCAGCCTGATAAGCGAAGCCCAGTTCAGCGACAAAGATCGACATGGTAAAACCAATGCCAGCCAGCAATGATACGCCAGCAACCTGGATAAAGCGGGTCTCTTTAGGTAACACAGCAACCCCCATTTTCAGCAGTAACCAGCAAACACCTGTAATACCTATAAATTTCCCCAGTATCAGGCCCAGTGATACACCGAGCATCACCGGATGTGTCATTGTCGCTGCCAGTGAATCCAGTTGCAGCGGAATGCCAGCATTAGCCAGAGCAAAAATAGGAATAACAAGATAAGCCACCGGCATGTGCCAGGCATGCTCCAGACGCTGCAGCGGTGTTTCGACACTGTGCACACCATTTTCCAGCGTCTGTACTACGGCCCGTAACTTATCATTGGTCATGATACTTTTACCCGGCTCATGACTGGCATCAAACTTTTGCATAAGTTCTTTAACCTGTTCACTGAACAGTTCAGGCCGGTACTTAGGCATAGCCGGTATACTAAATGCTGTCATTATACCGGCCAGCGTGGCATGCACACCCGACTGCAGTAAGGCATACCACAGCAACACACCAACAATCATATAAGGTGTGCTTTTACGTATACCACTCATATTAAAGAACAGTAACAAGGCAAAAAGGCCTATCGCTACCATCAATGGCGTGAAGACAATGGTTTCTGTATAAAAGATAGCAATGACCAGAACCGCGCCTAAGTCATCGACAATGGCCAGTGCTACTAAAAAAGTAATGAGTGCTTTGGGAACACGGCTTGCCAGCAATGCCAGTGCGCCAATGGCGAAGGCGATATCGGTAGCCATTGGAATTCCCCAGCCGCGTGATGCTTCTGCATCCGGGTTAATGGCCAGAAAAATCAGCGCCGGCACCACCATGCCGCCAATGGCCGCACCGATAGGTAAAACGGCATTGCGCGGGTTTGCCAGCTCGCCGACTAATATTTCACGCTTTAACTCAAGACCGACAACAAAGAAAAACATAGCCATCAAGCCGTCATTAATCAGATGATGCAGGCTCATTTCCAGTTTCCAGCTGCCGGCGCCGAGGCTGACCATACTATGCATAAAATGTGCATAGCCAGATGCCAGTGGACTATTCGCCAGTATCAGAGCCACGACAGCCATACTCATCAGTAGTAAACCACTGGTGGTTTGCTGATGGATAAACTCTTCAAAAGGCGTGAGTATTTTATCGAAAGACTTTTCCCAGGGTGCGTGGAAAACTCCTTTTATTTTTTCCTTTGTGTTTAGTTTATTTTGATTACTCATTATTTTTTCCTGTTAACCTTTTAGTCTGGTTTTTTTTCTTCATCGCGAAACAGCCACTCGCGTGCTGTTTCTGTAATTGCCACCACTGCAGGGTGAGAAATTTTTCTCTCCACAGAAATCGCATAGAACTGTTCCTGGACTTCATCTGTCTGACCGATAACAACAACGCCATATTGCTTTTCAACCTCTGCGGCAATAGCCGTGGGTGCAATAAAAACACCGGCTCCGGCCTGGCCAAAAGCTTTCATTAATGCGCTGTCATCAAATTCACCAACAACACGCGGATGAATACGAAGTTTATTCAGCCATTTCAACAACCGGTTTTGTACCACAGTCATTTCACCCGGCAATAACAAAGGCGCACCTTTGAGGCTTTGTGGAAATTTTTTAGTCAGGGTTTCTGCCAGTTCAGGTATGGCAAAAAAACTAATACCACATTCACCCAGCTGATGATTATAACCACGCACATTAATATTCTGCGGAATGGGTCCGTCTGAAATCACCAGATCCAGTTTGTGCAAAGCCAGTTCAGCGAGTAAGGAATCAATACTGTTCTCGCGGCAAACTATCCGTATCGCATCATTTAACTGCAATGACGGCGCCAGCAAACGATAAGCTATGGATTTGGGAACCACATCGGCCACACCCACCTTAAAGACTAATGGCCTGTTATCAGGCACATTATGTAACACCTCTTCAAGCTCACCACCGAGTGAGAAAATTTCGTTGGCATAACTCAGCGCTAACCGGCCTGTTTCGGTCAGCTCCAGATTACGCCCTACACGATTAAACAAAGCCTCTCCTAAATTATCTTCCAGTAAACTGAGCTGGCCGCTGATTGTCTGAGGCGTCAGGTGCAGGCTTTCACTGGCACGGGCAATACTGCCTTCATTAGCCACCACCCAGAAATAGTGAAGGTGCTTATAGTTAATCATGCCTTACAATCTCTTCGTTAAATACGATCTATTACCTAATAATAGTCGTATTTTTCTTAATTTTAAACCGAACAAACCCATTTTCATAAAATACACAGATAAAAAATTAGCAGCATACCGTTACATCGTAATTTCCGATGCATATAACAAATATAATCGAGTTTTATTGTTTATCATATTTACATACTATAACCGTGCTAGCCCCGATACCAGCCTGTTATGCTCTCCAAAAAATTAATAGGCTGGTATCACTTACTATAAGCATTGTAAATCATAATGAATACATCAAACCCATCTGCAATAAAGTCTTCTAGCCACAAACCCAGACCTATGATCGATCTACTGGTCAGCATCATTGCTCCTTCTGTCGTTCTAATGAAACTCAGTGGCGATGAGGCTCTTGGGCCAAGCGGAGCACTCGTCACTGCCCTGGCTTTTCCTTTAACCTGGGGCATCTTTGAACTGATTAAATATAGAAAATTTAATTTTATTGCTCTACTTGGCATGGTTAGCGTGATCTTGACCGGTGGCATAGGCCTGCTTCAACTCGATACTCAGTGGCTGGCAATTAAGGAGGCAACTATCCCCGGATTGATTGGCATGGCGGTATTGGCATCCTCATTTAGCCGTTTCCCCCTGATCAGAACCATGATCTATAACCCGGCGATTATGAATGTCGAGTTAATAAAACAGCGGCTTGAAGAGCTTGGACATAGCGCTGCCTTTGATGCTCGTTTGTTAAAACTTACTTATCTTCTAAGTGGCACCTTTTTCTTTTCATCATTGATGAATTTCATTCTTGCTAAATGGATTGTAACAAGCCCAACAGGCAGTACTGCTTTTAACGAAGAGCTGGCATGGATGACACTATTAAGTTATCCCGTTATCGTTATCCCTTCTATGCTGATGATGATGGGCATCATCTATTACCTGTGGCGCACTATTCATGAGATGACTGGACTGTCATTTGAAAAGATACTGGTTTCACGCAACTGATGGCAATGATACGTAATCGTCTGCAGTCGATAATAGAGCACAGCTATGTTCAGAATCTGATCATTACGCTAATCCTGATCAATGCCGTTCTATTGGGGCTGGAAACATCAACCACCGTGATGAACGAAGCGGGATCATTCATACTCGCTCTCGATCAACTGATACTCGTTCTGTTTGTGTTAGAAATCGCCCTGAGAATTTATGTACACCGGCTTGCTTTCTGGCGAGACCCATGGAGTTTATTTGACTTCACCGTGGTGACTATCGCCCTGATTCCGGCCTCTGGCCCGTTTGCGGTATTACGAGCTTTACGGGTACTACGTGTCTTACGCCTGCTGACAATAGTGCCGTCGATGCGGCGCGTAGTCGGCGCACTGTTGGCCGCTATTCCCGGACTGGGTTCAATTGGTCTGATGCTAATGGTTTTTTATTACGTATTTGCGGTTATTGCTACCAATCTTTTTGCAGACACTCACCCTGAATGGTTCGGCACACTTGGTCATTCCTTCTATACACTGTTCCAGATCATGACACTGGAGAGCTGGTCAATGGGCATTGCACGCCCGGTAATGGATAGCTTTCCTTATGCCTGGGCATTTTTTGTACCCTTTATTCTCATCGCCACTTTCACCATGCTGAATCTGTTTATCGCCATCATTGTGAATGCGATGCAAAGCTACAGTGCAGCTGAGCACAAGGAAACCGTTAAAGACCTGCAAAAAACACAGGACAATATTGAAACGACCCTGCACGCAGAAGTGCTGTCTTTACGTGATGAAATTAAAGAACTCAAGCAACTGTTACTGGCCAAATCAGAGGCTTCTGAGTGACACCAATAACATCGAATAATACGATCTATATCGTAAATATATTCGACTTTTACTTACTCTTAATCGGCCTTATCTTAGCCATGTCATTTCAGTTAAAAATAGCGGAGATTAAAGATGCAAGTCGATATTCAAGCTCGTCATTTTTCACTCACTAAAGCCTTACACAAGCACATTGAAAAGCGTTTACGCTTTTCTCTTGGCTCCAGAGATGAACAGATTCGCCGCGTAATAGTTCGCTTGTCAGATATCAATGGGCCACGCGGTGGTGAGGATAAGCATTGCCATGTTCAGGTTGTGCTGCCGCAGCTCGGTGACGTTGTCATCGAAGACACCGAGAAAAATATGTATGTCGCCATCGACCGCGCATTTGATCGTGCAGGTTATGCCGTTGCACGCCGGCTATCCCGGCAGCGAGATAATCACCGCTCAGCAGCCATGCCTGATTTTTCATTACTCACTGATGAGTATGAAACAACAGTAACTAAAATTCATTAATAAATTAACTAGAGATAAGACAAAATGAACACATCATTGAATAATATAGCCAGCGAAACGCAACCCAGTGTTCTGGCTAGCCACAAAGTACTCAGAAACACTTATTCATTACTCTCCATGACGCTACTGTTCAGTGCACTGGTAGCCGGAGTTTCAATGAGCTTAAACTTACCACACCCTGGCATACTGCTAACGCTGGGAGGATATTTCGGTTTACTGTTCGCCACCTCAAAGTTTCGTGATAGTGGTCTGGGTATTGCCTTTGTATTTGCCCTGACGGGCTTTATGGGATACACACTGGGTCCTATCCTCAACAGCTATCTGAGTATGTCTAATGGCGCTGAAACAGTTATGACCGCCATGGGCACTACCGCTCTTATCTTTCTGTCGTTATCGGCCTATGCACTGGTTAGCCGCAAGGACTTCAGCTTTATGGGCGGCTTTTTAATGGCAGGTATTCTGGTAGCGTTTGTTGCCGGACTCGGCGCGATGCTTTTTGAAGTAGCGGCATTATCGTTAGTCGTGTCTTCGATGTTTGTGCTGCTTATGTCCGGACTTATTCTGTACCAGACCAGCGATATCATTCATGGCGGTGAAACCAATTACATCATGGCAACGGTGACCCTGTATGTTTCTATTTTCAATCTGCTGACCAGCTTATTACATCTGCTGGGTGTTATGAATAGCGAAGACTAAAATTGTAAAAAACAACCCGGAGGATTAACCCATGTCTGAAGATAAAAAATCTGCACCACAGATTTGTGTAAAACAGATTGATCATATAACGCCTGCCAATAAACGATATATGATTTTTTTCACAACGGCAGTCGTTATGCTGTCTGTTGCAGTCATTATCACCAGCTATACAATATAAAACAGCCGGCCCGTAAGCGCTATTGCGGGCCGCTCACTTAAAACGGGGTACTTTAACCCCAGCACCCGGTCTATATATATGATTGATGCAGTCAGTGCATTAAAGCGCTTACAGGAAGGTAATTCACGTTTTGTAAATGGCCTGCGTTCAGTAGAAACAATGATGACACATGCAAAGCGTGCAACACTCACTGAAGGCCAGGAACCTTTTGCAATCATATTAGGCTGTTCCGATTCTCGTGTACCGGCAGAAATTGTTTTTGATCAGGGGCTGGGAGATTTATTTGTCATACGAGTCGCCGGGAATATTGTTGCGCCGTCACAAATTGGCAGTGTTGAGTTTGCTGCAGCAAAATTTAAAACGCGTCTGGTTGTGGTATTAGGACACTCACAATGCGGTGCAGTATCCGCCACCGTTGAAGAATTAAAACGCCCTGACAGCGAGCAGTCGTTAAATATTAAATCCATTGTTGAGCGGATCCGGCCCTCGGTTGAAGCATTTAAACCCACTGAATTATGGAACGATGATGTGGCTCTCGTTGAGCAGTCTATGCGAGCCAATGTGCGGGCATCGGCGAATCAGCTGCGCCATGGTTCAGCTATTCTGGAAAACCTGAGTGCGAAAGAAGACTTATTAATCGTCGGTGCAGAATATTCACTGGAAACGGGAAAGGTCGAATTTTTTGACGGTCTGCCGGAGTTATACGATTGTTTTTCAGCGACTAATGTTTAACCGGTTTTTTTTGCAGCTTTCTTTGTAAGGTCCGGCGGTGCATATCCATTGCTCTGGCAGCGGCTGATATATTACCATGATGTTCCTGCAAAACCTTTTGCAGGTGTTCCCATTCAAGACGTTTCACTGACATCGGATTTACTGCAGGTTCCACACACACATCACCTTCTGCTTTTCCAAAACCCTCTATGATTTCTCCTACATCTGCAGGTTTGGTTAGATATTGTTTTGCACCAAGTTTAATAGCCTCAACCGCTGTTGCAATACTGGCATAACCTGTCAGCACGACAATCTTAATATCCGGCTGTACTGCTATCAGCTGTTTAACCATGCTCAGACCAGACTCCTGGCCAATACGTAAATCAACCACCGCATAGTCAAATAAAGCATCTTTAATTTTTTCACTGGCATCAGTAACCGATTGCGACACGGTGACGGTGTAATCATGTCTTTGTAAAGCGCGTGACAACACCTCACAAAAAGCCGCATCATCGTCAATTAATAATAATTTATTTATCTCATTCATCATTGCTTAACCAGCATCATAGAGTGGCAATGTCACCACTGTCCGGCTACCCTTAGTACTTCTGTTGCTTTGATTGATTGTTCCGCCTCTGCGCCTGATCGCGGCATAAGCCAGATATAAACCCAGTCCAAGACCCAGTTCTTTTTCACTATAGGGCTGCTGTCCGATCATTTCCAGTGCAGTGTCTGATAATCCCGGCCCCTGGTCCAGGATTTCTAAAGTAATAAAGTTATTATCGGACTTTACTGTCCACTGTATAAAATCCGGTGACACATCAATGGCATTTTCGAGCACGTTAATCAGTGACAAACTTAAAGTCCGGTCTGTGTATAACTGACTGTTTTGAGCTAACTCATGGCAGTCATAATGTATGACCGATTCCGGCCTGATTAGAGTAATTTCATCATACAACCGGCACAAATAACTGCCGGCATTTTCGATAACACCACCGTATAAGTCTGATGTGGCACCGACTGATGCGGACAGATCCGATAATGATAATTTACAACGGCTGATTTGCTCTTTCAGATTGCCTAAATCTTTATTTATTTGCGCATTCTTATCGACAATTTCAGCTTCCAGTTCACTCACCAGCAAAGACATGGTACCCAGTGGTGTTCCAAGTTCATGCGCTGTACTGGCTGCTAATGTACCAAGCACCACTAATTGTTCATCACGAATAGACTGCTCTCGTGCTAACGACAACTGTTTTTGCTGGCGTCGTAATGTACTGCCCATACCGTAAACATAATAAGTAATCAGTCCGGCATTGAGAATAAAAGCCAGCCACATCCCCATCAGGTGCAGGTTGTACTCTGTGTCTGCCGCCTGACCGTGCATACTGTGATCCATGTTGTTAGCCATACTGCTCATATCATGAGTCATATTATGGCCGACAGGCAGGGCCTGATAATTAAACATCAAAACGCTGTAGCTGATGACGGTTAATATCGCTAACAGCCAGGCCAGCCTTATCGACAGTATCGTCACTGAAATGGTTAATGGAAACAGGAACAGCAACACAAAGGGATTGGTTGCACCGCCGGTAAAGTACAACAGCAGCGCAAGCGCAAGTACATCAATCGTAAGGTGGATGAAGATTTCATTTTCAGAAACCGGTTTTGACTGCTGCAGACGTACCCAGACAAAAATATTAAATAACGTTATTTGTAAAATAATCAGGCTGATTGCAATCAATGGCAGTGAAATATCAAGCAGGTATTGCGCGATCAATATAGCAATGAACTGACCGGCAATCGCAATATTGCGTAATACGAACAGACGGTTTAAATGAAAGTAGTTAACGGATTCTGACATCGTCTAAGTTTAGCATATCAACAGCGCCCTCTGCTGCGACAATTTGTCACGCGACACTGTGCCACATTCCCCTGCTATGACAAACGTATTATTCTTTAAACACGTACTGACATGCGTTCATTCGTGGAGATAAGTAAGCCCTCATCTGGATAACTTTCTTATCTCCACTTTTTTTTAAAACAAAGATTATAGTGCAGCCACGATAGTTGTTTATAAACTACTGATAATCACTCAGCATTTTTATTAATTTTGCTTCCTCAAGTACCCCGCTGACAACCTGTATTTGCTCTGAGTGCTTAATAAGGTAACTACGTGGCAATTCTCCATACCAGGTCACATCAATTTCAAAACGCAGACGTTCTTCTGAGTTGCCAGTGAACACCCATGACTCTGTGTTTTCCAGCTGATACTTTGTTAAAACAGCCAGTATCTCGTTTTTAGATACTGATATATCTGTCGATACAAGCACCAGTTTAATTGCCGGATACTGCTTACTAAAGCGTCCCAGCATTTCAAGCTCTTTATAACAAGGCGGACAATCAAGCGACCAGAACACCATCACAAATACCTGTTGCTGGTGACTAACAATCTGCTGGTAGCTGCCACTGCTGAAGCTTCTGATCTGTGGTCCTGCAAACGCACTGACGGATAACAGCCATAGCACAGTCGTCAAGGCTAAGATTTTCATGCTTATTTCCTCAGCGGAATTAAATGATAGTCTTCACCAGTACGCTGCCAGGCAGCATAAACCCGCTGCTCATCACGGAGCAATAACGGGTGTTCATTTGTCGCTGTTGTTTGCAACAGTTGTTCTGCTTCCGACCAGTTTTTACCTTTATCAACAGACTGCATGGTGATCAGGCTCGATTGTTTACCATCAAACTCTTTCCATAATAAATAAACCGTTTCACCGGCCGTAATTACCTGCGGGTGACTTGCCGCAGCCTTGTAATTACCCACGCTGATTGCACTTGAAAATGTTTTTCCCTGATCTTTGCTGTATGCGTAAAACAACCCATGACGCTCGGGTGCATTATTAAACCATGTTAAGTGGTAGTAACCCTCATCACTACTGGAAATACTCGGCCCATGATGCGGACAACCATCCACCTGCCAGTTATCAAAGCTTGCGCGTCTGACTTTACCGACACGATCATTAGCCAGCAGTTTTGCCAGTGCGTGATCACGCGTATTTTTATCAAAAACATGTCGCCATAAAATCACCGGTAAACCATCTTTATCCATTGCCATTGCTGTGCGACAACATTCGCAACTACTGTCAATGACCTTGATATTGGGGTGAAATGACTGACCATGATTATCGGAATACGCATAATAAACCGCCGCACCGGTGTAAGGCTTATCGCTTCTTATGGCCGCTAGCAGATCACGTTTATCCAGCCAGGCGATAAAAATATCACCTGCCTCATTAATTGCCATCGACTGAAATCGGTGACTGGTTACCTCAAGATGATCATTAACCGTCAGCGGTGCAGAAAAGTTTTCACCTCCATCCACTGAGCGGCTAAAACGAATATGCCCGCTGAAACGTTTGGCCAGCTTCATCGTCCAGCTAATAAATATACGGCCCTGCCGGTCGACAAGAATTTTTATAGGGCTTTCAGCCTTGGCAGCAACGGCTTCTGGTGTTCTATTGATAGCCACCGGTGAACTATAGGTTTTACCCTTGTCATCTGAAAAATTAACGTAAACATGCCCGCCAAAAGCCCAGGCCAGCCATAGCCGGCCTTTACTATCAAACACTGAGCTGACGCCGCGGGCGCATTGCAATGAGGCCGGAGTATCTGCTTTGGCACAGGCGCCGGGGATTGGCACGCCATGCGTAGCATGCTTGTGCTCAGCACTTTGAACCTGTACTGGCATGACGAGTGCAATGGCGCTAAACAATAACCCGATCAGCTGACGGAATGATTTTTGTTTTCTCATAAAAACCTGCCTGTACATTATTTATTACTGCCTGCGGGTTCTGTCACAAAACCCAGTTTCTGTATACCTGCATGACGCACGGCCGTCATCACGCTGATCACGTATTCATATTCAACATGACGATCGCCGCGTAAGTGAACTTCTGGCTGTGGTTGCTGCTGCGCAGCTATCTTTAGTCGCTGTTGCAGTGCGTCCTGTGTCATTAGTTGTTTGTTCCAGAAAACCTGGCCGCTCTGATTGACACTCAGGCTGATGGTTTCAGGGCTAATCTTACTGGCCTGATTATCGGCTTTGGGTAAATCAATTTTGATGGCATCATTTAACAATGGCATGGCGATAATAAAAATAATTAACAGCACCAGCATCACATCAACCAGTGGTGTCATATTGATTTCACTCATCACCTCATCGTTATTTTCATAAGCATTATCAAACGACATTTTCTGCTCTCTTGTTTTCACTGATAGTATGAATTTTAGCCGCTACATGCTGAGCCGGCGGTGCGCCGGTAAGAAAATAAACATGCAACTGCCGGGCAAAATGGCTGAGCTGTGCCAGCACGCGTTTGTTACCCCGAACCAGTGCGTTGTAACCCAGCACAGCAGGAATCGCGACCGCCAGACCCAGTGCCGTCATGATCAGTGCCTCACCCACCGGTCCGGCTACTTTATCAATACTGGCCTGACCGGAAACACCGATGCTCACCAGTGCATGATAGATCCCCCATACCGTACCAAAAAGACCGATGAACGGAGCCGTTGCTCCTACCGATGCCAGAATTGATAAACCACGTTGCAGCTCAGCGGTACTGATTTCAATCGCATCACGCAGACCTGAACTTAACCACTCTGCCGGTGGAAAATCAGCCTGTAACTTATCTTTGTGTTGCCGGTGATGTTCTATTGCAGACTTGCCTTCGGCCGCCAGCCGGCGAAACGGATCAGCGCTATCGGCGGGAGAAAGCTGTTGTAATGCCTGCATAAAATTCTGTGTCTGCCAGAATGCACTCAGTTTTTGCGGCGACTTGCGCAAACACCACAAACGCCAGCCGCGCAGCAGAATCACTGACCATGAGGCCAGCGACATAATCAGCAAAATAATGGCGACACTCTTAATGACCACATCTCCCTGTAGCCACAGTGCATCAATGCCATAAGGGTTATCCTGCATAGTTTGAGTCCTTTGGTTAAGTAATTTTTCCGGGTTTAAATAATTTTTTCATTGCCGCAATGAAAACACTATTGGCTGCTGATACCAGTATTCCACTGCTTGCTCGCCCTGTTGTGCCGGTACATAGCGCCAGCGCTTTACCGCTTTGATGGCAGAACGGTCCAGTCGCTTGAAACCACTGCTTTGTTTTATCTGAACTTTGCCAACAGAGCCATCGCTCAGAATCAGCACTTGCAAGATAACCTTTCCCTGCTCATGCCGACGCAGTGATGCACGCGGATAAACCGGAGCCGGATTACTCTGTCGCGTTGCATCTATGCGTGGTGCAACAAGCGCTGCCGGTTGCTGTTCGGCTTCGACAGCCTCTTCAGCCACATTGGTCGTTTGCTGAACCTCAGATACTGCTGGCTTCTTAGCAGGCGGCGGGCGTGTTATCGTTTTTTTCGCCGCAGGTATGCGCTTTGCTTTAGGTATGTGTGCTGGAGCTGCTTTTTTCTTTGGCGTTTTCACAATCTCGCTTGACGGTGCCTGAATTAAAACACCGGCAATAACAGGAAGACTGACTGTGGCTTGCTGTACAGAGGATGAAGGCAATATTAAAACCAATAAACCTGCATGCAGAGCCGTCACGATTGCCAGCACGATGATCACCGGTGCTACGCTTAAAGCCTGCACCTGTGCCTGTCTGCTATCAGGCTTTAACGTCATCACTTTTATCTGAGCATCATGCTCTGCGTGCTGTGAGTCCGGGCTGTTATTTAGACCTCTGTTGCTGGCACTGCTTCGCATCATCATTGTCGGCTTAAACCATTGGCTGAATACACCAGTACTTATGCATATTTGAGCAGTCTCATTTCTGCCTGATCGCTATGATAAGTACTGACCTTTCGTTCAGTTTTTTACATATCAAACGAGGCGGTTACATAAACCGTACGGCCCGGCCACGGGTGTGCCACGTAAGCCACTTCATCTGTGATGTTATCGATACCAAAGGCAATACTGGACTGCTTATTGATACGATAGCTTGTTTTCATACCCAGACGAGTGTAACTATCCTGTGCACCATAAACATTCTCTTCCGTGTCGGTATTATCCAGCCGGCCAAAACTGTTACTGGCATATTGCAAACTACCACTCAGATTCCATAGCGCTGAAATATGATAGGTAGCCAGCAGGTTACTGCGCCACTCCGGCATGCGAGGAAAACGGTTGCCGATAATTGTCGGGTCTGCTGCATTACTGATAATTTCAGAATCGGTGTAAGCCACATTGAAACGAATATCCAGATCATCAATCAGTACTTTTCTGACATTGGCAATAAACTCAAGCCCTGTTGTTCTCACTTCATCCACCGGGACAAACGTTCTGACATCAACAGGGCCACTGGTATCGGTCTGTGACTCAATGACATCTTTGATGTTTTCACTGTACAGATTGACGCGCAGGTAACCATTATCCAGACCATGCTCAAGCATGAGGTTGTGGTGTAAACCATTTTCCGGATTAAGATCAGGATTGGCCAGACTCTTTGCAGAGTAGGCTTCGTACTGACTATAAAGCTCTTCAACAATCGGGAATCGATAAGCCTTTGCCAGAGAGTAGCGTACAATCCAGTCATCTGCCGGTTTATGACCGAGCGAGAATTTTGGCGAGACCTGCTCTTCCGAACGCGATGGTGTATAGACCAGATCTGTTACCGCACTACCATCCTGATCGTAGTAACCATTACTACTTTCCCATGATTCATAACGCAGGCCAAACGAGGTATCCCAACGTTCATTAAGTGCCCAGTTAAGCTGGGTAAAAGCCGCGGTAAGACTGGTTTCGCCACCACTGCTATCAAGTAATGCACCCTTACTACCTGCAGCATAATCAGACGAATCATAAACATTAAGACTGAGTTTATAAGCCTCATGGCGCACACCGGCAATCACTGTCAAACCGTCCACGCCCGCATCGTCTATCGTCCATTTAGCTTCAGCCGTTTGCCAGCCGGTATCACCGAAGTCGGTGATTTTTCCGGCAGCCGTATATAAGGGATCATTTGGGTTGAGTAAAGACGAGCGTGTTTCATCCTTTGCCACATCAAAGGAACTCAGATTCACTTCCATTTGGGTTGAGTCGCTCAGGTCGCCTCTAAGTCGCAATCCTGCATTCAAGCTGTTACGCTCTTGTACAGTCTCACCAATATTGCTGCCCTTAATCGTAAAGATATCACCAGCCTGATCAACCGTGCCGCTCCAGACAGTATTACCTGAACCGTCTTGTACATAGGAGTTTCCAATATTGTTAGAGTTACGATCTTCAAACGCCAGATTCAGTAATGCAGACCAGTTAGCAAAGTCATAACCCAATTTCACTTTGTAATTATCCGTTACGGTATCGACCACACCCGTGTCGCCATAAAACATTCGGTTAGTGCCAACTGAGTTATTGCCTAAAATACCACCAGTGACCGTTGTTATTGGTGCACCACCGAAGCCACTGTCTCTGAATATCTGCGGTTGCGATTCATTATCGAGATGATTAAACGACATATACAGACTCAGATCACCGATCTTGTCGCCATAAGACATAAAGCCTTTATAACCATTCACTGTGTCATCAAAACCGTAGTCAGCAAAACTTTGTGAGAACATCATGCCATCAAAATGAAATTCCTGTTTCTGTGGAATTTTGGTTTCAATCAAGACAACACCACCCATGGCGTTGCCGCCATACTCTGCAGAGAATGGGCCGTATACGACATCCACTTTCGCAATTTCACTGGACGACACCATGGTCCAGCGTGGTGCTCCGTTCCAGCGTGACTGCAGTAAATAATGTAACGGTACGCCATCGGCAAAAACCATTGAGCGTGAGGTCTGAAACATATTTGAACCACGCAGGCCCAGCGTGCCGTTAGAATCACCAATAAAGCGGCGACGAATAACAATACTGGGTTCATATTTCACCGCATCTTCCGTTGTAGCCATATTGATACTTTTTAAATCATCCTGATTCAAGCTACTGACCGGGCTTGTGTAACCGGCCTGCTCACTTTCTTTTTGTTCGCCCCAGACAACCAGCTCATCCATTTCTGGCGACGGAATATCCGTATCAGTCCCGGCAGCAACGCAAACAGTCGTCGACATAGACAGTGCCAGTAGTACAGCAATCGTTAATGATTTACGAAAAACAGAATTCTTATTGATCAATGGAAGACCCGCCTATATTTTTACATTCTCAAAATGGGAATATCAGACGATTCTAGGTGAAACCAGACAAAGGCAGAAGTGACAGATTGACGCGCGACTAATTGTCGCGGTCTGTGACGGGAAAGTTTTATAACGCTAATAATTTACATGAAAGCTCAGTCGCTGACACTGCAACGATTCATCTTCAGAGCAAGTGGTAAATAATTAAGAATACGCTGCCGGCAGACGTATTTATTTCATCAGGTCTACTTCAATACCCTGTTCACGCAATTTATGCGCGCGCTTGTCTATCCAGCGCTGAAAGTTTTTTTCTTTTTTGTAGGCTGACTGTGCAACATAATCAAGCACTGACTGTACATGAAAGGATTTCAGGTAGCCTTCTATACGAAATACATCCTTGTCTTTTTTATCAAAAAAAACCAGGCTGGGCGCATACTGAATATTCAGCTGCTTTGCCCATAACGAGATCGTTGTTTTTTGACCAGCAGGGGTAATGATGACCTCATCACTCCACATATCAAATACGGCTACTTCGTATGATTTAAGCAGGTCGATACTTTCTTGCTTTTGCAGAACATCAAGATGCAGCTCATCACAGTCCGGACATTGCTTCTGTTCAAACATGATAACAACAGGCTTACTGCCGCTTAAGGCTTTCTTTAAATTATATGGCCGGCTCAGGGTCGTTATAGCACCGTGTAGTTTGCCACTTGATGCGGGTGTGGAAACACCTGCCATATACTCGCTGAACTTTTCTGTTTTGTACTTATTTAAACCGACATAGTCTAGTGCAGCATTAAATTTTGTAGGATGGTAATAACCATTCATTCTCAGTATCACGCGGCCTTTGTCATCAAAAAATAAAATGGTCGGGGTATACATAACACTGGCCGTTTCGGCAAAGGTTTTTTCTGTATAGGTTTTATCACCCAGTGTCAATTCTTTATCGCCCCACATATTGACAGCAACCAGATCAAAGTATTTTCTGGTTTTATCAGCAATCGCTTTCTGTGAGAAATTATCATCCAGTAGCTTTTTACAGTACGGACAGCCGTCCTGATAGAAAAATACGATTAATTTTTTCCCAGCCTCAGAGGCTTCGGCAATGTCTTCGTTCAGATCAAGAAAGGAGTTTTTAAACCATTCCGGCTTTTCATGATAACCGGGGTTAACCATACCCTCGCCAAGCTCTCCTTCTTCTTTTGCAGAAACCGCTGAGGCTGCCAGTAAAAAACAGATGACGAGGAAATATAGTGTTTTCATTGCTCTAATACTCCAGTATTTATTTTTAGCGTTTCTTGTTACCGAATTTACCGAGATTCTTCTTGGGTGTGGCAGAAGTGTATTTCTGCCGCCTTTGTTCATCAATCTTGTCTTTATTAACTCTGGTTAAACCCACACTGGCAGACAGTTTCGTCACCTCGGTATCCGTCAGCTCTTTAAAATTACCCTGACGAATGGCGCGGGATAATTCTATGTCTCCGTAACGAACCCGAATCAGCCGGCTAACTTTAAAACCAAAATGCTCCCATAAACGACGCACTTCACGGGTGCGGCCTTCTTTCAGGGTAACGTGATACCAGTGATTGGCACCTTGCCCGCCCGCATCAACAATGGTATCAAAGTGTGCCATGCCATCTTCCAGTAAGACACCGGTATGCAGTTCATGCAGTATTTCATTACTCACTTCACCCAGAATTCTGACCGCATATTCTCGCTCTATTTCATGTGAAGGGTGCATCAGACGATTAGCCAGTTCACCGTCATTGGTAAATAATAATAAACCGGTGGTATTCATATCAAGACGGCCAATAGCCACCCAGCGGGCCGCTTGCAGACGCGGCAGAGAATCAAATACGGTTTTTCTGCCCTCTTCGTCTTTGCGCGAAGTCACCTCACCTTCCGGTTTATGATACGCCAGTACTCTGGTTCGCAGTTTATCAGCGGATTTTATTTCTATCTTCTTGGTTTTGTAGCTGACCTTGTCACCCTCTTTTACCGACTGACCCAGTGTCGCCACATTACCATTAACACGAATAAGCCCTTCTTCAATCCATCGCTCAACTTCTCTTCGTGATCCCAGACCCATACGGGCAAGAGCTTTTTGAATTCTTTCTGTTTCCATAAAAACCTAAACACCTGAACGTGTCAGCGACACGATATAATAAGACAAAATATTGGTACTCATCCGAACCTGGTTTAATATGTACCTCCCTTATTTTAACTGATTTATTAACAGGTATCAGATATGTCTAACAATCGTGAGTTTATTTCTTTGAATTTAGCTGTTTTAACCATTTCTGACAGCCGCACAGAAGACGATGACACATCTGGAAAAGCACTGGTGGAACGCGCCATTGCCGCCGAACATAAGGTTTTGAGTAAAAAAATTGTAACCGATGATATCTATCAGATAAGAGCTGCTATCTCAGGCTGGATTGCAGATCCCGAGATCCATGCTGTCGTCACCACAGGCGGTACTGGTGTAACCGGCCGGGATGGTACCCCGGAAGCGGTTCAGCCATTACTGGATAAAGAAATTGAAGGTTTTGGCGAAATGTTTCGCATGATCTCCTATAACGAAATCAAAACCTCGGCATTACAATCCCGTGCCATTGCCGGGGTCGCAAACGGAACTTATATTTTCTGTCTGCCCGGTTCATCAGGTGCCTGTAGAACAGGCTGGGATTCCATTATCAAAGAACAGCTGGATCACCGCACATCACCCTGTAACCTGGCGATGTTAATCCCGCGGCTGCTGGAAAAATAACACCTTAATCTATCCATTGTGGTTCTATTGAGTTATTGTCATGCATAACCTATATAAATCAGTATACGTATATTGATAGGATCAATCCATGAAGCATGATTTCGCAGAAAAACGCAGCTTTTACCGGATGCCAGTAGAGTGCCAGCTTGAATACACGGAAAGTGGTCATGCAGAAACACGCACTGGTCATGTGAAAAACATCAGTGGTGATGGCATTCTTTTCCATACCGATCACGCGATTGCTATGGGTACTGAAGTCAATATCATCGTAAAAGCCGGCAGCAATTTAACACCTCCGTTACACGCAACCATTGAAGTGATCAGGTGTCATTTAACTGACGATGAAAGCTATGAAGTCGCTGCAACAATGAAAAACTAGAGCGCTTTACGCCACTATATCAAACACTTCATCTGCCGGTGCTGCCAGACTCGCTGTACTATAGCCCGATGTGACAGACGAAGTATTTGTACTCGTTATATCGGCTCCATTATCGCTGTTATCGGCCCCGCTCTTTTCTCTCTGTTGCGCTTGCGCCTGTTGTAACTCTCTTTGCTGAATCGCAATTTCAACTCTGGCTCTTGAGGCTAAGCTGGCGGCATTCGATGCCACCCGCAGATCCTGAGGAGACGGCTGTGCCGGTGCTAAAGCCGCCCTTTGCACCACCTCTGCTTTTGTTAGAGTTGCTTCAGGATTAGAGGGAATTGCTGACACATCAATTTGCACTTCTCCGCCAATTGCATAAAAGCGCCCGTTGGGGCCACGCTGATACGTATAGCTTGGTCCGGCCGAAACATATCGTCCACCGGCTGCCACGTGAGCGGCCTCATGCGCACGTACTTCGCGGTCCCGGCTTTGTAATTTCTGCAATTGTTGAGCGACTGATTGCTCGTATTGACGCTGTTCTCTTTTTTGCTCAGGTGTTGCTTCTTCTGAGTTAAAGTTGTCAGCTGTAGATTGAGGTTTGCTTAGGTTTACATTAACCGAAGCAGGGCTTGAGGTTTCAACCCCGCGAGAGGTGTTCAGGTATTGTTGCGATATAATTTCCACCATTCACAACCATTGTTAAAATAAAAAATTTAGAGAGTTTATGCCTGAGTATCGAGCAATGTCCCCAATACATCATCAACCGCTGAAACAACTTTAGCATTGGCCTGAACCTGCACTTCAGCTTGTTTTAAGCCCACCACGGAACCCGCCAGATCGGTTTCACTACCGGCTTTATTCAGCTGGTCGGCGCTCGCTATTTCAGCCGCATTTCGACGTAAATTAGTCAGGCCTTGTTGAATACCCATCACAGCGCTGTTTTGTACTGCCAATATACCCATAGCATGCTCCAGAAGAGAGATACATTAGTTAATTTATAGTCACAAACTGATCAAAAAACAACCAGTCAGATGATATTTTAACTCAGTTCTACTTCGTCCTGCTCGTTTACCTGACTAGTGGTGGTATCATTACTTTCGCTTTGATCGCTTTGTGCGTTTGCAGCACTCATCAGGTTATTGCGTCGCATACGCCTCATTCTTCTGACCTGAATTTTACCGCTGATTTCGGCTGTTTCCGGCTCTTTTAAAGCAGCATCGGGTTCTCCTGCCTTTTCATTCAAGGCTGACATTTGATCGCTTTCCACGTTCTCAACATTCGTCAGATTCAGTCGTCGCACACGTCGCATTCTTCTAACCTGAATCTTTCGTCTGCTTTGCGCTGTTTCAGCAACCATTTCCGCTGTCGTAGCCGCTTCTTTTAAAGCTGCTTGCAGTTCATCGGCTTTTTCATTCAGGGCTAATTCAGGTGCAATTTTATCCAGATCACTGATCTCTGCCAGCGATGGCAGTTCATCCAGCGATTTCAGATTAAAGTAATCCAGAAATTCTTTTGTTGAGCCGTAAATAGAAGGTTTCCCCGGTACATCACGATGACCGATGACACGTACCCATTCCCGCTCTACAAGGGTCTTGATGATATGGCTGCTGACACTGACGCCGCGTATCGCTTCTATCTCACCGCGGGTAATCGGCTGGCGATAGGCGATTAACACCAATGTTTCGAGTAACGCGCGTGAGTATTTTGCCGGTCGCTCTTCCCATAGCTTTGAGACATTATCGGCATATTCCTGCCGTACCTGAAAACGATAGCCCGAAGCCACTTCTTTCAGCTCCATCGCACGGCCTGTGTAATCCTGCTGCAGATTCTCAATAATTTCTTTTATCGAGTTTTTCAGGTTGACTGACTCTGGCTCATCGATAACTTCGGCTTCGTTATGCTCTTCACTAAGTGCTTCTGTTTCTGTCTCTGCTTCTGCGTCGACAGCCGCTTCATCATTCGCCGCCAGCGCGACCTCTACTGCTGACTCGTCAGCCAGCTCGTCTGCTGATGATTTATTATGAGCCGGTGGCTTTTTTTCCGTCAGCATTTTTTCAATCTGACTCAGACTCAGTATCCGGTCGGAAGCCAATAAAATAGCCTCAATAATATTTTTTAATTTAATTTTATCCATTACCTTACCTATTGAGAAGAAGTGTCAGGATCACTGTCTGTTTCATAAGAGTCATCGGTTGCATCCGCATCGCTATCACTCTCTTCTTCAAGAATATGTTCATCACTACTGGCCGTCGAAATGGCTTTAACATGAATTGGTGCATAGGGTTCAGCCTGAATCATATCGATTAGCTGCTCTTTCACCAGTTCAAGTATGGCAAGGAAGGTAACAACCAGCCCCCGGCGACCTTCCTGCACATTAAACAGCGAAGTGTATTCAGTAAATTCACTGCTGGATAACTTAGATAACACGATGCTCATACGTTCACGCACAGAGATTGGCTCACGTGATATATGATGATGAGAACTCATTTCGGCACGTTTAAGGACATCCTGAAAGGCCAGTAACAGTTCCCGTAAATCAATCTCAGGCAGCGGTTTATCCTGTTTTAAATCCGGTAGTTCCACCTTTATTTCATAGGTATCACGGTTCATGCGCGGTAGCTGATCGATATCTTCAGCGGCCTGACGGAAGCGTTCATATTCCTGTAAACGACGAACCAGCTCAGCCCTTGGATCTTCTTCATCTTCCTCTTCATCAACCCGCGGCAGCAGCATACGTGATTTAATTTCCGCCAGCATGGCGGCCATCACAAGGTATTCTGCCGCTAATTCCAGCCTGATCGCTGACATTAAATGAATATACTGCATGTACTGTTCTGTAATGTCAGCAATCGACACGGTTAACACATCCATGTTCTGACGCTTAATCAGGTACAACAATAAATCCAGCGGGCCTTCAAATGCTTCGAGAAAGATTTCCAGTGCGTCAGGTGGAATATATAAGTCTTTGGGCAGAACCGTTAACGGCTCCCCCTGAACCAGAGCAAACGGCATTTCATCCTGACTAGGCTGCAAGCCTGCCTGCAGTTTTTTCTCGTTAGTGCTCAAGTTATCCCAGCCCCATCGCCTTACGAACTTCTTCCATCGTATCTTTAGCGACATCACGTGCCGCTTCGCAGCCCTCATCTATAATGGCTTTTACCGCGTTTGGATCTTCAATGTATTCTTTGGCCCGTTCCTGAATGGGCTTTAGTTCTGCAATCACCGCATCAATCACCGGTTGTTTACATTCAACACAACCGATGTCAGCACTCTTGCAACCTTCCTGCACCCACTCGCAGGTTGCTTCATCCGAATACACCACATGGAATTGCCAGACAGGACAATTTTGCGGATCACCCGGATCCGTCCGCCGGACACGTGCGGTATCTGTTGGCATAGTGCGCATTTTTTTCATGATGTCATCGGCAGAATCACGCAGCGCAATGGTATTGCGATAAGACTTCGACATTTTCTGACCGTCAAGTCCCGGCATTTTAGATGACTTGGTTAACAACGCCTGTGGTTCAGGCAATATGATTTTACCGGAACCTTCAAGATAACCGAACAGCCGCTCTTTATCGCCAATTGAAATATTCTGTTGTGACTCCAGCAAGGCGCGGGCTACTTCAAGCGCATGTGCATCACCTTGTTCCTGATAGCTTTTACGATATTCACGGTACATTTTGGCATTTTTCTTACCCATCTTGGAGACAGCCGCTTCAGCTTTTTCTTCAAAACCAATTTCACGGCCATACAGGTGATTAAAACGCCTTGCCACTTCACGCGTTAATTCAACGTGGGCCACCTGATCTTCACCAACCGGCACCTGACCGGCTTTGTATACCAGGATGTCGGCACTTTGCAGTAACGGGTAACCAAGAAAGCCATAGGTTGCTAAGTCTTTCTCTTTTAATTTCAGCTGCTGATCTTTGAATGTCGGTACGCGCTCAAGCCAGCCCAGTGGCGTGATCATGGATAATAATAAATGCAGTTCGGCGTGTTCAGGGACTCGTGATTGGACAAAAATCTTTGAAGAGCCAGGGCTAACACCCGCCGCTAACCAGTCAATCACCATATCGTTCGTACTTTCAGAAATGATGCCAGGGTTTTCATACTCTGTGGTTAAGGCATGCCAGTCTGCGACAAAGAAAAAGCACTCGAATTCATGCTGCAAATTAACCCAGTTTTTCAAAACCCCGTGGTAGTGTCCTAAATGCAATAAACCGGTAGGACGCATACCTGATAATACGCGTTGATGTTGAACAGAAACGGTATTCATTGTTACCCTCTAATGACCAAAAAAGCCTGTAATGGCGCTGTGTCGCTTATATTCCAACAATGGTATAAACAATCGACTGCAACTGCCCGACAACAGGACCCAGAATTTTACCTAATATGCCGCTAAACAACAGCAATAATAGAATAATCATGCCATACGGCTCGATTTTCATAAATGTCATGGCCGCCCGCGGTGATAGCAAACCCGTCACCACGCGGCCACCATCGAGCGGCAGCAGTGGCAACAGATTCAGCACCATCAGTATTAAATTAATCACCACGCCGGCTTGCGACATCATTGCCAGCGGCCTTTTAATCCACTGGTCGGGCGTCAGCCAGTTAATGGCGATAGCCATTATCAGTGTCCAGAAACAGGCCATTAACAGATTTGATATTGGCCCGGCAGCGGCGACCAGTGCCATATCTTTAAATGGTTGTTTGAAATTTCGCATATCAACCGGTACGGGCTTGGCCCAGCCGAACACAAAGCCGCCCAGCACAACCAGTACCAGTGGCACAATAACCGTACCTATTAAGTCGATATGTTTGAGCGGATTCATCGTGATACGCCCGAGCACTCTGGCTGTCGGATCACCTAACTTATTGGCCACCCAGCCATGTGCGGCTTCATGCAGGGTAATGGCAAAAATAACCGGCAAAGCCCAGATCGTAACGACTTCCAGTATTTGATTAAAATCCATGCTATTGCTTACTCATTCGTTGCATTTTAAAAGACAGCTCAGGCCAGTTCGATGCCGTGCTCGGTGCCTTTTCCCTGCCTTCTGACCAGCGGCACGTCACCGGTTAAGTCTATAACCGTGGTTGGCTCGAATCCACAATGACCGCCATCGATGATTAAATCCAGCGAGTGTTCCAGCGTTTCACGGATATCCCAAGCATCTGTCATCGGTAAGTCTTCACCCGGTAAAATAGCGGTAGAACTCAGTATCGGCTGACCTAATGTCGACAGTAATTCCGTGACAATCGGGTGATCAACGACACGAATACCAATCGTGCGACGCTTGGGGTGCATTAAACGGCGGGGAACTTCATGCGTTGCCGGCAATAGAAAAGTATAAGGACCGGGCGCTAATGACTTTAACAGCCGGTAGTCCGAATTACTGACTTTTGCATAAGTCGAGATTTCTGCGAGATCCTTACAGACCAGTGTGAAGTGATGTTTATCATCCACCTTGCGAATACGACGAATAACTTCCATCGCCTTCTTGTCACCAATGTGGCAACCGAACGCGTAACTGGAATCTGTGGGATAGGCGATGACCCCCCCTTTATCCAGAATATCAACTGCCTGATGAATCAGGCGCCCCTGTGGATTATCGGGGTGAATTTCAAAAAACTGACTCATTTATTATATTTTTTATCTAAGAGGAGCCTTATTCTATCATTCAATAGCGGATGGATCCTATCAAAATTAACGCCTGCTGCGGCTATCGAATCGACTGAACTTATGATAGATTTATCGGCCTTATATGTGACTATCGCTACACTGTTTATCCTATGAAACTATTAATTGATTTTTTTCCTATTATCCTGTTTTTTATCACCTACCATCAGGCCGGCGCGATTACAGCCAACACCCCGCTTGGTGATTTATTTGATCCGTCACAGCCAGAAATCATTGTTGCCACTATGCTGGCAACCGGTATCGCAATCATAGCCAGTTTCATCCAGGTTGGCGGTTACTGGTTAAAAACACGTGCAGTGGAAAAAATGCATATTTTTTCACTGGTACTGATCACCGTATTAGGTGGTATTACCATTGCATTTGGCGACCCTGCATTTATTCAGTGGAAACCTACCGTACTAAACTGGGTCTTTGCCGCTGCATTTTTAATCAGCCAGTACGTTGGTAAAAGAAGTCTGGTGCATCGCATGATGGGCGGACAAATTGAATTACCGGAAGCGGTATGGAAAAAGCTCAATTTTTCATGGGTCGCTTTTTTCATTGTCAGCGGTCTGGCCAACCTTTATGTTGCTTTTTATTATGCCATCGAGCTGGATGAAAAAACGCGTATGGATACCTGGGTGAACTTCAAGCTGTTTGGGTTGTTGGGTCTCACCTTCATCTTTGTGATTGCACAGGCCGTGTACTTAGCCCGTTATATGAAACCAGAACAAACCACAGAGGATAAACCTTAATGCTATACGCCATTATCGCAACCGATGTTAGTAACAGTCTTGAGAACCGACTGGCTGCACGCCCTGCACACCTGGAACGTCTGCAACAAATGCAAAGAGAAGGCCGCCTGATCATCGCCGGCCCTCACCCTGCTATCGATAGCGAAGACCCGGGCGAAGCGGGTTTCAGCGGCAGCCTGATTGTTGCCGAGTTTGAATCGCTGCAAGCAGCACAAAGCTGGGCAGAAGCCGATCCTTACAAAGCCGCCGGTGTTTATGACAGCGTCACCGTCAAACCGTTTAAAAAAGTATTTCCTCAGTAAGGCTTGCCGAAGTAAAAGCTATTCCTGTAGAATACGCCGCTTGCCAGGTCTCTCGAGCAGCCTGACAAGCGAGTTTCATTTTCAACAATATCGTTGTAAAAATTTGGCCTTTGCCAAAAATTGAAACTTAAAATCAGTAATGGCAGAGCGGTGTTGTGGTATCCAGCGCGATAAAAGCAAAGATACTGATGATGACGTTCTAAAACATAGTAACGCCAAGAGCGGTGTTGTGGTATCCAGCGCGATAAGAGCAAAGATACTGATGATGACGTTCTAAAACATAGTAACGCCAAGAGCGGTGTTGTGGTATCCAGCGCGATAAGAGCAAAGATACTGATGATGACGTTCTAAAATTTAGTAATGCCAGAGTGGTGAAATTGGTATACACAGGGGATTCAAAATCCCCCGCCCTTAAAAGCGTGCCGGTTCGAGTCCGGCCTCTGGTACCACTACTGCAAGCTAGTGTGACTTGTAAATCCGTTATCCGAAAGGATACTATCTATCTTTTAGACGTGTGAAGCCGGCACGTAAATCAATACTTACGAAATAACTCAAACTCTCTTTCAAACGAGTCTGCTGACTCAAAGATCAATGCCCTAACGCGCCAAACACACTTCGGATGAAAGCATCCCAGATATTTTTTAAATAAAACAAGACACTACTCTTCTACTATTGTCGATACACGATAAGCAGCTGTTTCATCCAGCGCCAGTTGTTTTTGTAACCAGGGCAAACACGCTTTCATTGATTGCTCAAGCTGCCAGGGCGGATTGAGCACGATCATGCCGCTGCCGGTCATCCCTGATGCTGTCGCATCCGCCGTCACCGACAGTTCAAACTGCACAATATTTCGCATACCACTGTCTGCCAGCTCCTGCTCAAGCTGATCGATGACGCGACGATTAATAACCGGATACCAGATCATATATATACCTGTTGCAAAGCGTTTATACGCAGCTTTAACAGCCTGCACGACAGTCTGATAATCCGTCTTAATTTCATAAGGCGGATCAATCAGCACAACGGCGCGGCGCGATTCAGGTGGCAGGATTGCCGTCAGTGCCTTAAAGCCATCGCCCTGCTCGCATTTAATATTTTTAGTAGAGGAAAAGTTATCACTCAGTATATTAAATTCATTTGAATGCAGTTCAAACAAGCGGGCTTTATCCTGCGGCCTTAACATTTCATGTGCCAGCCACGGAGAACCAGGGTAAATATCCAAACTACCCGGAGCGTTCAGATTTTGTACAGCCTGAAGATAATTTTGTAATATTTCCGGTAACTCAGTATTGCACCATAGACGGGCTATTCCGCTTTCATATTCATGTGTTTTGCACGCCCAATCACCGCGTAAATCATACAGACCGGCCCCGGCATGCGTATCAACATAGAGGAAAGGCTTTTCTTTTTGCTGCATATAAGCAAGTATCTGCATCAATACAACATGTTTTAACACATCGGCATGATTGCCAGCATGAAAGGCGTGACGGTAACTCAGCATAGATAATTGTCTTAATATTCGGTGTATTTTTTAGCACTGCCACGGACCTTATCGGCAGGGTATTTTTCTTCATTGAGCAGGATTTTACGTTCAGTTACTGCTAGCAGATCAACATTTAGCTTGTCTGAAATGCGCAACAGGTAGGTGAAGATATCGGCAAGCTCGTGCTCGACTTCAGTCAATTTATTTTCCGGCAAGGAGTGACTCTGATCTTCCGTTAGCCATTGAAAATGCTCAACCAGTTCAGCCGCCTCAGCTATTAAAGCCATAGACAGGTTTTTGGGTGAATGAAACTGATCCCAGTCACGTTCTTCGGCAAAGTGACTGATGCGCTGTTGTAGTTGTTTTATGTCTGAACCGGGCATGGCGTTCCCCATGAGCTGCAATAGTCGCAAAGGATAAACACCAAATCAGCATAAGTCCAACTATTATGCATAGGACCTGTATTTGAGTTTGGAGACAGCTTTTTGAAAATAAAGAGGATACCCTATCATTGAAAAGTTATATGTTTTTAAAGCGACATTTGTTATTTAACCAGCCTAAGCCAACAATATCCGGCCTGAAGATACTGTGCAGCATATAGGTATTTTTAAGAAATGCTCGAGAATAATCAAATTCAGATGACTCAGCTGACAGTTTCATTGCAAGCTTAGATGCAACATAACGCCTGATATTGAAATGTAGTATTAAAAAACTCAGAAAAGACAGTGAACCGACCAGTGCTATAAAAACCGGTCTTTCATAAAAAAAATACTGGAATGGAAATGAGAAATTTTCAGCTGACCATAAACCCTGAGTATATGCTATGCCTGCAACAGTCGAGCTTAGCAATATAAAAAAAATGACTTCAAGTAAAACCACCTGATACATCCACTTATTTCGCCATTGTTGCAGTTTAGGAATTGCAATTTCATTAACTTGTTTTGAAGAATCATCAAGTGTTTCGAGTATATGATCGATGCTTATTACATCTGCTTTATTTTCAACATCGCTTACAGATTCTAGTTTTGATATGACAGAATCCCAGGTAACATTATTTGAAAATGAAAAATCCTTATTCACTATACCAATCGCCTTTGCAACATCATCAAGACACTGAAATTTATTAACCGCTTCAAGCAGAAAGCCCTTAATTTCTGTATTTTCTGTTTTAACAGATTTCAAACGCTTTTTTATTTGTGCGATTGTCATTAAATTTTTATCATTTTCAGCAGACATAACATTCACCTTATTTAAAATTCACCACTGGCACCGCGTTTCATTATATCAAGGATTGTTTCTTTTACTTGTAAAGCTTCCGTTTTTAATTCCTCAGGTAAAGCCTCTCCGCCAAAAATCATCAAATCCATATTAAGTGAATAGAGCCACAACTTTCCCGTCTTATCTTCGATTAATGTAACCCTGCACGGTAAATAGGCTGAATATGCATCACTAAAGGTCACCATTTTAGCGGCTGTTAAGGCATTACAAAACATAAATATTTTCATATAACGAAAAGGTTTTCCCGTCATTGCTTCGATCTGTGTACTAAGCGGCAGCACTCCTACATTTTTGATATTATGTTCGTTAGCAACGAACTCCATTACCTCTTCAACTTCACCTGCTTTTAGACCTTCGGCAACCGGTAGTTTCCAGACAGATGCTTCAGCGGCATTACCAGTAGCCATAATATTTTTAAACAACGAAAAGTACGTCTCAGTTGCTGCTTCATCGAAATCACTAAATCGATGATATGAAGGCTCTATAACGCATACAATCCATAACAGAATCATTATAAACAGAATACCAAGGAAAATAAGGCCGTTTTTTATTATAGTCATATAACCCTCTTAACAAATTACGTTTTGAAAAACATTAACGACCATAGTATTGCAATGGCTGTGGATATTGTTGAGGGACGTAATATGATGGTGGTGGATATTGTGTCCAGTTATTAGAATATTGCGGCATTTCATAATAAGGTTGTTTCTGTGTTTGCGCCTGTCTTTGCTGATCTCTGTAATGCTGGGCTTGTTTTTGCTGCTCCTGCATTAACATCTCACGTTTTTTCTGAGTCTGAAGCCACTGCTCCTGCATCATCTTCTCCTGTTTTTGCTGAGCCAGTATTTGCTCTGTCTGCCACTGTTGTATCATCGTCATGTATTGCTGTTGTGATGTCACAGGCATTTGATTCATCTCATTTATCAGGTACGTATTATTTCTATTCTGAGGGTAGCCGCTATAATAAGGATTTGTATACTGCTCTTGCATATAGTTCCGGTTATTACTGTGACTCAGTTGCTTGCTATTTTCTGCGTCACGATCACTATTTTTCTTGAAACCAGCCGGACTGTTATAGGAACTATACGGATAGGCATAATCCCCTTCAGATGAAAATTTACGCCCCGTTTCAGCATTATGAGACTGAGTATTAGTTGATATAGAATCAAGCTGATCATTATCCCGATCAGTTACCACCCATAAACCAACCCCGCCTATAATCAGTACAACAATAATAACTGTAGATAGTTTTGGTAATTTTGATGACAATTTGTTGTTATCACTTTTTAATTCTTCCTTGTGTCCACCTGACATCATACCCATTGCCTGCAGCTTCTCAGTTACTTTTTTCTGTTTGGCTTTTTTATTTTCATTTATATTTTCATCAGCGTCAGGCGCCTTTGATTCATCACTCATAACAAACTCCCTTACAACATCATTTTATAACCATCCGTATTACCACGGCATGAAATCATTCATGAAACTCATAGGTCTACTAACACTATTATTCAACACAGACATATCGTAACGCATCTGATTCATAGACATATTCATTCCCCGCATGTGATAAACCATATCTTTCATACTGGTTGACTGACTATCAACAGTCTGTGTCATTACAACCATATTTTTTGAAACAGCCTCCATATTTACTGCAACTCTTTCCATGTTTTCTGTTATTTTATGCATATCCTGAACAACTAACGAAACGTCATTCGTCAGACTATAGATCAGGTAAAAACCATAACCCGCCAGAAGAATAAAGGCGAACATTGTAGGATACACAATCATTTCCCATCGTCGCGCACTGGCCATAAACGCCTGGGCTAATTGATCCAGACTTTTACCCATGCACTCTTCCATGCTTTCAATTCTGTTTATTCTATTTTCATCATATTTTGTATTTTCTTGAAAAGCTTCATCAGAGTGTTTTATGCTTTTGTCAGTCTGATTTATTTCATTGTCACTCATTTTATTTCCTCAGATTGATTCAGTGAATCAATTTATTTTTGACACCATCAGCTGAGCAAGCTTATCTGCATACTCAACATTCAATCCTTCTATAACACGGTGCAAATATGTAACCTGATTTTTATTTCCATTTGAAATCAAAATAACTGCTGCTTCATAATAAGACTCACCAGCCTTTTCCCATTTACCCTGAGAGTAATATACATTGCCGAGCTCCCCGTAAACATCAGGGTTACTTTTATCAAGCTCTGTTAATCGAATATAGTTTTTCTCAGCATTTTCCATATCACCATGATTAAATGAATTTCTCGCCGCCAGCAGAACTTCATAAGCAGATATAACAGCGACTATATTTTCGTTACCGGAAGATTTCTCAGAATCTGCCTGGGTCTCATTTTTTTGCACCATGCCATCCGTACGACTACCAACCGGAAAACCTTCATCACTCTGAATATATTCATCGCGCAGGACATTATCACCCATAACCTGCTTTTTATCTTTTTCTTGGCTGTGAGTTTCCTGCGTGACTACAGCAGTAACAACTGCATCCTCTGATTTTTTTAATTTAACCTCGACATTGTCTAAAATATTTATTTCACTGTCTACATTAGGAACTCCCTTTTCAAGGTTATTTTTATCAGCACCAGATATGGTTACATTTTTTTCAAGCATCTGTTCACCCGAAATTTCACTGACCACCTCATCCTTGACGAATAAGTCATTAAAAGTGACTGGTGAGCGATCTTTCCTACTCCATAAATAATCTCTGTTTGATGAGAACAACAGCACAGGTGGATAGACCTCATTCACATATACTTCAATCCTATCAACCAGATTTTGTGGCAACAAAAAAGTGCGGTAATAAAAAACAGAAATTATTATCAAGAATACTGATATCAAAAAAATATGACTTAATATATGCCGAAAAAATTTCATGTTCATATCCCAGTTAAATTATCTTCAATTTCTTACAGTTCAGGGTACAAAATAGCTGCGAGTCTATTAAACTCATCAGCAGCTTTAGAGCGTCTGGATAGCTCAAATATAGACAGTCCTTCACTCAGTGAGCGCCGGTATACAGTTCGTTGATGCAACCGCTGATTGATTAACTCAACACCTTGTAGCTGACGTAACACATCCTCAGTTTCATCAGACTCTCTTACCGCCCGGTGCGTATCAGCCCTATTTACAAATACTCGCATTTCAGGCCTGTTATTAATCTCCAGATTATTTACGATATTTAAAAATCGTTGTGTCGCCCAGACATCTGGCTGGCTAGGCGGTACTGGAATAACAATTCTATCCGCAATAGTAAGAGCTATTTTCATAGCCTGCATATTTGATGCTCCTACATCAACCAGAACTTGCGTTTGTACAGGATGATATTTCATATCATCCTGTAAACTTTCCCGTGGTTGATTTACCTGTAACGGAGGTGCATAACCTTCTTCTCTTCTTACTTCAGCAACATCAGACAGCGTTTGTTGCGGATCAAGATCATATGCCACGACAGGCTGTCCTTTCATCTGCAACCACAGTCCCAAATTAAAAGTAACAGTACTTTTACCCGAGCCGCCTTTTAAATTAGCAATGACAGTAATCACCGGTTATTTCTCTGTATATTCATATTAGTTATCGTTTCTTTTTTAAAATCATCTGGTATTTTGAATAACTGCTTGCTTTGCCTTGCAATTTTAATATTCCGCAGTTCACGAACATAATCTCCACGTAGCACCTCACGAATCACTATTTTCAAATTAGGGTCATACCATTGCTGTGATTTAATAAAACCACCATCGGGACGAGTAGCAAGCAGCTCCCATTTTTCAGCGACCCGACCATAAATCTCATCCTTACCCAATAAAGTCATAGTAGAAATTGTGCCATCGCTAAATTGCTCTCGCAGAGGCATTTGATATTTTTTATCCAGCCAGTGTAAACTCTTCAAACTCCGGCCATTAACATTTGTTGTCATTTCCCATTTTATTACACTTCGTCCATTAATCTTTTCAGTAGCCAGTTTTTTACACACTGAATTATTCCGCTGATTACACGGGGAACCAGTGCTGCTCTGTTTATTTTTAGGCTGCTTAACTGGTGTGCTTTGTTCAAAATAAGTTTTTCTTATTTTATTCAAAAAAACCCGTCTATTTTCGTTAGGGTAAACAATTTCAACCATAGTGATACCATTCATAGTTGACTCTGTACGAACAGCATTTTTACTCACAAACATTTTAGCAATCATTGGTGGACGATCAGGCATGCTTTGTACTGCTTCAGCAGAAAACTCCACGTTTGCTTCATAAGCTCTTACAGAAATAGAAATAAAGCCAACAAAGAGCAACAAAACTGTCCTAAAAATAGCTGCCATCACAAACTCTCCAATAAAATTATTCTCTACACAGGAAGCTTCGGGTTTAGTGAATACATTTTATGTATTTTACCAAACCCGAACTTTCGCTTACTTAGCGGGTGCTGCAGGTGCCTGTACTGGCGCCTGCTGAGCGTAAGGATTGCCATAGTAACCAGGAGGTGGTGGTGGCGCATAATAACCAGGAGCACCATAGTACTGGTTATAACCATTACCATTACCGTAGCCATTACCGTAGCCATTACCGTAGCCGTTTCCGTAACCGTTACCATAGCCATTACCACTACCGTTGCCGTAACCATTACCATAACCATTAACATTACTGTTACCACGACCGCCACCGCTCATACCAAATGACATATTGCCATCCCCCCAGCCGTTGCCATTACCCCAGCCACCGCCGTTGCCATTGCCATAGCCATTACCATAGCCGTTGCCATTATTACCCCAGCCATTATTATTACCCCAGCTATTACCATTATTAAATGGTCCGCCATTAAATGGTCCCCACCAGGCTTGTGCTGTTGAAAATGGAATGGCAGCTGAACCGATCAAAGCCACAATACCTATAATTTTACGAACATTTTTCATTTCTTTCTCCTTCACCTTCACAATTGAAGGTCACAGATTGACATGGTTTTCCATGCCGCCATCACTCTGGGTATTTCAATGAATAACAAATGGCGAGTGTTACATTTATTATCCTGTACAGATCAACAAGACTTATTAACTTTCAGTTCTTGTTTTTCCTGTTTACTAAACATTTATAAATAAAATATTTTTTATCTTTTAATTTTTGACTACGATAACTTCTTACTGACAGAATTAACTGTTTATTACCATAGGTAATTTACTCCCGGTGCATAACCCATTCCGGGAACCATTGGTGCATATGAATAATTTGCATACGGGTTCATCCCGTATGAATTCACCGAAAAAGGAATCCCGGGTGCTGCTAATCCTGGAACCATAACCGGAACAGCATATGGGTTTAACACGGAACCTGCATACGGATTAACTAGCCCTCCCATAGCCGGAATCATCTGAGCTGAATAATAAGGAGAATAGTTATTCTTCATTTTTTCATATCTCATCATGTGTGAATTTGAATTATATTCAGGCCTCACAGTACGACGTGGCTTGTCTTTAGAAACAGGCGCCATTCCCCATATAGGACTTTTCGCAGGACGTTGTTTTGAATAATAGTTATTTTGACGCTCACAGTTATTATTACATCTGTCATAGTCACTGATGCTTGTCTGATAATTTCTATCATCCATTGCTTCATTCCAGTGTCCTGGCCACTGATCCGGTGAATAGGATAACGAATCTGCCTTTACAAGATTGATATTTATAAAAAGTGAAACAGCAACAATCATATGAAAAGCTATAAGATCAAGTTTCGTGTTGATGATAAAAATAATTAATTTCATTTTTGAAACCCTTTACTGATATCCGGAATATGCGTAATCAAGCCCACTTTTTATCTCTGTTCCGGATTGCCGTAGCCATTAAACTGCTGCTGAAAACCCGGTGTCGGATGTGAATAATTAAACCAGGGAGGCGGGTTCAATCTATAAGCCTGATTATTAACCCACTCCGGCACTTGTTGCTGCGATTGCGGTGGCCGTTGTCCCCATTGTGGCTGCACCGGTGCATTATTTGCTGACGGTGGAGGCACTGGCTGACTATTTACCCATGCTGGCACTTGATGAATCGGGTTCGGTGGTCGCTGTGCCCACTGTGGATGAGTCATGGTATTGTTCGACCACGGCGGCAGCACTGGCGGATTCTTTACCCACTCTGGTACTTTATGCATCAGTTGCGGTGGTCGCTGTGCCCACTGTTGCGGATGGGCAGGTATACTCTTCGTCCACGGCGGTGCTGCGGGATGATGGTTAACCCATTCGGGGACGTGTTGCTGCATCGCTTGCGGTGGACGCTGTACCCACTGTCGCGGATGAGCAGGTGTATTGGTTACCCACTGAGGTGGTGGATTGGTTGCCCACGCCGGAGCATGTTGTTGTAATGGCCGCAGATCTTGCTGTGGCTGAGCGGCTACGCTGTTTTCCCACAATGGAGTTTGCATTGGGTGTATTTGATTCTGTTGCGCTGTAGATTGTGTCGATTTATTATTTTTTGCACGCATTGTTTTGTGCTGCTCAGATTGCTGTATCAATAGTTGCTCTTTCTCAGCACTCATTTTTTTCAGTTCATTCATATCTGCCGATTGAGAACGATACGGTCCTGCAGGTGCAGGCGACATTACCGTCTTCTTTTCGGTTGTTAACTCAGCATCATTGGCAAGCACCAGTGATGAACTACTCAGTGAAAATAGAATCAATAACTTTATATAGCCACGATTAATTGTTTTCTTCATCTTGACTCTCTTGTGTTTTATCAATATTTTTTAATTTAATACCACGGCGTTTAGCCCTAGCCACAGATTTCTTAACAGCACCAGACTCTGTTGTTATATTGTCAGAACTTTGACCGGTATCTTGCTGGTTTTTATTACTTACTTTCTTTTTTGTCACTTTCTTAGTGGTAACAGATTTAGTGACTGACTTTTTAACACTATCTTTTTCTTCAGTAGTTTTTTTATCAGTACTATGTTCTGTAGTCGTTTTATTCTTTGCTTTGGAATTCTTATTTTTGGCAGCTGTTGGCTCCGGTTTGTCTTCAACAACGACTTCAGCAACACTCTGCCTTTCATTATCTGAAGTGATAGTATTTTTATTTTTTAACCGCTTTATCAGACTTTGAAATGCCTTCTGAGCAATGGTATAAGCCACTCTTATAATATAAAATGTCTTTTTGACAATCCTGGTTAGTTTAATCCGGACACTCAGCCAAACAGATCCTGTTTTCTGTTTATGATCGTCTACAATCTGAGGTGGTATTTTGTCCTTAAATGGCTGATCATTTATGACATAGAACTGTTTACCAACACTGATACAGCCCAGCGGAATAACAATCAGAGTTAGCACGGTAGCAATACCGGTTCCAAACAGAAGACTGGCAGCCATACCCTGGAAAATAGGATCACTGATGATGGCTGCCGAACCAGCCATTAAGGTTAATGCCGTTATAAAAATTGGCCGCATTCTTACCTGACCCGCAGCCATCACCGCCTCTTGCAGTTCTTTTCCATCATTCACTTCATGTTTAACAAATTCAACCAGTAGAATTGAATTTCGAACAATGATTCCTGCGAGTGCAATAAAACCGATCATTGATGTGGCTGTAAATTCAGCACCCAATATCCAGTGCCCGGGAATAATACCTATCAATGTTAATGGAATCGGTGCCATGATGATGCCGGCAATGGAAAAGTTCTTAAACTCCCAAACTATCAGCCCATAAATAAGAACCAGCGCCACCATAAATGCCGCGCCCATGTCACGAAATGTTTCGTAGGTTACTGTCCATTCGCCGGTCCATTCAAAACCGGATTGCTTATCACTTTCAGGTGGTCCGATCAGTCCCCATGGCATACCTGTCACTTTCACACCATCCGGTGCAATGTAGTTTTTCAGCATGTCCTCAACCGCATACATACCGTAAATAGGCGCACCCAGCCTGCCTTCCATTTCACCGGTTACATATTCAACCGGCCGCAAATCTATATGATAGATAACCGGATCTTCAAGTTGTTTTTCAAAACGACCGAGCTCCGTTAACGGGATAGAAGTACCGTTTGAGCTCATGACCGGAAGATTTTTTAGACGTTGTATCTGCGAACGAATTGCCAGAGGCAGTTGCAGCACGATATAGGTAGGCTCATGAACAACTTTCCGTTTAATATCACCCAGCCTGAAGCCACCCATTGCCATTGCAAGATTACTGTTTATGAGATCTACAGAAACACCGAGACGAACTGCTTTTTCTGTATTAACAATAAAGACCCAGTACTCATATGACTCACTTAAATAATTGTCGACATCAACTACCCCCGCCGCCTCTTCAAACATTGATGTCATATCAGCAGCTAACTGGCGGCGTACATTTTCAGTCGGTCCATATATTTCTGCCACAACAGTTTGCAGTACAGGAGGTCCCGGCGGCATTTCAACAATCTGAATTTTTGCGCCCAGTTCTTTCGCAATAGGTGTTAAAAGATGACGTGTATCTTCAGCGATTTGATGACTACTTCTTTCACGTTCAGCTTTATCAAGTAACATTACCTGAATATCTGAATTCCATGCCTGCTTTCGTAAAAAATAGTGTCTTACCATTCCGTTAAAATTAAACGGCGAAGCCGTACCGGTATAAGACTGAAGCGATGTCACTTCCGGAATTTTTTTCAGTTCGCTGACCAGTCTGCTGGTTACATTGGCGGTAACCGGTAAAGCTGTACCTTCAGGCATATTAATAACAACATTAAATTCAGGCTTGTTATCAAATGGCAGCATCTTTACTGCCACAATATTGAAGTAGAAAAGTGTACAGGCAAGTAATGTTGCCACGATTAATCCATAAAGTAGCAACAACCCATATCGCCTGACATTACAAAGTGGCATCATACAAGGACGATAAAATTTACCGATCTTCTTACGTATCTTTTCTTCTCGCAATTCTGCTTTTCGAAGTGCCGATAACTGCGGCCTGACACGCATTGCAAGCCATGGTGCAAAGACAAAGGCTGCGATTAGTGAGAAGAACATTGCCGATGCACCCAGCACCGGAATCGGTCTCATATAGGGGCCCATCAACCCACTGACAAAACCCATCGGCAGCATTGCGGCAATGATAGTCAGTGTTGCCAGTATTGTCGGGTTACCCACTTCTCGTACCGCATCAATTGCGATATTCATTGACGTTTTACCGGCTTCCAGCCAGCGCCTGAAAATATTCTCGACCACGACAGTCGCATCGTCAACCAGAATACCGATTGAAAAAACCAGCGCAAATAAACTCACACGGTCAATTGTATAATCGATAATCCAGGCTGACCAAATCGTAATTAATACGACAATTGGTATAATAATGATAACAACAGATGCTGCACGTAAACCCAGTCCAATCAGACAAAGAATACTGACGGCAACAGCCGCTTCAAATAACGCCATTAATAATTCGTTAACTTTTGAGTCAGCACTTTTTCCATAATCCCGTGTGATATCAACATTAACGTTATCAGGAATCAAATTACCTTTTAAATCATCAAGCCGTTTTAAAATAGCTTTGGAAACAGTGACACCGTTAGAGCCAATTTTTTTCGCAATGGCAATGGTAACAGCCGCTTCATTATTCGCCGAAACCTGTTTATCAGGATATGATATACCACTGTCAAAAGTGACATAACGTTTAGTTTCTTCCGGACCGTCATAGACATAAGCCACATCACGCAGATAAACCGGCACACCGTTTCTGACACCGACAACAAGCCGTGAAATCTCCTGCGCATTGGTCAGAAACGAACCGCTGTAAACCGTGTAAGTATGATCAGCACCCTCAATATTTCCTGCAGATACTTCAGCATTGGCGGTACGGATGGTTTGTGCAATTTGAGTGAGAGTGATGTCATAACCGGTTAAACGTTCCGGCATGACTTCTATTCGGATTTGCTCGGAGCGCCCGCCAACAACAAAACCTTTACCGGTATTTGGCACCTCTCCAAGTCGCTGTAAAACATCAAATGCCAGTGTACGTAAATTGCCGTCATCAACATCATGCGACCAGAGCGTAACAGTAACAGTCGGTACGTCATCAATACTCACAGGTTTAACCAGTGGCATTGAAACACCAGGCGGCATTAAATCAATATTGGACTGAATTTTGTCATGAACTTTAACAATCGATTCACCCATGTCTTCACCCACTTCGAATCGCACAGTCACCACTGCACCGCCACGCTGTGTAGATGAATAAACATGTCTTACGCCGGGAATTTCACTCATGATCCGGCCCAGAGGCTCAGTCACCAGACTGGCTACCTGTTTTGAAGCTGCACCTGTGTACTGTACAAATACATCTACCATCGGTACTGAAATTTTTGGATCTTCCTGACGTGGAGTAAATACCAGGCCTAATATACCAATAGCCAGAAATGCAACCATTAACAGCGGAGTAACAGGTGAATTAATAAACTGCCTGGTAATACGACCAGCAATACCCAGTTCCGGATTTAGTAATTCATCAGAATCTTTTTTATTATTCTGTTCATTCATGCTTATTTTATTTTCCCAATTAACACGTATTGTTAATACTTATTGGTTTTTTTCTTGCATATTCAGTGTTACGCCTGACTTCCACCCCGATGCCATTCCCGGTGTTGGTTGTGCATAAATTCTTTCGCCACTGCGCAAACCTGATAGTACTGAAATATTCATATTGTCGACTGTTTCACCCAGTCGTAATAAACGCAGTTCAGATTCATTTTTTGCATTCTGCACAAAAACAGCCGGCAAACTTCCACGCCATACCACTGCTGTATTAGGAATCAACGGCAGTACATTAACCGGAGCATTCACATCCGGAATCATCACTTCTGCGTACATACCCGGCCCGCCAGGAACACCTTCCGGAATATCAAACTTAACGGTTACGGTATGGCGTTTGGTATCTGCCATCGGATAGATTTGCGAAACCCGTGCCATGACACGGGTATTACCGACATCCAGTACCGCCGGTACAGTCATGTCCTGTTGTATGCCAGACATAAGTCGTGAAGGAATCTCAACCTGAATTTGTAAATATTGTGCATCGGCAAACTTAAATAATGCTTGTCCCGGCTGAACGGTATCACCCACTTCAACCAGTTTTTTTACAACGACCCCGCTAAATGGAGCAATAGACTTTGTGTCTCTTAGCAAGGCATCAATACCCTGTAACTGTGAAATAGCACCAATATGCTGACTGCGTGCCATGCCCAGCTGACTATTTTGTGAGTACAGATCAGCCTGACGATCCAGTAGCGGGTTACCCAACCCCATCGCACTACCAAATGGCCGGGTAAAGAACTGATCGAACATCGAAGGTAATGCCATGCCCGGCATTTTGCCGATGTTGCGTGATTGTGGTGACCAGAACTCACGTGAATATTGCACCTGAGCATTCTGCACAGCAGACATTTGACTGTTAATATTAGCAAGTGCCTGCTGACGTTTTGCCTGCAAATCATCATCATCTACTGCTGCGATGACTTGTCCAGCATGAAACCAGTCACCTTCAATGCCGGCAAGATATTCGATTCGTCCTGAAACCTGTGCTGACAAAGTCACTTCCCGCAGAGGAACAACCGTACCTCCCAGAACAATGCTGGTACCTGTTTGAGTGTCGACTACGGTAATAATGTGAGGTTGCGCTGTCATCATCTGATATGATGATGTCGTCGTTTGAGCTGAATTGTTTTGTTGTGGTACCTGATTATATGAATTACTAAAACGGGAAGATGAAGACGGATATTGAGCTGCCCAGGAAAATGGAACGGCAAAAATAAAGACACAACAAAATACTATTTTTTTAACTGCCTGGTTCATATTATTATTTTTCCTACCCTGTTTATTTATACCCGAACCATTACTGACAAACTTGTAGCAAAGATCCGGTTCTGCGTGGATTTTTTATCAATGCAGTGTATTCACCTTTATTAAACTCTAGTTTTCTTGTGACATAAGCAATTGCAGCATTAAATTTAATACTAGCAAGTTCATTAACTACTACGGACTCAGCATCCCGTTCCTATTGAAATTTTTTAGCCATTTCCGCGTAAACATTTAAGCCACTTTTTACGAATTTTTTTATTTATTTACTGAACCAGGGAGCAAATTGCATGCCAAAATATAAGTCATTGATTTTGTTGATTTATTTTTTTTGTGTTGCATGTTTCATAAAACATAAAGTGATGACATCGAGAACTATCTTATTGATTTGAATCACCTTTCAATAAAAAATCAGGCGCAACGTGTTGCGCAACATTTAAAAAATTGCAACACTTGCTGAATTGAGTTAATGGAACATAACGATGAAAAAAAATAATCTAACGCCAGTGCTTGAAGCGATCGTTTCATATATTGATGAAGGCGTCATTATTGCAGATCCTGCTGGCAACATTATTTACCACAACCCTTCCGTAATGAAATTATTTGGAATGGAGAATAAGACAGTCACCCGACTCAGAGACGTTGGTGATTTTAATTTGCAAAAATCAATGTTGCGTGCAGCCATCGATGCCGGTGAAATAGATGCCGCTGGCAGACCAACAGGCCAGTTCGTTCGCTTTGAACACAAAGTTGAAATTGATAACAACAATCATTACTTACAGTTTCACTGCGGATTAATAAACACCAGCAACAATGAAAAATTACGTTTAATTTTAATAAGAGATAAAACTGAGCAGCGCAGACTTGAAGCTGTGTTTGATCCTTCTCTTCAGGATATGTCTACCAATGATCCGCGGATGCTTGAAATTCTCAATCGTATAAATCAAATCGGTCCAACAAACGCCTCAATATTGCTACAAGGTGAATCCGGAACCGGCAAAACCCAGTTAGCCAGAATCATCCACCGGTCCAGTCATCGCTCTGAAATGCCGTTTATAGAAGTAAATTGTGCTGCGATCCCTGAGTCACTAATTGAATCAGAATTATTTGGCCACGTTAAAGGCGCTTTTACCGGGGCCAGTCAAGACCGTATTGGACGGTTTCAGGCTGCAAACAGTGGTACTCTGTTTCTTGATGAAATCACCGAAATGCCACTGCACTTGCAGGCGAAATTATTAAGAGCTGTACAAGATAAGGAATTTGAAATGGTCGGTTCTAATGAAACGATTAAAGTGGATGTCCGGATTATTTCTGCATCAAATAGAAATTTAAAAGACATGGTAAACAACGATGAATTCCGCTCCGATTTATTTTACCGGCTTGCTGTGATTCCGCTAACCATTCCATCACTAAAGCACCGGCCCGGTGATATACCCGTATTAATTAATCACTTTTGTCAGCGTTTAGCCCTGCGTGGCTACGATACCGAAAACCTTGAATGCAGCCATGATGCAATGCGTCTAATGATGGATTATCCCTGGCCGGGTAATGTAAGAGAGCTTGAAAATGCCGTTGAACACGGCATTATTTGTGCTCAAGGAAACAAGGTAAATTCCGCCAGCTTACCTCAGGATATACGTGAATATAATCAGGCTGATATTCACAGCAACTGCACTCCAGATGACGATAGTATCGAGGAAGAAAAATTAAAACAAACGATAGAAGCCGTATTGCAGCAATGTGACGGAAATAAATCAAAAACTGCGCAGACGCTTGGCATCGACCGTACTACCTTATGGCGGCGTATGCAAAAATTTAACATCCATTCAACATAATCATGTTTTCCCTCCCCGGCAGAGGACAGGACCCGATATCAATCACATCAGCTGACAAACTAACGCCTGATTACTTACCTTTTCTTTAAAAATAGTCAGCTAATATCGCTGCCTTTATTCGCTTTCTTCATTAAAGCGAATAATACTGATACTGATTTTTACCCTTACTCTTAGCCTGATACATGGCCATATCGGCATATTTAATCAGGGCTTCTTGATCCACTCCGTCATCCGGATAAACACTAATGCCGATACTGGCACCAATACTGGCCTCGTGTTTACCAAGCTGTATTTTATTAGACAGAGACTTAATCACTTTTTCTGCTACCAGAGCGGCATCTTCTTTATCAACCAGGCTCTCAAGTATTATCATAAATTCATCACCACCCAGACGTGCCACCGTATCTTGCTCACGCACACATGCCAGAAGCCTTTGTGCCACTTCCTGTAACAGCTCATCTCCTGTCTGATGACCATATGTATCATTCACAGACTTAAATGCATCGAGGTCAATAAACAATAAAGCAATCTCTTTTTTGTTACGTTTTGTTCTGTGTACCGCCTGATCAAGCCGGTCTTTAAACAGTTCCCGGTTTGGTAATCCTGTTAACTGATCAAACTCTGCCAGGTGTTTAATGCGCTCTTCTGCAATCTTTTTATCAGTAATATCACTAAAAATACTGGTATATTGAATCACGACACCTTTGTCATCTTTTACTTCGCTGATATTTTGTGAACTCAGAAACAAGGTGCCGTCTTTACGCTTATCCCAGATTTCCCCCTCCCAGCATCCATGGTCATCGATTTCTTTCCACATTTCCTGAAAAAATGATTTTTCATGCTTCTCTGATTTAATCAGCTGATGAATTTGTTCACCCATAGCTTCTTCTGCACTATATCCCGTCAGTCTGGTAAATGAGGAATTCACTCTCAGCACCCGGCTGTTTGTATCTGTTATGACAATTGCTTCCGCTGCATGATCGAATACATTATCGGCAAGCCTGAGTTCTCTTTCTGCCTTTTTTTGCTCCGTAATATCGAGCACCGTACCAACCATAGATTGCGCCTCCCCTTCTTCGCCCCTGAAAACGTCTCCTCTCTCATGCACAAAACGCTCTTCACCATCCGGCCTGACAATTCTGTGTTCAATGTTATAAGGCCTGTCGTATAACACTGCCTCGTTCATTGCATCAATAACGACATCCCTGTCATCCGGGTGTACAGCATTAACAAAATCATCGTATACCACACCATAATCATTAAAATTAGCACCAAATATTTTATAGATTTCTTCTGACCAGGTGAGTTTATTCTCTGATATATTCCACTCCCAGCTTCCCATATTGGCAATGCGCTGTGCTTTCTTCAGCCTATCTTCACTACGCTGTAATATTTTTTCCAGTTCTTTACGTTCAGAAACATCACGAATAATAGTGATTGCCAGCTTCTTATTTCCTTTCTTTGTATAACTGAGACTAATCTCAATAGGCAATTCTGTACCATCTTGTCTCAATCCACAAAATGCATCCTGGTTATTTAATGCTCGTTGCTCGGTTTTTTTAAATGAACTATTAAGTTTACTCGGATGCCCTCTTCGAAAACGTTCAGGCATAAGGCTTTCCACTGTCATCGCATACAGCTGTTTCTGACTATATCCAAATAATTCAACAGCTTTTGAATTAGCCTCCTTAATAGCACCGCCTTCATCAACAATGATCATCGCATCGGGTGCTGCATTAAAAATATCATTTCTATATTGGCTGTTTATTTCGAGCTTTTGATTTATACGCAGGTTATAGCGAATAAATACAATGATAATTCCGCCTGCTAGAATAATGACAGGAAACAGAACTGTACCCCAGCTAAGAAATTGCAGGGTACTTTCAACTGCCTTATTTGTTTTCAGCTGCTGCTCATGACTATGATGCGACATATGTGACTTGAGAAATCGAAATGACTCTATAGCTGAGTGTTCCTCAACAGACATCTGAAATTCTGAGTAAACCAGAGGCTGGTCTTCAGCAATCAGTTTTTGTGCAAGCTCAAATTTTTCAGCATAGCGATCTGCAGCATTTTTTATCCTACTGTGAGCCTCTATCAATCTGGGGTGATCTTTGTTCAAGGGATAATCATTAATTGCCTGATAGATTTCACGCAAATCATTTTCTATACGAATGATAAATTTCTTGTCTTTTTCTGATATGTATTTTTTGAAATCAGCTATGACACCATCATAGATAAGGTGACTTTCTAGCAATGCCAGTGACTGGGTAGACACCATTATTTCTTTATCATATTCAGTCCATTGTTTATCGATATCAATAACATGGTTCGCCAGAGAAAAACCGAACAGGCCAAGCCCTGTACAGACAAAAAGGATAATCAATACAATGATTAGCGCTCTTTGTTTAAATACTGTTTCCTGATTCACTCCATTCTCGGCTTGAATGTTATTCTCTTTTTTAACGAGGGCTAACATAGTCGTATAGTTTTCTCTCTCTGATAATATCCCCCCGCAACAACTCGTCTAAAACCTAAAAAGCAAAGTTAAGCGAGTCTCTTCTGCGATATTCTTTTAATAAGTGGACTATAGGAGTACAAAGTCTTTATTTCAATCTATAACAATAATAATCACATTATTTTTACATTCTGTTTTATCAGCTTAACCGGACAGTATTCTTGGCCAGCGATGATAGATTGCGTCGCTTTGTTCTGGCTCTACAGTGACCACGTAAAGTCGCTGTTCATAACGCTCTTTTGCAATCAACCCCTGCACCCATTGTCCTTTAGTCAATGTATGCCAGTGGCTGTTGCCTTCTATATCTTTTTCCATAAACTGCAATATAGGTAGTTTAACAGGAACCGGAAACCAGCGATCCCATTTACCGGCATAAATAGAGTCCAGTCTGGCCCAGCCACCCAGTGGTAGCTGTCCGCTCTGTTGACGACGACGCCCCCAGGGTAACATCACCTGCCCGCCTTGTTTGGATTTAGCCGGCAGGCAGGCCGCTATCTCGGCAAAAAATACCCGCTTTTCATATTCACCATTAAAATAAATAACACCACCACACATGACTGACTATTATCTCTTCTCTTTGTTTTTAACAAGCGCTTCATCCTGAATGGTCTGCCGGTGTCCGAAAGGCTTCCATGCTGGCGCTATGACGTTTGGCATAGTCGAACGGTTTAACAATCTCGCCGGTGCCAGAGTGAATTCACCGTAACGGTTATTAACATGATCCATTGCGGTATTTTTAGCATCTTTCTTAGCAGTATCCTGCGCAAACATATCCATTTGACTTTGTAATGGCCGCGGGTCCAGTGCCGTGACCTGCACCTGATGGATTCCCTGCCCCTGCCAGTACACATCCAGTACAGCACGACATAAGTTCATTAACAGATGGCCATCATTTGTTTCCAGCTCGGTTTTCATTTTTCGCCCTAACCAGCCTTCATTAGCGCGTAAACCGATATAGAATATCTGCGCAACCATCTCATGTCGTCGTAAACGGGCCACGACTTTTTCACTCATGTGCAATAAATACGTGAGCAATATGCTTCTGTCTCTGGTGTTCGGTGGCATTACTTTTCCATGACCAAGCGTTTTTGGCACGGCTATTTCCTGCTGCAATTCATCCGGATCTTCTCCCTGACACATATACCAGATACGCCGGCCAGGATTACCAAAACGCCTTGCCAGCTCACCGATTGGCAGCTTCTTCATATCGCCACAAAGATACACGCCACGCGCTGCCAAAAAGCCACCAATACCATGACTGATTCCGCACAACTCTGTCACCCTGACTTTACTTAATCGCTGCCTTGCTTCAGACGGAGGAATCACGGTGAGACCGTCCGGCTTGTTCAGCTTGGCCGCATACTTGGCGGTTGTTTTGTCACCACTCACACCGACGGAGCACAATAAACCGGATGCCTCAAAAACTTTGTCTTTGATTAACTGGCCGATGCGCTCCGGAGAGCCGAATAATGTCTGGCTGCGGGTGACATCAAGAAAGGCTTCATCAACCGAAAATATTTCTATCTCCGGGGTAATGTCCTCCAGCGCTTTCATAATACGCGTTGACACTTCGGCATAACGCACCGGGTTTGCCGGACATTGAATAAGCCCCGGGCAAATTGTTCGGGCCTGATGCAGGCGCATACCCGTTTTTACGCCATAAGCACGCGCTTCGTATGAACTGGTGATGATGCAGGTGCCGGTCAAACCATTGGTGATCGCAACTGGCCGGCAACGCCACTCAGGATGATCCAGCTGCTCTACCGAAGCAAAGAACGCATTCATGTCGACCAGAATAATAGCCCTTGACCACGGCTCAATGGCCGGATGTTTTGACATAAATGACCTTACATATAGAAACGTAATTGCCCGGCTAACACTCCTTGTATACGAACACGTCCTGCCTGATAGCGCATGGGCTGCATGCTTTTGTTTTCCGGAATTAATTCCAGGGTTTCTGTATCAAGGTAATGCAAACGCTTCAGCGTCGCTTCACTCTCATCAATCAACGCCACAACAACTTCGCCTTCACGAGCCGTGTCACAGGGTTTGATGATCACGGTATCACCATCCAGAATACCCATATCCATCATCGAATCGCCTTTTACCACCAACGCATAACGATCTGTTCCCATAATCGGAGAAAGATCGAGTTTGTCTTTGCCGCTAATTGCTTCAATTGGCTGACCCGCCGCGATACTGCCAATTAACGGAATACTGATTATTGACTCCTGCAGTTCTTCTGTTAGCTGGATACCACGCTTGCGTCCGGCTAATAAATCAATGTAACCGGCTTCTGCCAGCGCCTGCACCTGCTTATGTACCGAGCCTTTTGAACGGGTTCCAAGGCCGTTAGCAATCTCCGTTAAGGTTGGAGCGAAGCCCTCTCTGGCAATGTATTGGCGAATGTAATCCAGTGTTTTGTACTGTCCTGATGTCAACATATAAAGGTTCTCCAAATGTTCTTATTGAAAATTATAGAACATTTGGAGAACATATAAAAGATAAATAAAAAAGAATATTTCAGACCCGATATATGGGCTCAATCATATCGCTAATAGGCTTTTTAAAAACATCGTACGCTCGCCAACCGGGGCCCCAATAAGACAGCGAAACATTCCACGTCACTACTGAAGTTTTATCTGCGCTTGCAAAAAATGAAATATAAGTGTCACTGACTCTGCTCATTAAACTACTAAAGTAGCGGTTTGTTACTATTTGTAAAACTTTAAACTTCTGATATTGCTAACATTTAATTGTCTTCTATACTCAAATCACCCCCCATAGATAACGACTAGCAGTAAGGATGACAATGGATGCAGGCTTCTTATAACTTATACTTGGTAGCGTTATCATGTTTTATCGCCGCTTATGCATCATATGCCACACTAAACATAACCGAGAGGCTCATTAACTCTCACTCAAAAGTAAAATGGTTGCTAGGTGGCTCTGCTACATTAGGCAGTGGCGTATGGTCCATGCATTTTATTGGCATGCTGGCCTATGATATGAACATGCCGATGACATACCAACTAGGGCTTACCATTTTATCCGGTATCATCGCACTTTCAGCTTCAGCGCTTGCTATGTATTTAATTGGCTGGCAGCAATTAACAGTCAAGCGAATTACCCTAGGTGGTATTACCATGGGTTTTGGCATCGCGTCCATGCACTATATCGGCATGGAAGCGATGATAATGCCGGCCAGTCTTAGTTATGACCCTTTATTATTTACAACCTCCGTACTGATCGCCATTGGCGCTTCAGTTGCTGCACTCTGGATTACTCATAGCCTCGCAACAAAAAGAAAAAGGCACCATCAGTTACTGATACTCATAGCAACTTTCATAATGGGCATTGCTATCAGTGGCATGCACTATGTTGGTATGGCTGCCGCCATATACACCCCTACAAATGATATGAGTATTGCGATAGATGATTTTGATAGTACCATTCTGACCGGCACCATTGCTTTAATAACAATACTCATTATTACATCCAGTATATTTGCCAGTAAAAACCGAACAGACACTCACATTAATGACACTATTTTATTAGTACTGACTATTACTACAGCCGTTACGATCAGCGTAGGTGTCAGTGTCGATATACTTTACAACACTGCTTTTGAATCAAAAAGAGAGGATCTGATTAGGAGCATTGAAAATAACAAGGACTTCATAAGAGCTGTCGCCGAATTCGATGCCATACACAGTAAAGATACTCACAAAGGTGGCGCACGTGAGGCAACCATTAGTCAGATAAACAATGCACACCGCAATATTGAACACACGCATAAAGAGGAGTATTTACTTTTTGAATACAGTAAAGAAAAATCAATCCACTTTTTAGTTAAAGAATCTCCTTACATGGATGCGTTTCCCGATTACATTCCGGCCTCCTCACCCAAGGCTAAAACATTTCACACAGTACTCACCGGTAACAGTGGTATTGTAAAAATGAAACACCCTGTTACAGATGAACAAATACTGGCTGCTTATAGTTTTGTTCCTGAAATTAATGCGGGCATCATGAATACCATCAATATCATTGATATTCGCAAACCTTTCATCAATGCATTAACCTATACTGCTTTTATTGCATTTTTTGTCATTCTGGTAGCGGCATTTATCACCATCAGCATTAACTCACCTATTATAAAATCGCTGCAAAAAGAAATTGAGAATCATAACAAAACAGAAACTGAATTACGGCAACTGACTAACAACCTGGAGAATATTGTTAGCGAACGCACAATGGAAGTTAGCCAGGCACTGGTCATTGCGGAGGATGCGGCACGAGCTAAAGGGGAATTTTTAGCCAACATGAGTCACGAAATCCGCACCCCAATGAATGGTGTACTTGGCATGCTACAACTGTTAGCCGATACTACAATGAACCGGGATCAAAGGGATTTTGTTAAAACCGCATATACATCTGCTGAAACCTTACTAGCCCTGTTAAATGATATTCTCGATTTTTCTAAAATTGAAGCCGGTGCCATAGAACTGGAATCTATCGATTTTAATTTACTGGAAGCGATTGAAGACGTAGCCGCCCTGCTGGCCGAATCAGCACACAAGAAAAACCTTGAGTTGTTAACGCGGGTCTCAAGCGATGTACCTGTCATGATTAAAGGCGATCCTACAAGGTTACGGCAAATTCTTTTCAACCTTACTAACAACGCCATTAAATTCACAGATGAAGGTGAAATTTTAATCAGCGTAAAAGTACAGGAACAAGATACAGACAGCTTTACCATTTTATTTGAAGTATCTGACACTGGCATCGGCATACCAGAACCTGCGCAGAGAAAGATATTTGAAGCCTTTAAACAGGAAGACGGCTCTACTACTCGAAAATTTGGTGGCACAGGCCTCGGCCTCTCTATCTCAAAAAAACTGTCTCAATTTTTAGGTGGAGACCTGTCTGTCAGATCCACACCGGCAAAAGGTAGTACTTTCTATTTTACAATGAAGGCTAATAAATCAGTTCTCAAACATGCAGATGAGCGTGATTATGGTTATATAAAGAATATTAGCATCTTAATTGTTGACGACAATGAAACTAACCGAAGAATTCTTGAGGCAATTCTTGATTCATGGAATATTCGCCACTCCAGTATCGACGACGGGGCCGCCAGCCTTGAAATGATCAAGCAACAGGAATTAGTTAATCAGCCGTACGATCTAATCCTGCTTGATATGATGATGCCGGGTATGAGCGGGCTTGATGTTGCAAAAACTATTCAGACTGAAAATAATAAATCACAAATCATCATGCTGACATCAATGACTCATGCAAATATTCAGGAGGAATCTAAAAAAGCAGGTATTGCAGCCTGCATTCACAAACCGATTAAAAAATCGTTATTACTCGATACCATTATGGCGACAATGCATATTGATATTAATACCGATATTTATAGCAATATCTCAGAAAATAAAGCACCGAAAATACTAAACAACGATATTTTAATTCTTGTTGCTGAAGACAATACAATAAATCAAAAAGTTATCAGTAGCATGTTAAAAAAACTTGGCTATGCGTATGAAATAGCAAGCAACGGGCAGGAAGCCTATGATTTTTCAAAAAATAAAAAATACTCACTAATTCTGATGGATTGCCAGATGCCGGTTATGGATGGCTTCTTAGCCACACATAAGATACGGAACAATACCGATACCAGTGAAGCCATAATTATTGCCATGACAGCCAACGCAATGGAAGGCGACCGTGAAAAATGCCTTGCTGCCGGCATGGATGACTATATCAGCAAACCAATTAATATAAGTGCATTTTCAAAAACCCTAAAAAAATGGTTGCCACCGAAAAAATAAAGACAGGCTAATTCCAATGAATGATAAATATAATATTTTAAACCTATCTACAATTAATGAACTTAAAGAAATTCTTGAAGATGACATATTCGCTATATATGACGAATTTCAGACAAGTACTAAGAAAATGCTTCAGGATTTAAAAAAAGCACATGAAGCCGGTGATAGCAATGCAGTTCTTCATTTATCACACACTATTAAAGGCTCCTGCTCAAATATAGGTTTACAGAGAATTTTTGAAATCACTCGGCAAATTGAAAATGGTCTGCGGGAAAATACCAACCCGGATATTGCCAGACTTATTCAGGAAACAGAATCTGCATATACCGCCACACTAGCAGCTCTGAAAGCAGAGGGACTTTTGCCATAGTGATTCAACTCGACAAAAAACATATAAACAACACCCGCATTCTGGTTGTCGATGATGACCAGCTTACCCGTATGACCATAAAAAAGATTTTGCAAAAAGCAGGTTACCAGGTGACTGACACAGACAGAGGTGATAAAGCCATCAGTTTATGTATCAACGAACTACCCGATCTGGTATTACTCGATCTCATGATGCCGGGAATCGACGGCTACGATACCTGCAAAGCATTACGTCAGGTGGCAGATTACAACCAGCTCCCCATTATTATACTCACAGGGCTTGACGATATAGAATCCATTGACAAAGCATTTGAATCGGGCAGTACAGACTTTGTCACCAAACCAATTAACTGGTCATTATTAACGCAACGCGTTCGTTATGCCCTGCGAACCAAAGAATTATTTCACGAACTTATAAAAAGTCAGCAAAAGTTAACCAGGGCACAAAACCTTGTTCGTATAGGTTACTGGGAATTAGACTGCGAAACCAACATTATTAGTCTGTTCGATAAAACCAAATACTTACTAGGACTGACCAGTGATGCCTATCCTATGAATGAATTGCTTTCACATATGAGTGATATAGATGCAGACAGAATCCGTCATTGTATTCAGACTACTATCGAAACAGGCACCCCCTACACTATTGATCATTCGTTTATTAATCATGATGGCGTAGCGCTAATAATCAATCAGCAGGGAGAGCTATCAGATCAGCATGACAGAAAATTAATAACCGGAACGATACAGGACATTACAGAACGCAAACAGGCTGAAGAGCTTATTTACTTCCACCGTTATCATGATCCCGCGACCTCACTACCCAATAAAGAGTTTCTTCAGTTACAGCTTGACGATCTGATCAGGCAAGATCAGGGGGAGTTTTTAACCGCCGTTATCAGTCTTTCATTTGATAAATTACGGAGCATAGGAGGTACAATTGGAGAAGATTTTATTAATCAGTTCCTCAGGCAGTCCTGTGAACGATTATTAAGAAGAATACCTGAAATTCGTAGCATATCCAGAATCAGCACAACTACCTGCGGCTTTTTGCTTAGCAATATGCACACTATTGAACAAATTGAACTCATCTGCAATTTAATCATCAATTATTTCATTGAACCTCTTAGCATTAATAACCACGAATATCACACTACTTTAAGTATCGGTATAACTGTTTACCCGATAGATGATTCAACCAGCCTCATACAAAACGCCATCATCGCTCAAAAGGTTTGCTTCTCACAAGGCGGTAGTCGTTTTCTTTTCTATTCGTTTGATATGGAGTTAGACACTAAAAAACAAATTTCACTCGAATCGGCTATCAGGCGTGGTTTAGAAAACAACGAATTCCACGCCTATTTTCAGCCACAGATAAACACATCCAATGAACAGGTCACCGGTATGGAAGCGCTGACCAGGTGGATAACATCTGACGGAGAAATCATCCCACCTGATAAATTTATCCCCATTGCAGAAGAAACCGGGCTTATTATTGAACTGGGTATTGAAATAATGAAACAGTCTTGTCACTTTGCAAAGCAGTTACAAGATAGCGGGCATGGAACCATACGCGTCGGCGTCAACCTCTCTTCTTTACAGTTCAGTGATAAAAACTTACTCACTACTATCGATAACATGCTTGCAGACAGCGGGCTTGATCCGTCGCAGCTTGAAATTGAAATAACCGAAAGCATTGCAATGACGGATATTTCACATGCCATCAATACTCTGAAAAACATCAGAAGCATGGGTATTAAAACATCAATGGATGATTTTGGAACAGGCTACTCTTCGCTGAGTTATCTGCAAAAACTACCTCTCGATACCTTAAAAGTCGATCAGTCTTTTATTCGTCCTATTGGGGAAAACTACGAGAACAGCGAGATTGCACGGGCCATTATTGCAATGGGAAAAAGCCTTAATATGCATCTGATTGCTGAAGGAGTTGAAGAAGCTCACCATTACAAACTTCTTAAAAAACTACATTGCAATGAAGTACAGGGTTATTATTTCAGTAAACCTTTAGCACAAAATGAATTCATTCGGTTTATTGAAAAAAAATCATACTTGAAACATTAATCTGTGCAATCAAGTATAAAAAACCTACCTGTGACATTTATATCACTCAAAGACAGTATAAAAATTAAGCAAGAAGCATGCTGTCGGTTAAAAAACAAACAGCAATACATATCTCTGACATTTTTTTAAATTTTTTTCTGGACAGAGCCATTAGTATCCATATAATACATGTCTGTTGCGGGAATAGCTCAGTGGTAGAGCACAACCTTGCCAAGGTTGGGGTCGAGAGTTCGAACCTCTTTTCCCGCTCCATTTTAATTCTTCTCTAAAAATTCAACGACCTGTTCCACAATCTCATCAGTATAAAGATCCCTGAACATATGGCCTGCACCATCGATTACCGATAATTCAATTTTTCCGGCTTTAACCTGTGGCCCGACTTTTTTATCCAGGTCTTTAACCGTGTCGTCTTTACTGCCTGCAAAAACCAGCACCGGCTGTTTGATTTTGTTGAGCAAGTACGGCGTATCAAAACGCATATCCGGTTTGTTATAAGAAACAAAAGACTCTGCCGTCACGGCTGTATTTTCACAATAGATATGGCCGGTATTTTTCATTACCTCCTGACCTTTACCGTTCTTAACCAGAGACTCTGCCTTAGCCAAAACTTCCATCAGGTCTTCTTTATAACGCTCTTTATAGGCCTCAGCTGCATACTTCTCATTCCATGTAGCCGGTGCTATCAGAACCACTTTACGAATACTCTCATCGGCTCTCTCTGCTGCATACCAGGCTGTCTGGTTTCCGCCTCTGGAGTGACCCAATAAAATAATATTTTTCACACCCTGCTGCTGCAGCCAGTTAACCCAGAAAGCAATCTCATCGACTGCATCGGTGTGTTTATGAGTGTGTGTTGTGGCACAGTCATACATACCCTTACGGTCATTCACACCAAGGCCCAGCGTGATCGCCAGCGAATCAATACCATTTTCTTTAAACAGATTCTGTAGTGTGTTTGTAATTTCCATTTTCCCATGCGCTAAAGTGCCATGAGTCATTAAAATAATGCTATCACCCGGCACCTTGCCATTAGCCAGCTCCAGGTTCGCATTTAAAGTTAAGTCATTAAATTTCTGCTTAACCTCAGCTGCAACAGCATTTAAAGACACTATAGCCAGCATTGTGCTTAACAGTATATTTTTCAATAAACGGGTAGTCATTCTCACCTCTAATGAGTGTTAAATTAATTATTTTTCAGGCCAAAATTAAGCATAGTTCAATCAGCCGCTATCTGAGCGGTGGTGAATATAATAATAGGAATTAAGGCATAAAGCTTGAATATTTTTCACTAGGGAAGGAATACAACTAAAACTTATTCAACAGCGTGAAAGTCAGCTTGCAGACCTAACACGCTTATCAGCATGGGGAGTTGAACTCGCTGCGCACTCCGATCATACGGAGCAATACAGTCATTTTTACCGACAAGCTTAAGGCATAACCGAGCCACCATTTGGCCCGATAATCTGTCCTGTCAGGTAACCAGCACCCGGTCCTGCAAGGAACACGGCCACCGATGATACCTCTTCTGGTTTCCCAATCCGTTTCAACACTGTTAGTTCTTCTTCCATCATGCGCCATTCTGCCGACATGTGTTCCAGATCCAGCATGTCGGTTTCGATTGGTCCCGGTGCAATGCCATTGACCAGTACATGCGGTGCAAACTCACGCGCCCATGATCGGGTTAACGCATTGATTGCCCCTTTGGAAGCGCAATACAATGAAAACCGTTCACGTCCAGTGAAGCTTAAATCGGAGGTTATATTGATCATTCTGCCTGAACGCCCGGCCATACGGCGAAGCCCTTCACGTCCGCATAAAAACAGACCGCGTAAGTTGACGTTCATCAGCCAGTCAAAATCTTCTGCGCTGGTATCCAGCATCGATTTTTCAATGATGACACCCGCATTATTCACCTGTATATCCAGTGAGCCAATTTCATCCAGTTGTGAAAATAAGTGCAAGATATCGGTCTCATTCGACACATCAGCTTTGATCGCATGGCATTTACCGCCGGCAGCCTGAATACTGCTAACAATAGCAGCGGCTTCATCCTTACCGGAGCGATAGGTAAACACGACCTCCGCGCCCTCAGCAACAAACGACTCTACGATGGCCCGTCCAATACCGCGTGAACCACCGGTGACTAAAGCCAGCTTGCCGGCAAGCTGTTGACTCATCCCATTAACTCCCCGCGGTCAGCGTTCAGGCTCTGACCGGTAATGTTTGCTGCAGCTTCTGATGACAAAAACAGATATACACCGATCATGTCATCGGGCTCCATCAGTCCACTAATGGCCTGAGCACTTATTATTTCATCTAACAGCTCTGTTTCGTTTCTGCCTTTTTCGATCGCCATATGCTGCAAAGAATTCATCGCCGCATCCGTTTTTACCCAGCCCGGGCATACTGCATTGACGTTGATGCCAAGTGGCCCCAGCTCCTGTGCCATACTGCGCATAAAACCAATATTGGCATGCTTTGAAGCGCAATACGCGGACATTTCTGCTACCGCAGTCTGACCCCATATACTGGATGTAATAACTATCTTCGAGCCAGCCGCCATTTTTGTAACTGCTTCACGCGTGACATAATAGGTGCCCATCACATTGATATCGATGATACGACGAAAAGTATCTTCAACTTCCGCTCCGGGAGTCATGATCGGAGTCGGGCGTTCAAACCCCGCATTATTGATCAGCACATCTATCTTTGATAATGCGCCGATGACTTCACGTACCCGTTCGCGGTCAGAGATATCACAGACATGGCCGGTAACCTGGTTACCGGTCTCTTCAGTCAGCACTCTTGCCGTCTCAAATACTGCATCAGTCGTCGCTAAAATATGCAGGTCAGCGCCTGCACGGGCGAAACCTCGGGCGACGCCCAGACCGATGCCACGCGATGCCCCTGTAACCAGCACCGTCTTAGCGGAAAAATCGTACCTGACGTTTGTCATTATCGACTCATATTTCAAATTCTCGTTTCAGGGCGCTAATAATATCAGCACCCACCTGCTCAGCAATCATGCGTCCCTTCTCCGCAGAAGAACCTTTGGCTGAGATCAATGCTCCACTGTCTGGTACCCAGTCTTTATGCGGTGGCCATACATCATAAGGCCCGCTTCTGGCAGGCCCATTGTCGGGGATTTGACCTTCACGCACCAGATGGGGATAGTAGTGCATCATGAGTGATGTTTCTAATACCGCGGCATGCTCCAGCTCAATCCCGGGAAATCCATCTGGAAAAACGGTGTCGAAGGTTGCATCCGTAATAAAGTCCCAGTGCTGCAATACCATGATCTTGATACCACATTCTTTCAGCTCACGATACGCAAGGTCCACACCTTCATTCAGAAACCACAGGTTTTCGTAATTACCATCAAGCACACATATTTTTCGCACACCATGACGCGCCAACTCACGAATTACATCCCGAATCATATGGCTTAGTGTCGCCCCATCCAGACCTATGGTGCCGGCAAAGAAAGGACCACCGCCCGAACGCGGCATAGACTTGTAACCGAAGGTTACCGGAGGTGCTACGATGCTTCCGGTCTGGCGAGCGACATCCAGCGCGACCGCTTGTGGAATTTGAAAGTCAACCCCTAATGGTAAATGCGGACCGTGCTGCTCGGTAGTACCTGTCGGAAGAATGACTGTCGCACCGGCGGCTACTCGCTCAGCGAACTCAGGGGAGGTCATTTCTGCCATCAAAAAATTTTTATTCATTAATTGTCATCCTTAGTTAAATAGTCAGCACCCTGCTCACGCATCAGACGCATAATATGTCGTTCAGCATCTGCATAGCCATCCAGCGAGACTGCATCTTCTTTTAGCAAGAAGCGTTTACCTGCCTTAAAAGCAGGACGACTGTCTTCAAAAACCGTGCCGGGGTGACTGGAGAAGAACACAATGTGGTCCCCCAGATAGAGGGCTTCTTCGATGTCATGGGTAACCATCACTACTGTGGTTTGGGTCGTCTCAACGATCGAAATCATCAGCTCCTGCATATTCCAGCGTGTTTCGGCATCGAGCGCACCGAACGGTTCATCCATCAATAGTAAGGCGGGTTCATTAGCCAGGGTACGTGCGATTGCCACGCGCTGCTTCATACCACCTGAAAGTTGTTTCGGATAAGCGTCCTTAAATTTGCTCAGCTTCACCAGATCGATAAATTCATCGGCCCGCTCACTGCGTTCCCTGCCTGGCACGCCGTTAAGCTTCATGCCATATTCGACATTTTGCTTAACCGTAAGCCAGTCAAACGAGGTGTAGTTCTGAAACACCATACCGCGCTCACGATCAGCAGCAAAAATCTCATGGCCATCCAGACTCAGTATTCCGCTATCCGGCTCTTCAAGGCCTGCAATCATACGAAGCACGGTTGACTTACCGCAGCCACTCGGGCCCAGCAAAACACAGAATTCATTTTCAAGAACAGAGAAAGACGTATCGCTCACTGCATCGATCATCGAACCATCTCTGAGACGAAAGCTCTTGCCTACCTGATGAACAGAAAGTTTAATTTTGTCGGCAGGATTCATCGGCCATGATCCTCAAGATAAGGGAACATCAGGCGATGAATCACACGGAATAAATAATCAAACAGCAAACCCAGCACACCGATCACGATGATGCCTGCGATTATTTCATCGGTATGAATAAACCGCTTGGCACGCATCATCATTGCGCCAATGCCATTGGTGGATGCCACAATTTCTGCAATCACCAGATAAGTCCAGCTGACCGCCAGCATCTGACGCAATGCGATCATGACATCGGGTAATACCGCCGGAATGACAATCGACTTCAGTATCTGCCAGCGGTTAGCACCCAGAGTCTGCGCAGTTTCGATCAATTCGGTCCGCACATTTTTTGTATGATCCATGATAATGGTTGCCATAAACCAGACTACGCCAATAAATAGCAAGGCCAGTTTTGGCGCATCGCCTGTGCCAAACCACATCAGCAAAATTGGTATAAATGAGGGTGCAGGCAAGTAACGCCAGGCCGATACGAAAGGATTGAGGAAGGCCTCGACAGTCCTGAATGAACCCATCAAAATGCCCATAGGCACTGCAACCAGAGCAGCGCCTATGAAGCTGACAATAATGCGATAAACAGAAATGCCAACATCATTCAGAAAAGCCTTCTCTGTAAACAACTCATAAAGTGCACTGGCAACCTTGCTAGGCCCGGGCACCAGGAGCTCTGTTACCCATCCCATTGGCACAGACAGTTCCCACAATCCAAAGAAAATCACCCATACACTAATGCCCAGAGTAAACACAGCCGGCGTTGAAATCGGTTTTTTAAACTCAAACCAACGCTTGTGCCGTGTCCTGCGTTTCATTTTACTTTCAGCTTCAGACATCAATATATCCTAACGATTTACAATGGAATAAGCAGGAGCCTACTGCTGCTTATTTATTCGCCTTAATGGACTGACTATACCCTGCCTTAATCAGATCACCCATTAAAGAGCAATCAAAGCCACTGGCCGGATTATGCATGCCTTTGAGTACACCCAACTTAACCCACCATTCATTGGTAGTTTTAACTGCTTTAGCAAAACCACCATTGACACCAAACGGTGGCTCGCCTGCAATCAGTCCACAAAATTGAGCCGACTCATTAAAGTCGAACATGTAATTACCGCCTTCAAAATACTTTCCATTAGTACCTGTTACAAACTCAATGTCTTCAACCGGCCATTTCAAATAGTCAGCCCACAGTTTGTTCACTTCGGCTGTGTTGTCATGCCAGTACTGCACAGCATCCCAACGGGCTTTCAGCATCGCCAGTGCCGTCTTGCGCTTTTGCTTGATAAAGTTAGCGTTCATGAAAATTGAATCACCAAACATGCCCATGCGTCGGTATGGTTGCTGTGACGTATCGGCAACAACTTGAGTACCTTTAACAGCACCTACCAGTTTTGAAGTGTATGGTTCATACATATAAGCGGCAGCAATATCACCCGAAATCATCGGGCCAACACCTTCATCAGCATTCAGGTTAACCCATGTAACATCCTCAGGAGCAAGGCCGTTTTGCTCCATCCAAACGCCAACCAGTACCTGGCCAATATAGGCTTCTGGTGCCGCCACTTTCTTGCCCTTAACGCTTGCAGGGGTCATGCCTGGACGCAGAACGACCTGATCCACACCAAAGGATGGATTGGTAAATGCAACGTTAACGATAGGCAGTTTGTTTTCAATTGCCACTGGAATGTAATCCAGAGTTGAAACGTAAATATCGATATTACCAGCAGCCAGCTGATTATGACCTGCAACCGGATCTTCAAAGATAGTGATTTCAAGATCGTAGTCCGGTACCAGATTTTTAACCCTCGCCAACTCATAAAAGCCATAACCGGGCCATGACACGGCAACGCCGATGCGCACTCTTTCCTTATCGGCAGCTTGCACGACCGTCCCCATAACAAGACCCGATAGAGCCAGCAAGCCGGCGATTAAACGTTTAAATTTCATACTGTTGTCTCCGTAAGATAAGCCAATACACCACAAAAATGCAGAAACTAGTGCGTAAGTGGTCAATTCGTAATAAGCTTGCCAGAATAAAAACTTTTAGTCCACTAAAATTTTAGTCAACTAAAGTTATTTTATTTCACTCGCTTACCGAACAGAATTGGAGAGGTACCAATGAGCAGTTTGCGTGAACAGCAAAAAGAAAAACGACGTAATAATATTCTAATGAGTGCACGTGAACATTTCCGCGAACGCGGCTATGATGCTACCTCCATCGAAAATATTGCGGAAGCAGCAGAGGTCTCTGCGGTTACCGTTTACAACCATTATCGTACGAAGGGAGGGGTTCTGCTGGCTCTGGTAACAGAAAGTGATGCTTTGCTGATTGAGAAAATCGAAGCACTGATTGCCACACCCAGCGGCACACCTTTAGAGGCCGTTTTTGCCTTTTCCAGCACCATCAACAAACATGCGTTTTCCTACCTGAACCGCGAAATCTGGCGGCATGTCATTGCCACTTCGATTATCGAAGGTAATTCTGAATTCGGTCGCGCATACAAAGCGCTGGATGCGAACCTGATCGGCCTTTTATTTCGTTTTCTGGAAAACCTCAAAAATAATGCAATCCTGTCGACCTGCTGTGACTGCAAAGCAGCGGCCGATGTCCTTTACAATGTACATAACGCCCGCTTTCTGGAATACATCATCGACCGTACTCGCACAGAAAGTCAGCGCGACATCCTGACCCAGCGTGACCTGGCATTCGTCATGAAATCGTTAGACTTCACCGACGAAGCATAAGGTCTTAACGCTTAGCTGCTCTGGCATGAGCATCAGCGAGCACACAAAGAATTTCAAACATCAGCGTCGCGCCGACTAACGCCGTGGTCCCGGAGGGATCAAACGGCGGAGCGACTTCAACAACATCACCACCAACCAGATTTAAGCCCTGCAAGCCACGCAACATCATCTGCGCATCATAGGTATTGTAACCGCCAATTTCCGGTGTTCCGGTACCGGGTGTAAAGGCCGGATCAATACCATCGACATCAAAGGTCACATAAGCCGGTGCATCACCGATGACACGGTGGATCTCCTTGATGACATTTTCGCTACCGATCTCAAAAAACTCTTCGATATAGATTACTCGCATACCCGTTTCTTCGGCGAACGCCATATCATCGGCACCGTAAATAGAACCACGAATACCGATCTGGATCACCCGAAGAGGATCAATTAGACCCTCCTCGACCGCGCGTCGAAACGGTGTACCGTGAGTGTATTTATTACCTCCAAAATAGCTGTCATTGGTGTCTGAATGAGCATCAAAGTGAATCAAACCAACCGGCCCGTCTTTAGCCACTGCACGTAATATCGGCAAGGTGCACAAATGATCACCACCCACAGCCAGCGGTACAGCACCCGCATCAATCACATCGCGGAAGAACGCCGTGATCTTATCCATGGCATCAGGTATATCGAAAGGATTGACCTCAACATCACCGAGGTCGGCAACATTACACAGCTCATAAGGAGCTATACGGCTAACATGATGCACGGCACGCATAAAACTCGACTGGTTACGAATTTCACGCGGGCCATGACGTGCACCGGCTCGATTGGTTGTCCCCGCATCCCAGGGCACACCAATCAGCGCGATATCGACTAGCGCAGGATCCGTCACATGAGGAAGACGCATGAATGTCGGCATACCACCGAAACGTGGCATAACACTCGCGTCTATAGGAGAAAATTTTTTAGTATCATCTGACATTCGGAACTCTTCAGGGTTAGCTGAGAAGGCAGCATCACATACTAACGAACCGGATCATTCAGTTAATGTGTGACCTGCCCTTCATCTTGTAGCTGTATTAACTAGGGAAAGAGAAGCTCACACCTTCACGCACACCCGAGGATGGCCAGCGCTGTGTAATGGTTTTACGTTTAGTATAAAAACGCACACCATCCGGGCCATAAGCATGTAAGTCTCCAAATAACGAGCGCTTCCATCCACCAAAACTGTGGTAGGCAACGGGGACCGGTAACGGCACGTTAATACCAACCATACCAACTTCAATATTATCAGAGAAATAACGCGCCGCTTCCCCGTCACGGGTAAACAGACAAGTACCATTGCCATATTCATGGTCATTGATGAGTTGCATACCTTCTTCCATGGTTTTGACCCGAAGCACCTGTAACACGGGGCCAAATATTTCATTTTTATAACTATCCATCGTTGTTTTTACATGGTCAATTAAGGTAGCTCCCACAAAGAAGCCGTCTTGGTAACCTGATACCACAGGGTCACGTCCATCTACCACAATACTAGCGCCGTCTGCTTCTGCGCTGCTAATAAATCCCTGTACTTTTTGTTTGTGTTCCGCAGTGATCACCGGACCAAAGTCATTGCTGGTTTTATCGCAGGCACCGACAGTCAATCCGGCCATGGCTTTCTGTAATTTTTCTACCAGTGCATCTGCGGTTTTATCGCCCACGGCCAGAACCACAGAAAGAGCCATACAACGTTCACCGGAAGAACCAAATGCGGCGCCTAATAACTGATTTACCGCATTATCAATATCTGCATCAGGCATGACAATCGCGTGATTTTTTGCACCACCTAAAGCCTGACAACGCTTACCATTTGCACTCGCGGTTGTGTAAATGTATTCTGCGATCGGCGTTGAACCAACAAAGCTTACGGCCTTCACTCGCTGATCCAGTAATAAAGTATCAACCGCTTCTTTATCGCCGTTAACAACGTTCATAACACCGTCTGGTAAGCCGGCTTCTTTTAATAATTGCGCGATATATAGTGTAGAAGAAGGAACACGTTCCGATGGCTTTAATACAAAAGTATTACCACAGACAATAGCTAACGGAAACATCCACATCGGTACCATGGCAGGAAAATTAAACGGCGTGATACCTGCCACAACACCTAAAGGTTGCATCTCACTCCATGAATCAATATGGGGGCCTGCATTTTTACTGTGCTCACCTTTTAATAATTCGGGAGCACCGCATGCAAACTCTACATTTTCAATACCACGCTGTAATTCACCGGCGGCATCATGAGAAATTTTTCCATGCTCCTCACCAATTAAAGCACAAATCTTATCGCTGTTTTGTTCCAGTAACTCTTTAAAACGAAACATAATGCGTGCGCGCTTTAACGGTGGTGTATCACGCCATTGTGGGTAGGCAGCCTGTGCAGCAGCAATGGCTTGTTCGGTGGTCTGTTTAGATGCCAGAGCAACCTGCTTACTGACTTTACCTGTAGCAGGATTGTATACGTCTTGCACTTTATGCTGATCTTGTACCAGCTCGCCGTTAATAAAATGGCCTACAATACTCATAGTTTGCTCCTAATTAAAAATCTAAATATAAAAAAATACAGCCGGTTTATGCAACTTCCTGCAAACATTCAGCTAATGCATTAATCAAACTGTCTATCTCAGATACTTCTACTGTAAATGGCAAACCGATTTGAATCGTGTCACCGCCATAGCGCACATAAAATCCTTTCTCCCACATCGCCATCGCGACTAAATAAGGCCGCAGCGCAGGCTGGCCATCTTTAGCGGCAAGACTCAGGGCTCCGGCAAAACCATAATTGCGAATGTCAGTCACATGAGGACTGCCTTTTAAGCTATGCAGCATTTCTTCAAACTTTGGTGCCATAGCTTTTACGCGTTGTGGTAATTGTTCATTTTCCAAAATATCCAGTGAAGCCAGCCCCGCTGCACAAGCGACAGGGTGAGCAGAATACGTATAACCATGAGGTAATTCAAGCATGTATTCCGGACCACCCTGCTGCATAAAGCAGTCATAAATTTCCTGCTTGCTAATCACGGCCCCCATTGGTATCACGCCATTGGTTAATTGCTTAGCCGTGGTCATAATATCAGGTACAACATCAAATGCAGCCGCTCCGGTTTTATCTCCCATACGGCCAAAGGCGGTAATGACTTCATCAAAAATCAGCAAAATATTGTGCTTTGTGCAAATATCGCGTAGCTGTTGTAAGTAACCTGCCGGAGGAGGAATAACACCGGCAGAACCGGCCAGCGGCTCAACAATAACCGCGGCGATATTTGACGCATCGTACAGTGCGATCATATCTTCTAATTCATTCGCCAGATATGCCCCATTCAGAGGTATACCTTTGGAGAATTGATTGTCCGCTATCATAGTATGCGGAAGATGCCCGGCTTCAATACCCTGACCGTAAATAGCGCGGTTAGCTCCAATACCACCCACACTAATGCCACCAAAGTTCACACCATGATAGCCTTTTTCGCGACCGATAAAACGGGTTTTAGAGGCCATGCCTTTCTTACGCCAGTAACCTCTCGCAATTTTTAGTGCTGTTTCCACCGATTCAGATCCTGAGCCTGTGAAAAACACCCGGTTCAGCCCTTCAGGCATCCATTGCGTTATACGATGAGCCAGTTCAAAGGCTTTGGGGTGGCCAAATTGAAACGATGGTGAGTAATCGAGCTGGCTTGCTTGCTTACTAATTGCTTCGGTAATTTCTGCACGGCCATGGCCAATGCCACAGGTCCATAGGCCACTAAGACCATCAAAAATTCGTCGCCCACGAGCATCCGTGTAATAGCGACCATCCGCCGCCACGATGAGACGAGGGTCCTGTTTAAACTGGCGATTACCGGTGAATGCCATCCAATGAGCATCCAATTGCTCTTTGCTGAGCCCTGCAAATTTATCGTTATCCTGTCCCATAATAGCCTCTGTATATATAGGTATCAGCGCACTGCGCCTCTGATGTTGAGGATATTATTGATCACATGAAATATTTAATAAATACAAATATTTTAAACATAAGTTAATCATTTACTTAACTATGATAACGGGCCATGCTAGCCTCTATGAGTAAGTTATGACGTTATGAGTACATGAAGACCATGGAACAAGCAAAAACCTTATTACCTCGCCATATTGGGGACACCCACATACGTTTGCTGCGGATTTTTAAAACCGTGGTAGAAGCTGGCGGCTTTGCCGGGGCCGAGGTCATACTCAACATCAGCAAACCGGCCATCAGTCTTGCCATTAACGAGCTGGAATCATTGCTTAATATGCGAATATGTCAGCGTGGTCGGGCAGGATTTTCTGTCACTGAATATGGCCAGCAGGTGTACAAAGCGGCTTTACAGCTGCTGTCCAGCCTTGAAACATTTCGTACTCAAATAAATGCGATCAATACCGAACTGGTCGGCGAACTCAATATTGGCATTACCGATAATCTGGTTACCATTCCACACATGCGTATCACTCAAGCCTTAAGCGCGTTAAAGCAAAGAGCACCAGCCGTTGTCATCAATATCCGTATGATGCCTCCTAATGACATTGAGAGCGCTGTCTTAAATGGCCAGCTACATGTCGGGGTAGTACCCGATTTACGCACATTACCTGCGTTAGATTACTTCCCGTTGTACAAAGAAAAATCTTTACTGTATTGCAGCGACACTCATCCGTTATTTAGTCAGGATTTAAACGCCATAAGTGATCAGGCTTTAAGTCAATACGACGCGGTGCTACCCAGCTATTCGCAAGCCGCTCATATCAAAAAACAACAGCGCATGCTCAATGCCACCGCTACCAGTACCGACCGGGAAGGTATTGCTTTTCTTATTCTTACGGGTCGCTTTATTGGTTTTTTACCAACACATCTGGCCAAGCGCTGGTGCGATAAAGACAAGATGCGCCCAATTGGAGAAAATACTCGCCGACTGTTTACTCACTACAGTGCCATTACGCGCAAAGGGGCATCAAATCATTTAATCCTCCAGGCCTATATGGAGGATTTGACCAACAGTGAACAGTAACAGCTATTACCTATCTCTCAGACGAAATGCGGTTCCATTTTTTCAGATGATTTTTTAGATTGCTGACATGAGAAATCCTCATACGAATTGCGCATATTAAGCACGCAACACATTGATGATAATTAGAGCGGTAAGAAAATTACCTTGAGGATCAAACAGTTATTTGGTCGGAACGGCGGGATTCGAACCCACGACCCCTTGTCCCCCAGACAAGTGCGCTACCAGGCTGCGCTACGCTCCGAAGGAGTCGAAGCATACATGATTTTCTTCAAGTATGCATCGCAATTTAGATTATTTTAGAAGCTCTAACAGGTCTTCAAGCTCTGTCCGTAGCTGGCGGATGATTTGCTGGCTTTGGCCAGTATCTTCTTTAGAGTCATCACCCATTAATTGCTGGCGGGCGCCACCAATAGTGAAGCCTTGCTCGTATAACAGGCTTCTGATTTGACGGATAAGTATTACGTCATGACGCTGATAGTAACGACGGTTTCCACGACGTTTTACCGGCTTAAGTTGCTCGAACTCCTGCTCCCAGTAGCGTAATACATGGGGCTTGACCAGACACAATTCACTGACTTCACCGATAGTAAAGTAGCGTTTGCCCGGGATCACAGGTAATTCGTTATTATTGCTGGCTTCCAGCATAGTCCTCAACTCTTTGTTTTAATTTTTGTCCGGGACGGAACGTGACAACTCGTCGTGCACAAATGGGAATTTCTTTGCCTGTTTTAGGGTTACGGCCAGGTCGCGGGCTTTTATCACGCAGCGCAAAATTGCCAAAACCTGACAATTTTACGTGATTACCTTTGATCAGAGCATCGCGAACCTCTTCAAAGAATAGTTCAACGAGCTCTTTCGCTTCCCGTTTGTTTAAACCCAGTTCATCAAACAGGCATTCAGCCATTTCTGCTTTGGTTAATGCCATCCTTACTCCCGAAGTGTAGCATTCAGTTCTTTTTTTAGTGAAGACACAATTTTTTGCATCTCCTGATCTACGTCAACATCTACAAGAGTGCGCGAAAAGTCCTGTAAAATCAAGCCCAAAGCGACACTTTTTAAACCAGAACTTACGCCTTTACCTGCGTATACATCGAAGACCATAACGTCTTTTAGTACCTCAGAGGCCGCTCTGACAATACATTCCTTTATAGCAGAAACTGATAGCTTTTCATCAACTAGCAGTGAAATATCACGTCTTACTTCAGGAAATTTCGATAAAACCTTGAATTTTGGAACATTTTTGTCGCAAACACTGCCCAATTCCAGCTCAAATACATACACTTTCTGGCTTAAATCCAGGCTCTTTTGCAGCTCCGGATGAACAGCCCCCATCCAGCCAATCGGGGCACCATTTTTTATGATACGAGCCGACTGCCCGGGATGTAGAGCCGGGTGTGTTTCAGAAACGAATTCAACGTTGCCACCGCCTAATTTCAGGAGCGACTCAACCTCACCTTTAACGTCAAAGAAATCAATCTCGCGGGATTCAGAAGCCCATTGTTCAGGTAATAAAGCACCGGTGGCTACACCTGCCAGCATGGGTTGTTGCAATGTACCGCTAGCCTGCTCAATAAAGCGCAAGCCTGTTTCAAATAAACGCACCCGGCTCTGCTGGCGGTTCAGGTTATATTGCAGCACTTTTAGCATGCCAGCCCATAGTGTTGTGCGCATCACCGACATTTCTGATGACATGGGGTTAGCCAGTGCGATAGCCTGGTCATTCGGTGCCAGCAGCTTGCACCATTCAGGATCAACAAAGCTATAGGTGATAGCTTCGAAGTAGCCGTGATCCAGCAGATTTTGCCGCAGGTTTTGCATCGCTATTTGTTTTTCTGTCTTCTCACGTAAACCGGATTGATAAACCGGCATCACACGCGGGATATTGTTATAACCATGGATACGAATTAATTCTTCGATCAAATCCGATTCAATGGCTATATCAAAACGAAAGCTAGGGGCAACAACGTTCCAGCCAGCCTCAACCGTCTCTATTGTCATACCCAGACGCGTCAGAATTTCTTCAACTTCTGAGTCTGCTAGCTCAATACCCAGAATGCGTTTAATGCGTGCTTTTCTAAGCTGAATCGTGTCTC
>JAOULC010000050.1 GCA_029882215.1 Gammaproteobacteria bacterium | reverse complement strand
CAAACACCAGCGCCACAGCCGTCAGGGCTTTTTCTCCGCCCGACATCAGCTGGATATGCGAAATCCGCTTACCCGGCGGACGGGCCATAACGGTAACACCGGTATCCAGCAGATCTTCACCGGTCATTTCCAGATAAGCCTGGCCACCACCAAACAGACGCGGGAACATTTCCTGAATCCGGCTGTTAACGTGATCAAAGGTATCTTTAAAGCGGTTACGGGTTTCTTTATCGATTTTTGCAATCGCCTCTTCCAGCGTTGCTAACGCAGAGGTCACGTCATCATTCTGACTGTCCAGATATTCTTTGCGTTTTAACTGTTCCTGATACTCGTCAATCGCCGCCAGATTGATAGGCCCCAGGCGCTGAATACGCAGTGTGACTTCATCCACTTTACGCTGCCAGTCCGGAATTCTTGGTGCATCCTCTAGCGCTTCCAGTGCCGCTTTGATCTCTTCAACAATCACCTCGGACTCAGCCATTTGTTCTTTTACGGTGAGACTGCGTACACGAATTTCCTGTGCATTTAATTTACTTTGCTCAAGGGTATTACGAACCTGCTGGCTCTTCTGCTCATGCTCATGCCTTTTTTGTTCCAGCGTGCGCAGTTCATTATCAATTTTACCCAGTCGTTGTCTGGCTTCATTGAGTTCGTTTTCTACCAGTAAGCGCTGCTCTAAAAATTCAGCCAGTTCTTCTTCTAAACCTTTAATCGGCTCATTACCCAGTGCCACCGTGTTCTGAATTTCACCGCGACGCTGTTGCTGCTGTACCAGCTGAGTTTTCATGCGCTCAAGATTTTGCTGCAGGTTGCGACTGGATGTGCGCAGGCCTTCAATTTTAATCGCCAGCTCATGCACAGACTCACGACTGGTGCGTGCTTTCTCACGACCTTCCTGCAATATGCTCTGAATTTGTTCTCGACGCTGGCTTAACAGCTCATGCTCGCGACCCAGCTCATCAATTTGGGTGACGGCTTCATTGCGCTTACGTCTGGCGTCTTCGATGCCTGCGTTTTCATCTTCCATCTGCTGATGAATTTCCTGCTCTTCATTTAACAGACTTTCTTCGCTTTTCTTTACCTGCTCTAAACGCGCTTCACGTGAGTTAATTTGCGCCTGTAGTTCGGCATGCTGCTGGTGAATCTGGTTTTGTTCGGCCTGCAGGTGTTCACGCTGCTGTTCGGTTTGTTGTAGATGTTCACGCCCGGCAGCCAGTTGCTCACCTACCGTTTCCAGTCGCTGTTGCTGAAGTGCTACTTCTTCGATTAACGACTCAATTTCTTTTGCCCGTGAGACGATACCGGACTTAGCATCAGAGTCTTTGGCCACGCGCAGCCAGTTTTTGCCTAACCAGATGCCATCTTTAGTGATGATGGACTGGCCATCAGCTAAGCCGGCACGCTGTGACATGGCGCTGTTTAAGTCATCGGCAATGCGTATATTGCTGAGTAAAGGTGCCAGATCAATATCGGCCGTGACTTTAGATGCCAGCCATTCGGCAGAAGCATTGCCTGCCGGAGACCCGCTGGTTTCAATAAAGCTCAGCTGACCGCTTTCAAAGCTGCCCAGTACCTGATTCACCGAGTCCAGCTGATCAACACAAACGGCCTGTAGATAGTGGCCCAGCGCTGTTTCTACCGCGACATCCCAGCCGTCGTCGACTTTTAAGTGCTCTACCAGACGCGAGTTAGCGGATAATTGCTGACCTTGCAGCCAGTCGACCACTTTTGTATCTTGCTTGCCCAGCGCGGCTTTTTGCAGCGCTTCCAGTGATGTCAGTTTGCCTTGCGACTCGTTTAACTCACGTCGCACCTGATCCTGTTGCTGTTGTAAGGTAGCATTGGTTTCACGCACCTGGCCCAGCTCTTCCATCACGCTTTCACGTTTAATAGCCAGCTCTTCTTTAACTGCGGCAACCGCCGTCAGTTCTGTTTTCAGAGCGGCCAGTTTTATTTCAGAATCGGAACTGTTTAAACTTTGCTTTTGTTCGGCAATGCGCTGTAAACGGGTTTGCATTTGCTGAATATGACGTTCCAGCTGCTCCATGCGGTTACGCTCTACCTGTGCAACCTGAGCCGGCTCGGCTGACCGGCGGTTATAATCTTCCCAGTCGTTCTGCAAGGTGTGCATGGAATCTTCCGCTTCCTGCATGGCGGCATTATCAATTTCCTGTTGCTCGCGGCGCATTTCCAGCTCAGGCTCCAGCTCTTCCAGCTGTGAGCCGGCCATTTCCAGCTGTTGCTGATCCTGCTTAACAGTGTTTTCAGCTTCTGCTAACGACTGCTCAAGGCTTTGCAGTTCCTGAACCTGACGCTGGTGCATTTCTTTTTGGTGCTGGATCGACTGCTCTCGTCTTGAAATATCAGCACCCAGTCCATAGTAACGGCCCTGCACTTCATTTAACGAGCCATTGGCTTCGACCTGATGCTCACGCTGTTCTTCCAGCACACTTTCAGTGGCACGCTGGTCAGCAACCACCGCTTCAAGGCTGGTTTCGTATTCCCTGATGGTTTGTTCACGCTGCTGCACTTCCATTTGTAAATCCATCCAGCGTAAATACAGCAACTCGGCTTTTAACTGCCGCTCTTCAACTTTAAATTCTTTATAGCGCTCGGCGGTGCGCGCCTGTCTTTGCAGATGTGACAGTTGCTTTTCAATTTCTTCACGCAGGTCGTTTAAGCGGTCCAGATTTTCACGGGTATGACGAATACGGGTTTCGGTTTCACGCCGGCGCTCTTTGTATTTTGAAATACCGGCGGCTTCTTCAAGGAAGATTCTGAGTTCTTCCGGCTTGGCATCAATCAGGCGGGAAATCATGCCCTGCTCGATAATGGCATAACTGCGCGGGCCTAAGCCGGTACCAAGGAAAAGGTCGGCAACATCACGACGACGACAACGGGTGCCGTTAAGGTAATATTTGGAGGTGCCGTCGCGGGTTAATGTGCGTTTAACCGATATTTCGTTATAGCTGGCAAACTCACCTTCCAGGGTGCGGTCTGAGTTATCGAAGATCAGTTCAACAGCGGCCATGCCGACAGGCTTACGGGTGGCTGAACCACTGAAAATAACATCATCCATAGATGCACCACGTAAGTGCTTGGCAGATGATTCACCCATCACCCAGCGAACCGCGTCGATGGTATTGGACTTACCGCAGCCGTTTGGTCCGACGATGGCTCCAAGATTACTTGGCAGGTGGATCGTCGTTGGATCAACAAAGGATTTAAATCCTGCCATTTTAATTGTACTTAAACGCATATATACAAATTTCCCGCACAACCTGTCTTTTAGCAAAACAGGTTATTTCTTATTATCAGTAACTACATACTATGGAATACGCGTGCCGGCCCCATAAAATCACCCGTGACAGCTAATCGACCACCCGGCAGACGCGAAAGCACAATATTATATACGAGGCTGGCACTTGCATGTAGTTATTTATCATATTAGAAAAGGCTTTTATTCCTATAAAATCAGTAACTTATAATATTGATAATTTTTTTACTGAAAAAACCATCCTGCACACACAAGCAACAATAAGAAAACTATTTGTAGGCGCCGAAAATGCTATAATGGGCGGCTTTACCGTACAAATGAGACCGTCATGTCAACTAAACCTTCTAAAGATCTGGAAACTTTCGATAACCCTAATCCAGGACGTGATTACACCATCCGTATTGATGTTCCCGAGTTTACCTGCCTTTGCCCTAAAACAGGCCAGCCAGATTTTGCAACCATTCATATTGAATACGTGCCGTCGGCAAAATGCGTTGAATTAAAAGCCCTGAAAATGTACATGTGGTCTTACCGTGATGAAGGCGCTTTCCACGAAGCGGTAACTAACATCATTCTGGATGATCTGGTTAAAGTCACCGAGCCTAACTTCATGCGGGTTAAAGCCGAGTTTTATGTCCGTGGCGGCGTTTATACCACGGTTATCGCCGAGCACAGAAACCCTGACTGGGCTGTTCCGGAAGTGGTCACACTGCCGTAAACAGAGCGCATTGTGCAACACACCTTCATCGGCATTGATCTGGGCACTTCTGGCTGTCGAGCCTGCCTGATCGATGACGATAAAAACCTGTTACAGGAAGCCCGCCGCGCCTTTCCACAACCCAGCATACAGGGTCAGAGAGTCGAACAGGACGCCGCTATCTGGTGGCAGGCCGTTACAAGCGTTTTAACCGAGCTTTGCCAGCACCCAGCCGCGCAGTCACTAGTCGCCATTTCGGTCGATGGCACGTCCTCTACCGTACTGGTCACCGATGAACATTATCAGCCACTGGCAGCGGCACTGATGTATAACGATGGCAGAGCAACTGAACAGGCCAGACTCATCGACTCAGTTGCACCGCCTGAGGCATCGGCAGTGCGTTCGGCAAGTTCCGGTTTAAGTAAACTACTGTGGCTGTTAGAGCAATTTCCTGACAGCAGAAAAATGTGCCATCAGGCGGATTACATTGCCGGCAAACTGAGCGGGCATTACGTCAGTGATTTCAATAACGGTTTAAAAACCGGTTTTGATCCAGAATCACAGAACTGGCCAGAGTGGCTGTCTAAATTACCGATCCCCGCTGGTATGCTGCCCGATGTTTACGCTCCCGGCACGCTAACTGGCAAACTGACCGCCGCCAACAAAAGTCGCTTTGGCATCAGTAACAGCGTTTATATAGTCGCCGGCACCACCGACTCGATTGCAGGCTTTCTTGCCACCGGTGCCAGCGATATCGGTGACGCGGTGACTTCACTTGGCAGCACAATCGCAATAAAACTACTGAGCCCGGTTGCCATTAACTCGCCCTCAGAAGGCATTTACAGCCACAGCATTAATAATGCCTGGCTAGCCGGTGGTGCATCGAATGCAGGCGGCTCGGTGTTAACGGCATTATTTGATGATGCTACATTACAGCAGCTGAGCCAGCAGCTTAACTTTGAGCAGTCCACCGGGTTAAACTATTACCCTTTAACAAAAACCGGCGAACGCTTCCCTGAAAACGATGCCGGTAAAGCGGCCTGCCTGAGCCCAAGGCCTGACAGTGATGTTGAATTTTTACAAGCCATACTCGAAGCCTTAACCGCCATTGAGAAAAAAGGCTATGAGGTGTTAGCCCAAAAAGGCGCACCGCTGGCTAAAAAAATATTCACTGTCGGTGGAGGCAGTAAAAATATAAAATGGATGCAACATCGCGACAAACAACTGCACGGCCAGGTCATCAGCGCCAAGCATAGCGAAGCCTGTTACGGCAGTGCTTTATTGGCCAGACAAGGTTTTATAAAAATGAACAATAAGGAACAACCGAGCAATGATTAGTAGCTTTAGCAACAGCTTTTTCAGCGTCTTTACATCTGTGCTTACTTTATTTAAAACTGAGCTACGGCGTTATGTCATTATGCCACTGATGATTAATATCGCTCTGTTTTCTGTCACCATCTATTACGTTACCAGCCAGTTCAGTAGCTGGATGGACAGCATTTTACCGAGCTGGTTAGACTGGCTTAACTGGCTGATTATTCCGCTGTTCACGGTCACCATTTTAATTGTTGTATTCTATAGCTTCACCATTGTTGCCAATATTATTGCCGCGCCGTTTAATAGCCTGCTAGCAGAAAAGTATGAACAGCTACTGCGTGGCGAAACAGACAAACAAAATCATGAGACTACCGCTCAGCTTATCAGCAGAACCATCGCGGCAGAGTTTAAAAAAATCAGCTACATACTCCTCTGGCTGATTCCGTTACTGATTGCTACCTTCATACCCGTGATCAACCTGATATCACCGTTCTTATGGGTACTTTTTGCGGTCTGGATGCTGTCACTGGAATACCTTGATTACCCGATGGGCAACAACAATCTGCGCTTTCCTGAAGTGAAACAAACCGCACACCGGCAAAAAGCCATGACGCTGGGTTTAGGCAGCGGTCTTTTTATTCTAACCACCATTCCGTTTATAAACTTTATCGCCATACCGGCCGGTGTTATTGCAGCCACCAAAGTTTATATCGATCACACTGATAAAAAGGCTTAAACAATGGATGACAGAATTACCGATTTGGAAATCAAACTCATGCATGCCGAGTCGCACATAGAAAGCCTGAACACCACTGCTTTTGAGCAGCAAAAACAGATCAACGATTTAACCAGGCGTATAGAACTAATGCAGGAATATATTAAAGGGATTGGAAAACAAATGACTCAAGCAGGAGATACGGTAGAAGAACCGCCGCCACCTCATTATTGACAATATAGCTGACACCATAGTTAATAAACGAGATGAGCGGCGTTCTTTGATAACACCTTTAAAACCTAATAATTACCGCAACTTGCAGAAATTATTAGGTTAAAAAAAGCATCATAAAACTAAATCAAAATCAGCTTAGCGAAATCGACTTAGTTAGCAGGCACCTGCTCAAGACCATCAAGGAAACGACCAAAAGTAGATCTGATAGCAAGCTGAGCAGCTGCCACATCAATTGACCCATCCTTTAACGCCGCTATTGTACTTTCAATTTCTCCAGCCGCTGGTATAAGAATAAATTTCATATCAACTTGGCTTTGATGAGTATATGCCTCAGTACCCATTAACTCTAGAACAGTATTAGAAGCATATAATTTTATACCTTCTTGTCTGTCACTTAATTCACTATCTGATAGACCCTGTACCAGTTCATCTGCAACGCGCATTTTGCTGGATACCGCATCTGATATATCCGCAGCATTCTGAAGACCCAGGCTCAGTCGCGTATTGGCCAGTACTTGCGCCGGTGATAAACCACGACCAGCTTCCAGACCAGACTTTATATTTTTCTTAGTACCTATAGGTTTAAGCTGCGCTAATGCAGTACCAGCGACAGAAGTAGTAAATAAACCAAGCAAACCCTGTATTATCATACGTCTTTTCATTAAAAATTCCTCATATATTAAGTGTTTTGAATACTAGACTTTCTTTTAATAGCTTTGTAATGACTACTTTTCGACTATCCCAATCTATATCATCATTAAACTCGCCAATCTTCTGATTATTTCTTTCGAAAATCAGATCAATCGTCTTTTTAGCAGCACCAGGAAATATTATTTCCCTTGCGCCCGAGCTTACATGGACTTTATTGTCTTCAGATTTTGTTATCTCAATAGTATTATGCCGGTGCGGCATAATAATATCCGTCTTCTCTAAAACAATACTCTCCAGTGACTGATTTAATAAATTAGCCGTTCTAGGTCGATAGTACTGATGAACGCTGCTCACATGCCTGTTTATTACTGCCTCTATATCCGCAAACCCCTGAAGTTGTTTCAACTTACTTTCAAAACCACTTTTTACAGATTCACGATCAGATGCTAGTAAGGATACTGACGAACGCCAATCAGCTTCTTTATCAGATATCAATTCTATATAATCAAGGAAAAAGCTTTTCCATGTATAAGGCGTTATACCCAATGTAACATGAAGTGACTTTTCATTTGATGCGCTAGCAGAATGCATAACGCCACGTGGTATATAAAGTATATCTCCCTGTTCTAAAACAAATTCATCAATAACATTTAATGCATCAACACAATCTTTTTCAAATTTATAATTAGGCTGCTCTAAAGGCAGAGGCAGTGCTTCTTTATAAATTTTCCAATCTTTACTACCCTCAACCTGTATTACAAAAACATCATGGGTATCCCAGTGAGTATTGAATCCTTGTGAATTGGGGGGAGTAAGGTAGATATTGGTCTGAGCCCTTAGCTGAAGGTCTTCAGTTATTCCTGAACACAACAGTCTTAAAGGTTCAAAACGATCCTGTAGCGCATTGAATATAATTGTCGCGCCGTCTGCAAACAAACCAGCTACTTTAACGGGATCAACCAGATCCTGTTTCCATAAATAGTCAGATTTAGAGACGTCATCTTTAGAATTTACAACAGTGATATCTGGAGCCGTTAAACCATGCACACCGACCATTTCGTCTAACTTTTCGAAAGAAATTAAATGAGAAAAGCGAGCAGCATTTTCTGATTTAATATGCACATGTTTTTTCTCATAGTATGACGATTTAAAATCATCGATACTAAGCGGCTTAATTAGCTCTTCAAAGAAATTCATTCAAAACAAACCATATTTAATTTATTAGTTTATAAAATTAATCAATCAGAGTCACACGCATTACCGGAATCAGTATCGTAAGTTGCTACTGTATTATAAGGATCCGTATCCCATGTTGCAGCAGTATTACCATAGTCTGCATCACATGAATCAGATGGTGAACAACCGGTTAAAGCAGCGGCTGCCGCTGCCGTTGCTATTACCGTACCTGCCGACCCCATTAAAAACTTGCGACGATTGACATCTTTAGTTTCAATATCTTCTGCATTTATTGATTCTTTTTTTTCATCATTACTCATGAAGCAGTTCCTTAAATCAGTTTAAAAAATTCACTTATGTAGTCATTCTGAAGGCAGAATAGCAAACCTACGATGATGACTAATCGTTACGCTCCATCGTTAAATTCATTCATTTTTAAAATCTTTAATAGTATTAACTAAATGCTTTAATACTATTAACTAAGAACCAGCCAGTAATACTAGAAAGCCCTTATTAATTTAAAAATTACATACAACCCAACAATTTCAATTATTTTAAAAAGTAAAATAATATGCTATTACGGAATAGCTTTCTATATCAAATCCCGCAACGATCATCCCTGATTTAGTTAAATACAGCGTAATATGTAAGGATTATAATAAACTATTAATAAAATTAATAGTTTTAATAAAACCGAAAACAAGACTTTGATCACATTCCTAATAAATTAGAATTAGGTTATATACTTATATGTGTATTGCTTAATACAAACTAAAGATCTAACCTTACCGAGTTAATATACGAGGTTAATTAATCGGAAGAAAAATGGATAATTATAATAAACCAAAAACAACTCTAGAGATTTCTGAACCGCCTTTTGTTGCACCCTGTCATCAGTTAACAATGGACGCACCTGTCCGCTGGCTTAAGTTAGGCTGGCAGGATATCAAAACGGCTCCCAAACCCAGTCTGACCTATGGTTTTTTAATGCTGGTATTTAGCTATCTTATTGGCTTTATTGCTTATGAGTTTGGCAGTTTTTATATGCTGATGAGTCTTTTATCCGGCTTTATATTTCTCGGGCCAATTTTAGCCATCGGACTTTATTCGATTAGCTGCCAGATTCAGGTCGGACTGAAACCTGTTCTTGGCTACTGCATCCGTGAAGGAAAGCGTCATCTTGGTAATGAAGGTTTTTTTGCTGTTCTGTTATTAATTGTTTTACTGATCTGGGCCAGAGCCACTTCCATTATTCACGTTTTCTTTCCGATTGATGCTGACCCTAACTGGGATGATTTAATTTTATTTTTAGCCATCATGGGTGTTGTCGGTACTATCTTCGCTTCCTTTATATTTTGTATCAGTGCTTTTTCGCTGCCGATGATTATGGACAGAAAAGTCGATATGATCACGGCAGGGATCAGTAGTTTTAACGCCGTGCTAAATAATAAAGCGGTGATGCTGTTCTGGGCTTTTTTAATTGTGTTAACCATTGCGCTGAGCTTTTTAACCGGCTTACTGGGTCTGGTTGTTTTATTACCGCTGATAGGTCATGCCACCTGGCACGGTTATCAGGAAACCATTGATGCCTCTGCCTGGCCTAAGCACGATTAAAATCGTGAGTCTAGAATCTAAAGTCTAAAATCTTTTGACTTTGGACTCACGACTTTAAGTAACCTGAAAGGTATTCACAAATTCTTTCTGGTAACCAATATTTTGGTCTGAAAACCGAGCCGCTAACAAAACCCACATGACCACCATAGTGGCTGACTTCAAGTGTTACCCCGCTTCCCAGCTCTTTTTCCTCAGGGATCACATCCGCTGTCATGAACGGATCATCAATGCTCTGAATGGCCAGTGTCGGCTGTGTAATGTATTGCAGGTATTGTCTGGCGCTGGATTGTTTATAATAATTTTCGGCCGAACCAAAGCCGTGTACCCGTGCCGTGAAAGCATCATCAAACTGCCAGAAGGTTTTTAATGATTTTGCTTTGTCTTTTGACAAATCAGCCAGCGATATAAAATCATGCTGGTCATATTTTCTAAGTACATTTCTGACCAGTCTTTTCATTAAGTGTTTCTGGTAAACACGGGAAAAACCTTTATCTATCCTGTCTGCACATTTATCCAGCTGAATCGGTGCGCAGACGGAAACAGCTGCCTTTAAGGGTGAGTCCTCTGCATACTCCGCCTGTAATTTAAGCAGCATATTGCCACCTAATGAGTAACCGACTGCAGCAATAGGCGCACCAGTATAGTGCTGCTGCAGATATTGAATAAGATATTTGGCGTCTTCTGTTTCACCACTGTGATAGGCTCTGGCTAATTTATTTGCGCGCCCTGAGCAGCCCCTGAAATGCATTAAAACAGCGTTCCAGTTTTTCTCCTCCAGCGCTTGCATAATATGCTGAGCATAGGGTGAATTGATTGAACCTTCGAGACCATGAAAGACCACCACTATCGGCCGCGTATCATTGAAATCCGGTTGCTTATTCCAGCATAAATCCACAAAGTCACCGTCTGGCAAACTCAGTTCCTGCCAGTGATATTTTTTATGATTCTTTTTATGTAAGATGGTGGGTAAAAGTGTTTGTAAATGAAAATGCGAGAAACCGACAGCAGGTTTGAAAGCACTTTTAATAATCAAAAGAGGGTCCTTACGCTGGAGTTTTAATTATGACTTGTCTGACTCATCATATACCGACATAACCGTTTTAAGCTCGCTTAGCAGCTGTTGTTTCTGCTCATCATTCAGCTGATCGAGACCGTCAACTTTGTTCTTCTGTTCGAGACTGACAATGACATCTCTGACCACTGTGCAGCCCTGTTTGCAGATTAACTCTAAACATTCACTGGTTGTTTTATATTCAGACATCAAATAATCACTTTAACTTACCACTATCCATTATTGTCCAAACCAAAAGGCCAAATCCTTTTCTAGAAATTCATTATACGGAATATAATGAGAACCATCACATGAGAATGTTAAACCAACCATGCCATTGAAAATATTTAATGATCCGGAGCGCAGATAAATATTTTCATCTGCATAGCGTAACGCTTTCATGGTTTTAAAAATCGCTTCTATTTTATCTTCTTCTACAATCGCATCTTGCGGATATTTACAAACCGGATAGGCAAAACAGATATCCGGATCCATCAGTGTTTTATAGTCCAGCAGGCGGTAGCGAAACGGGTCTTCCACCAGCCACACCGTTGCACGGCTGGATGAAAAGTGAATTTTACCGTGAAAAACACCATGCTCGGTAATCAACTCCAGCATCAGCGCGATAATATCATCGATATGCTTATCCAGCCTGCTATCAACACGCGTTTGCGAAAACAAACTGCCGCGTATTGCCGGGTCACCTTTAATTTGTTGCCAGGTCGTCGGCTCGGCATAAAGCTCACGTGTTAAAGGCAGATCACGTAAATCGAAATCCACACCGATAAAACCTAATGTTTGCCCCTCAGCACCAATTCTCTGCACCGCCGTGATCGAAGGCCGGCGTGCAGCCAGACTGATATACGATTCAGATAGTAAACAACCGTAAGCCGGAACCACTTCATTCATGTACGGCCGTTTAGAGCGGTCACGAGCATAATGATCGGTGAGCAGACCTTCATGGCTGGCGTTATCACATATCTGCAGACCATTGGTATCCATCACATACAAATACTTGGCATAAGGCAGTTCATTGATAAACGTCATCAGTAACTGATTGAGCAGCTTCCTGTCAGGCCAAACGGTTGAACACTCTCTGGCCAGCTCTTCCAGCGGCGTACTGATCATGCCGATCAGCGCATCTCGCTGACGATCTATTTGTCGTTGTAAATCAGGATTCATTAGCAAATATTAACCTAGTTATTGTTATATTAGTATTTAATAATACTATTCTTTCATTTTTATGAATGTTTACCAGATTGTAGTCTTTTTATTTCAAACCGTCCCGGATGCAGCCTGCATAGAGTCTCTGCATCAACCGGCAATGCCTGATCTGAGACCAATGCGGCAATAATTTCTGCCGATAAAAAACCGGTTGTCAGCCCTCTGGAGCCATGCCCGGCATTAATAAACAGTCCGTTATGATAACTAGCTGCAGGATAGCCGGATGCGGGTTTACCTCTGGATAGCTCAGCATAGTCTTTTTGATAACAAGCCATATCCGGCACAGCACCAACCAGTGGCAAGCGGTCAGCCGTCATCGCCCGGGTCGATGCCCTGCCACTGTCCGGGCCGGTATTTGAGACAGTAGCTGGGCTGTTACCTGCCTCAGTTTCAATACACCCGTCTTTACTCAAGTGCTCGCTTTGCGCCAGACTGTTATTAAACTGTTGTAAGTTAAGTAAATGATCTTCCGCACTGATCTCCCTGCCGCTGTCACCGCGTTTAAAGCTAGCACCGATCAGAAGCTGCTGCCCATCAACAGGAATCCCATAGCCTTTATCACAGATAACCGTTTTTAATTTACCCGCCAGTGCTGACTGCAGATAACTGACCTGCCCTCTGACAGGTTGTAGCATCAGCTTCTTAGTTTGTGCAAACTGGGAGGCCTTTTCAGCATTACAAATAACCACCGCTGCAGCACTAAAATCGCCATCATTCGTTTGCAGCTGCCAGCCTGTCGCCTGTTTCTGCAAAGCACTTACTTCGGTATCAAAAACAAATTTAATCTGTTGCCGGTAGTGTTTACACAGGTTTTCACACAGTGCCTGCGGTGTAATAAAGCCCGCCTGCTCCAGCCATAGCGCATCGCCACTAATCTCTACCCCGGCGAATTGTTTTGCCTGCGCCGGTGTCAGCTGAGAGATCAGACCTTCTGGCCAGTCGGCTAAATAAGATGGCGTATCCTCTGCCATTTGTAGCACACCGCTTTGCTGCCAACCAGTAGCGATGCCTGCACTGTCAAACTGCTTTATTCTCCGCAGCGCAAGAAAAAAAGCCTGCCAATAAAACCGGCTATCCGTGTTTTGCTGTTTATCAAGCCGTGGCATCACCACACCGGCCAGATTACCCGAAGCCCCGCTTGCAACCGAATCCGACTGTTCCAGCACGGTCACTTGCCAGCCATTTTCCAGCAGGGCTATAGCGCTTAATAGCCCGGCAATACCGGCACCAATGACAACAGCCTGTTTGCTTTGCGGTTTAAAACGCGGGTATTGAAACCATGGTTTAAGTAACTGAACTGGTGCGACCTGTTGCAATACACCGGTTAACATATGGCGCTTTGTACCGAATGCCGGCGTTTTTTTCATTTCAAAGCCAGCCTGTTGTAAGCCGCGCCGTACATCACCTGCTGCGGTAAATGTGCTGATCGTAGCCGCTGGTTTCATTAGCCGTGGTAACTGTCTGAACAGATCGTCCGTCCACATCGATTTATTTTTAGAGGGTGCAAAGCCGTCCAGAAAACATGCATCTGCTGACGCCATCAGCCCGGAAAACTGCTCACTGGCATCACCGAATAATAATAACAACTTAATCCTGCCGCTAAATAATGAGCAGCTGTGAAAACCACTGAGCATCGGCGGGTAAACATCAACCACCTGCTGAATAAAATCACGATATTGCGGCCATATCTGCAGCTGCTTTTGCATGTCATTTATTGTCAGCGGGTATTTTTCCACCGATATATACGTCAGACAGGCATTCTCATCAGCTGTCTTAAACCACAAGTCCAGCGTGCAATAAAAATTCAAACCGCTGCCAAAGCCTGTTTCCAGAATGCTAAAGTTCTGCTGATTTAACCAGGCTGCCGGTAAATTATTCTGCTTTAGAAAAACATAGTCGGTCTCTGCGACACCATCTTCTGTGGAATAATAGATATCGTCATAATGACAGCTGACAGGTGTCTGCTCACGCCAGTCTATCTGGGCGTTTGCAATGTTTTTGATGCGGCGTTCTGGTATTTTTTTCATAGCGTATCACGCTGTTTTCTAGACAACTGTATTTGTTTCATTAATCAATTATACTATGCGCAAGTGTGCTGAACTGCGTTATTCGAGGTTCGATATGAAAATCAGTGAAATGAAAAACCTGGGGCCTAAAAGCACGGAAATGCTGGCAAGAATCGCTATTCATAGCAAGGATGAACTTGAGAAGACCGGCGCGGTGGACAGCTACCTGATGCTTAAACATCAGGGTTTCAATGTAAACCTAAACACCCTTTATGCACTTGAATCCGCTTTGCTGGATATTTATAGCCGGCACCTGAGCAATGATATCAAGCAACATCTACAGGCGGCTATAAAAGCCCCTAAACTGTAATCAGATTTTTTATCTATGCCCTCAGAACTTAAGCTGGCTTATCGCCAGTGCCAGCAGATTGCCAGACAACACTACGAAAATTTTCCGGTCGCCTCTTTTATACTGCCAGCAAAGATCCGCGCCGCGGTAGCGGTTGTTTATGTCTTTGCCAGGCGTGCAGACGACCTGGCGGATGAGGGCGATGCAGGTAACGAGCAACGTCTGGCACAGCTCACTCAGATGGAAAATGAACTGCAACAAACCATAGCCGGCAATCTGCCTGATGATTTTTTGTATCTGGCACTGGCTGATGTGATCAAACGGTTTCAGATCCCGACTGAATTATTTTTTGATCTTACCTCAGCCTTCAAACAGGATGTGGTCAAAAAACGTTACCAGAATTTTGGCGAGCTGATGAATTACTGTCGTCGTTCTGCCAACCCTGTCGGCCGTTTAATGCTGCATTTGTTTGCCCAGGCTGATGAAAAGAATCTGGCGCTATCCGATGGTATATGCAGCTCACTGCAACTGATCAACTTTTATCAGGATCTGTCACAGGATTATCATGAGATGCAGCGCATTTATATTCCGCTCGATGACATGGAAAAATTTGCCGTAACAGAACAGCATTTTGCCGAGGGGAAAAACGACAGCAACATGCAAAAGCTGATGCAATATGAATATAAGCGGGCGGAACAACTAATGCGCGCGGGCGGCTGGCTGGGTAAAAGACTGAGCGGACGTGCCGGTTTTGAGATCCGCCTGATCATAGCTGCCGGCTCAAGAGTACTGAGCAAACTAAAACAGCTGGATGATGTATTCAGTCGCCCTCGCCTCGGAATCACGGACTATGTCTGGATTATCTGGAAAGCAGTGCGCAAAAAATAATCAACTGCGATAGCGATCAAACTCGCCAGCCTGCTAAAGGCATAGTATCATTCACTTTAAATAACAGCTTATAAGATAATAAATGACACCCGATCAATATTGCCAGGAAAAAACTGCAAAAAGCGGTTCCAGCTTCTATTACAGTTTCCTGTTACTCCCAGAACAAAAGCGCAAAGCCATCATGGCATTGTATGCATTCTGTCGTGAAGTAGATGACGTGGTGGATGAAATTACTGAGCAGCAGGTAGCCCGAGTAAAGCTTAGCTGGTGGCGCGAAGAAATTCAGCGCCTTTTTCATGGCCAGCCACAGCACCCGGTAACACTGGCGTTAAAGCCCCAGTTAGGTCATTTTAGTTTTGAAGAAAAATATTTCAACGACATCATTGATGGTATGCAGATGGACCTGGATTTTAATCACTACCAGAGTTTCAAAGATTTATCTGACTATTGCTACCGCGCTGCCAGCGCCGTTGGTTTGCTGACAATCGAGATTTTTGGTTACACTAACCCGCAAACTCAGCAATATGCACACGACCTCGGTATGGCACTGCAGTTAACCAACATCCTGCGTGATGTGCGCGAAGATGCGCAGCGTCACAGAGTTTATATCCCGCAGAATGAATTAGAGCAGTTTGCTGTTAAGCCCGAAGATTTTCTGCAAGCGCAAACACCGGACAATATTAAAAAACTGTTTAAGTTTCAGGCCGACAGGGCCAGAAATTATTACCGGCAGGCTCTGGAAAAACTGCCAGAGGAAGACCGCTTTAACCAGCGCAGTGGCATCATCATGAAAACGATATATGAAAGTTTGCTTGATGAAATTGAGCTTGACGGATTCCGCGTTTTAGAACATCAGATAAAGCTCACACCGCTGAGAAAACTATGGCTTGCCTGGAGAACCATCCGCAAGGAAAAAACACACCATAAAAACTATAAAAAACTGCATGCAAAATAAAATTCATAAAATACCTGAAAAACCGGTAGTTATTGTTGGTGGAGGCTGGTCCGGCCTTGCGACTGCCTGTTATCTTGCTGAACAAAACATACCGGTTACTTTAATTGAATCTGCCAAACAACTCGGCGGGCGGGCACGAAAGTCGACCAGCCGCACTCAGATTCTGGATAACGGTCAGCACCTGATGTTAGGTGCTTATAGCGAAATGTTAGACCTGCTTCGGCGCATCGGCATTAAAGAAGATGATGTTTTTTTTCGCAGTCAGCAGCACCTGAAACTGCTTAATGCAAAGTATTTACATACCATTCTCGATTTAAAACTACCTGCAATGGCCAAACCCTATAACCTGTTGTTTGGCTTATTGTTTTCTAAGGGACTGCGCTTTAAAGAAAAATTAATCGTACTTTACCGCTTTGATAAATTACTCAAAACACCCGTCCCTGAAGATAAAGATGTCAGTGTAACCGAATGGTTAAAAGATGCCGACCTGCCGACTAACTATATACTTTTTTTAAATGCTTTGTGTCTGGCAGCAATGAATACATCAGCTGGCTCGGCTTCTGCTATGAGTTTTCAAAACGTACTCAATGAAACGTTTAATGGCGAACAAGGCAGTACGGACCTGCTCATTCCGGCGGTCAACCTTGGCAGCGTTTTACCGCTGCCCGCCAGCATTTATCTAGCTAAAAAGCAGGCCAAGGTTTTAAACCAGACAAAAGCTACCTCGTTACAACTTGACAACAATACAGTCACCCATATTGTTACAGCCGATAAAACTTTTGCCGCATCAGCCGTAGTGCTGGCAACACCAGCACATATTACCAGCCAGTTACTAAAACCCGCTGAAGACTGTAATGAGCTCTGTCATAATCTTGACCAGTTTCGCTATGAATCCATTACCACAGTCTATTTACGATATAACGATCACTGTCAGATTCCTGAAAAAATCATCGGCCTGACAGGTTCGCTTTCTGAGTGGGTATTTGACCGCAGTGTTGCCGATCAGCCCGGTATGATTGCTGTCGTCATCAGTTGCAGTGACAGTCACCGTGAAGTGGAGAATAAAGACCTTTGCCTGACCATCAGAAATGAGCTGGCAGTGGTCTTCCCGCACTGGCCAAAACCCTCTGCCAGCTGGGTGATACGTGAAAAACGCGCCACTTTCTTGTGCACTCCCGAAGCCAATCAGCACCGTCCCGGATCCGCAACACCGCTGGACAATCTGTTTTTATCCGGAGATTATTTAGCCACTGACAAGCTCTTTTTACCTGCCACATTAGAAACCAGTATCCGTAATGCTAAAGCCAGTGCTGAAGAAGTGGTAAACTACCTTAATCGACAAAATACTGACCCTACAATCTAAGAAGTTCTTACATGACCTACTCAGCTGATCCATCTGCATTACATAATAAAATCATTCTTGTAACCGGTGCCGGTGATGGCATTGGAAAAGCCGCTGCCAAAGCTTATGCTGCACATGGTGCCAGCGTTATTCTTTGTGGAAAAAACGAGAAAAGTTTAAATGCTGTGTATGATGAAATTGAAGAGACTGGCGGCGCACAAGCGGCTGTACTGGCTATCGATTTTGAAACCGCTATACCGCAAGATTATAAAAACCTCGCCACACTACTTGAAAATGAATTTGGCAAACTGGATGGCTTGTTAATTAACGCCGGCTGGCTGGGACATTCAGCACCTGTTGCACAGTATGAAATTGAAACCTGGTTTAAAGTCATGCAGATTAACCTGAACGCGCCTTTCCTGTTAACGCATCACTTGCTGCCTCTACTGAATAAATCTGAATCCGCATCCATTGTTTTTACCCTGGATGAAAAAGATTCTGCCTACTGGGGTGCTTACGGTGTTTCAAAGGCTGGCCTGAGCAGCTTTATGAAAATTCTCTCTGATGAACTCGATACTATAAGCAGCCCGGTTCGCGTCAACGGTATCAAACCAGACAAAGTACGCACCAAACTCTATATGCGCGCCTATCCGGGTGAAGACCCGAACACGATTAAAAAGCCGGACGATATTATGGAGCAATATTTATACCTGATGACTGATGACAGCGCTGACACACACGGTTCAATCATCGAGGTATAAATCACAGCACTGTCTATAGTGACACGGATGTCAGCAGCTACCATAAAAG
>JAOULC010000089.1 GCA_029882215.1 Gammaproteobacteria bacterium | reverse complement strand
TGCTGCTAAAGCTTGGGCCTCACTTTACCCAATGAGGGAGTTATTATCCATACAAGGTGCTCGTGTGGGACGGCTAGCTGCGCAGCGCAATACCACAGCTTAAACGCAGGAGCAAATAGTTCAGAATGGTGCTATGCCTACAGAGAACTCTTTAAGCACCAGTTATCAGAACAAGATATACATTTCATTGAGGGTGTAAGTGAGTATTGCCAGCCAGTTAGTGATGATCGATTCAGAAAAGAAATTGAAGATACATATGATATAAAACCAGGGCAGGCAGCTAGAGGTAGACCTAAAAAAGCATTGATTAATAAATAATCCCTCCGGCACCTTTTTGCAATTTAAAGCGCATATAGATGGTGATCTTGATAATAAGATAAGGGCAGCGACCAATGGCAACTATGCACAAGGTAACAGTCGTTTTTAGCAACAAATAAAGAAGGCGCAAGGGTGTCGTGTGTCTAAAGGTAAGCCAGGTCGTCAAAAGGAGCTAGACGATACTAATTAAACGTGGTCTGTCCCCTGATGGTTCCTCTAATTAAACGTGGTCTGTCCCCTGATGGTTCCTTACTCGATTTTTTTCGCAAACCAGCCGGGTTACAGCAATGTACTGAGCTTTAGGATTATCATCTTAATATTGGCTCGGAGATTTTCCCGTCCAGCGCTTAAATGCTCTGGAGAAACTTGAAACATCACTAAAACCTAATTCCTCAGCTACTGAGCTTAGTTTTACGTTAGATGCTTTAAGCATGTTTAAAGCATATTCCATTCTTGTATTATCTAAAATGTGCTGAAAACTTTTTTCCTCTTTTTGCAGCTCGTTCTGCAAGCTTCGAGTTGGTATGCCAACAAGCCTGGATACATTATCTATTGTATGTTTCTTAAGGGGCAAAAGGTGTGTGATGGCGATGCTTACCTGATCAGCTACCGTATGATTTTCTTTTGTTAATTTTAAAATGCTGTCACTGTAAGGCTTGAGCACACTATTAAGCACCGGGTCAGAGTTGTTCAATGGTGCGTTGATAATGTCAGCACTAAAAATCAACGCGTTGTTCTTTTGATTAAATAATACCGGGCAATTAAACCATTTATTATATGTATCGATATCATTCGGAGTGGCATGTTGCAGTTCGAGTCGAATAGGGCGGAAATTTTTATCGATTTCAAGGCGATTAAGTTTTGTGAAATTGGCCATATGAAAATCAATAAAGGTACTTGTTTCTTCATCTGTGCTGAACGGATAAATAGTGAACGTGCACTCATCATTATTACAGGTAACTTTTATTGAAAGTACATTTGAGGTTTTATGAAGGACGTCATAGCCAAAATTAATGGCATCTTTCAAGCTAGCTGCGGTGCAAGTCGAGTAGGCCAGAACCCCAAACATGGCTTTCATGTCGAGATTTTTTGTCATATCCAGCCAGAAATTGTCTGACTGTGTTCTTTGTATAGATTCGCATAACAAATCTTTTATCAGATCGTAGGGGACTGTCTTGATGAGATCATTTTGATTCCCGTCTAACATCGTTATTCTGGGTTCAAGGTCGTCGATCTGCGCACCAAGTGATTTTGCGGTGTCCAAAATCAACTTGGCAATAATAATGCTGTCAAATAATTTCATTTTTATGTGGCTACAGCGTATTTTCTCGCTAGAGAAAAATTTAATCAATTCCATGAAAAGAAGTTATTACTCCCTATACGTCTACACCGCCTGTGTTTTCTATTTCCCTTATAAAAACCATATCATGGTTGCGTTAATTGTCAATAAGCTGCGTCAAGCGTCATATATTTTTACATATTTATAAATCAAAATGATTTCCTATTGAAATAATGGGGAGAAATGTCATGACAGTGAAGAAATTACTCAGTATTGCTATTCTGGCAATGCTATCAATAACCTTGATAGCTTGTGGATCGAGTAGTAGTTCATCACCGCAAACCACAACGGGCTCGGTTTCTATCAAAGCAACTTCAAATCAGTAATTCTTGTAGTGAGAAAGATCGGGGAATGAAAATGAAAAACAAAAGATTATGGTTAGTGATGATGTTTATGTCATCTTTATTGGCAGCTAAAACGTCCATTGCCGCAAACCCAACGGCATTTAATGTCACCGTTTATAAAACGGAGATATGTCAGGATACAGCCTGCACGGCAATACTGGATGATGCTGCTGGCGTTTCGGTTGATTTGATTAGTGGTGATGGTGCATTTGGTAGCAACCCAGCTATTACTCCTGGCAGTTATAATACCTTCCGTTTTACCATGGCTAACGGTGGAACCTTCTCGGGTTCAAATACGGCATGTACGGGTACTTCTACAGCGTCAGCTCAGGCATTTAAAATTAACAGTTCTTTAACGCCTTCCGATCAAATTACAGTCGCTTTTGCGACCGGTGATGCAGTGAAACCGGGTGGTACAGGCTGGTATGCCAATGGTTCGGATGATCATCCCTATTTGATGTTATCCACGCTCGACGTGCTCGCTGGTAAGAGCACAAACGTGACCATGCAGTTTCAGACGGCAGATACCCTTAGTTGTGATACAAGCAGTAACATTTCAATCGAGCCACCAGGCTTTGCAATCTCCAGTCATATCGAGACCACTACGGCAGCTTTTACGGGTGGTGATTATTGGTACGGCAGTTACAAGCTGCAAGCAACAACACGCCTGATAGCAGTCACAGACTATTTACCAGGCACGATCGCTGCAGACTACCCGCCAGCAGGTGTAACGGTTGTCGCAGGAACACAGATCACACCGGGATACACAGCAGGCGGTGCATCGATTTATTACAGCCTGCTGCATGGATCGGATGCTGCCGCGTATCGAGCGCAAATACGCAGCAATAGCTACCGCGAATTTCGCTACGGTGGCAAGGCAAGCTTCACAGCACCCAATAATATTGGCGAAGGTCAAGTAAGCCTCTGGCGTGAAGAAGGTGTGCATAAGCATATGCTGGTACCGGATGCGGGTGTTTCTGATCCTTATAATCACTTTAGTCCGGCTTCATCGACGGATCTTTCTGTGCCTATGGCTACCATTCAATATGAAATTGATTCAAATAATCGAGTGACGTTTCAAACACCTTCTGGCCCAGTGGTTGGTGCCTTAAGTCGTGACTTCGAGTTTTTATATCTAGCTGAAGTCATTGAGGGTATTAATGTCACCATGGCTGTAAAGGTTAGTCCCGGTAGTACTGTTGGGCTGCCAACAGGGGACTTTTCATGGAATCAGTATGGTATGGGAATCAATCGATTCGAGACCGGTGTTGATACGGTAGAGAACGGTAATGAAGAAACATTAAACATGTTTAACTATGCCGATGTTGGCTGGATGACGAATGATGGTACCGATATCTTTGGGGCAACCTTACGCAGTGAGATAAGCATTCAGAATCCTACTACAGCCAGCCCGGTCTTTACCAACGAGGCCCGTGATGATTATCTGACAGCATCTGTCGCCGCATTAGGCATCAGTTTTACCGATGGAGCAGGTTACATGACGGGAGCGGATGGTCAATGGTTTGCGGCAAGTCCAGATGGCGAGACCATCCTTGCCATCGGTGATGCCGTTAACGATTCGGAAGAAAAAGACCCTGGTATATATACCCATTACCTGAACTATATGTTGATAACCAGCTTGGCGGATGTTGGTGCCACTAGCACAGCTGATCTGGTCGGCACTTATTATTTTGCTGGCATGTGGGATAGCAGTGGTGCGGACTATATTGATTTCGGCGGCTCGGTCGGTGAAGTGGTACTGGAAAGTGATGGTACAGGTCAGGTTGCTGCATCCGCACAGGTTAATAGTGATGGTGTTGTGACATCAAGTGGCGCAAACTTCAACTGGACAATCGATACAATCTGCCTGGGCGTAGAACCCGATGCCGGCTCTGCTTCAGGCTATAGCCGTATCGCAACCACGGCGACACCGTGTAGTGCAGGTGTCGGTGGTGCAGCCAGAGCTGTTGATATCGTCCGTATTACCGACACATCTGCAGGTGGTGGCGGTGGATCGATGGAAATGTTTATCTCACGAAGTGGTGATACGCTAACCTACTACAATCCGGACAATGTTAATGCGACGACGGCAACAACCATTAAACGTGAGCTTGGTGCAATGGTACGATTAACGGATTAATAGACAATAGCCCTGTTCTAACATGATAGGTGGCTGTGCAATGCAGTCACCTATTTTTTTATTTTTTAAATTAAAATTATTCTGCATACGTTGTTTAAGTTTTTCATAAAGTGTTTTTCCGATATGTGCAGAGTGCGGTCTGAGAAAATGATAATAGTCTTAGCATTGAGATAATTTTTTGTGTAAATTGACGTCACCTTTGTAATCCAGCATCTGATAAAACTCACGTTTATCTGTTAAGTGAGAACGTTCAACTTTTCCATTTAATCTTGGTGATCCAGGTTTGATGTAAGCATGTATCATCCCTAAGCCTGCTACTTGCCAATGAAACTTTGTCTGGAACTCATGACCATTATCATTTCGAATCTTTTTTATTCGAAATGGAAATTTTCAATCACGTAATTGATAAATCTAATTAAGCTAGCTTGTGTCTGATGGTTATAGATTTTGATAATAAAAGGTGACGGAGGGATTAAATAATGATCAATGCATCTGCTTGGTTAAATAATAATCGCACCGTCACCTTTAACGAAGTGTTGCCTTAGGTAGATAGTTTCAACGATGCTTGTAAGTAAGTTACTCAGGCGCAATCAGAAAGACCAAAACAGAGACTATTGGCATAAGATTTAAATTTGTTACTCTATTTATTGAAAAGAGAAAAAGCTAAGACCTGTCACCAGTATATGCCTGTCTTGCCATGCGCCATTAAATTCCTGCGATTGCAGCCGATAG
>JAOULC010000049.1 GCA_029882215.1 Gammaproteobacteria bacterium | reverse complement strand
GTTTTTTGCCGCAAAGGCTTCAGCGCGTGCAATGATGGAACAGTTGGTGACAATTAACGGGATGAAAATTCCCAGTATGTTGTATAAGCCAGGTACCCACGCGTGCATCAGCATTTCTATGATAGTCACTATTGAAGCGATGATCAGAACAAAAACAGGAATACGAATTTCCGGTCTGACCCAGTGACGGATAGCCGACACACTGGCGTTAGAAAGAACAAGCGTTAATAAGGTTGCAAGCCCTAAGCCGAGACCATTGATAAAGGTACCGGTGACAGCGAGTAATGGACACAGGCCCAGCAATTGTACCAGCGCAACATTGTTGGTCCATAAACCGTCCTGACTGATTTTTTGATAATCGGCAGACATGTTTTATTCCTTGCTGTTGGCTGAGTCAGGTTGTGGCTCAGCGGCTTTTAATAAATCAGCCTGATGTTGTTTAAAATATAACAGGCAATGGTGTACGGCATTTACCACCGCACGCGGGGTGATGGTTGCACCGGTGAACTGATCGAACTGGCCGCCATCTCTTTTTACTTTCCATTGACTGTCATTCAGACTGTTGAGTGACTGCTGGTCGAAGCCAAGAATCCAGTCGCTGCGCTTTTCTTCAATGCTGTCTCCCAGCCCCGGTGTTTCCTGATGTTTAACAACGCGTACGCCGGCGATTGATCCGTCGGTATAAACACCGATTAATAGGTAGATTTTACCGTTATAGCCGTTTGGTGCTATGGCGTTAAAAATAAAGGCGCGGGCTTTATTTTGGCTGCGTGCAATATACAGGTTGCTGGCTTTTTTTGTCCCAAGCAGTTCATGCGCTGGCAAAGAAAGCACGCTGGCAGTTAAATCATTGTCGTACTGATCAGCTGGCAAAATAGTATTCAAACTTAATTGTAAGGCTATTTTTTCATTTGCCTGAATCTGAGCGGCGGTGTTTTGCTCTGTAAATGAGACCAGACCGCCACCGATAACAGCAAATAAAGTCAGGATAATAGCAGTAATAAAAATTTGCTTGTTCATGCTTAATTCCGGTTGCCGAAAGCGGCGGGTACAGTGTAATAATCTATTAGAGGCGCTGCCATGTTCATTAATAAAACAGCAAAAGCAATACCGTCCGGATAACCACCCCACTGGCGAATGACAAATATCAGCACACCAATACCGGCACCGTAGATCATGCGCCCGCGAGGAGTGGTGCTGGCAGACACCGGGTCGGTGGCAATAAAGAAAGCCGCCAGCATAATGCCGCCACTGGATAAATGGATTAGCGGCGAAAGGAATTGCTCATTATTAATAAGATAAAAAATAGCGGAAACTGTGCTTAAACCGGCCAGAACGCCAACAGGAATTCGCCAGTCAATTACACGTATTTTGAATAACCACAACCCGCCGGCTAAAAACAGCAGGTTGATCCATTCCCAGCCCAGCCCGGCTAAACGGCCAAAGAGACTGCTCAGTTGTGCATTGCTTTCCAGTGCAGACAGGTTGTGGCCTTGTGACAAATGATTTTTAATGCCGTCTAATAAAGTGGCTGAACTGATGCTGTCCCAGCTCATAGCAGCCGGCAGCTGTGAAAAAAACATCAGGTTAAAGGTTTCTGTCAGGTTTAATGAGGCCGCATTGATGGTGGCCGGTAACAGCCAGAAAGTCATTTCTTTTGGAAATGAAATCATCACAACAACATAACCCACCATGGCCGGATTAAACGGGTTGAAACCGAGACCGCCATATAAGTGCTTGCCCAGAATAATGGCAAACAGGGTGGCGATTACCGTCAGCCACCAGGGTGCCAGAGGCGGCAGTGCCAGTGCTAATAAACAGGCCGTTACAATGGCGCTTAAATCAAACAGGTTTGCATTAACCGGCTTCTGCCGTAATTTAAGCATGGCGGCTTCGCTGGTAATCGCCACCACGCATGCAATTAACAGGTTAAATAAAACTCCCCAGCCAAAGAAGTAGAACATGGCAATGGCACCGGGGACTAATGCCAGTAACACCTGTGACATTAATTTGCTGATGCCGTCGTCACGTATGATGTGCGGTGATGAGGTGACGTTATTAAATTTCATTATTCAGTCTTTTCCTCAGAGCTTGGGTTTTGTCGGCGCTGATCGGCTTCGCGAATTTGTTGCTGTTGCTGTTCAGTCAGGTTGTCAGTGTTTTTTGGTGGCTCGCCGCTGGCGTCTTTTTTTGCTTTAACGCGTGCCAGCGCGGCTTCAATTGCCGCCTTTTTAGGGTCGATTGCTGCGGCTTTGCCTTCTTCTATTTTTTTCTTGGCCAGTAATTCTTTTTTCAGTCGCAGCTTTTCTTCGCGTTCCGCTTTTTCACGGGCAACACGCTGTTCACGGAATTCATGACGCAGGCGTGCCTGATCGGCCTTTTCCCGTTGTTTTTCCTGAGCCCATATTTCCGTTTTAGCAAAACGGTAATATTGCACCAGCGGAATATGGCTGGGGCAGACCGTGCTACAGCAGCCACATTCAATGCAGTCAAACAGGTGTAAATCCTGCGCGCGATCAAAATTCTTTGAGCTGCTATACCAGTAGAGCTGTTGCGGCAACAGGTTTGCCGGGCAAACATCAGCGCATTCGCCGCAACGGATGCAGGCTCTTATCGCCGGCAGCAATGTTTCTTCACGGCTGTTTGTGAGCAGGCAGTTACAGGCCTTTGTGACTGGTAACTCATCACTGGCGAGCGCAAATCCCATCATCGGTCCGCCCATAATAAGGCCACCGATATTGTCTTTATAACCACCGGCCTGAGAGATGAGTTCACTCATGGGTGTGCCTATGAGCACTTCAAAATTAGCCGGCTGGTGGATGGCGTTACCGGTGACAGTCACGATGCGAGAGATGGCGGGTTCATCCCGATAAACCGCGCGGTAAATACTGTTGGCAGTGGCGACATTCTGGCAAAGAATGCCAATGTCTGCCGGCCGGCCATTGGCAGGCACTTCTTTGCCGGTGATGACTTTGATTAACTGTTTCTCGCCACCGGTTGGGTAGCGGGTCGGGATGCTGATAATCTGAATATTTTTTGCAGTCAGTTGCTCGGCGGCTTTTTGTAGGCTGGCGATGGCTTCCGGTTTGTTATCCTCAATAGCAATCACGGTGTTTTGCACCGCTAAAATATGTTGCAGAATTTGTACGCCAATAATGATTTCTTCGGCCTGTTCACGCATCAGTACATCGTCACAACTGATATAGGGTTCGCATTCCGCACCGTTGATAATTAAGGTGTGTAGTGTTTTCTGGTCACATGCCTGTAGTTTTGCTGCGGTTGGAAAAGTGGCACCACCGAGACCGACAATGCCGGCATCACGGATAATGCCGAGCAGTTCGTGGCAACTTTTATTCAGGTAATCTTGTTTGATTGCTGTGCGTGCCCGCCACTCATCCTTACCGTCGGTTTGCAGGCTAATGCATAAGGCATTAAGGCCAGAAGGATGTGCTACAGGCTGTTCATCAATGCCGATAATCTGACCGGAGCTGGGTGCATGAATACTGGCGCTGATGGTATCAGATGCTCTGGCCAGGCACTGGCCTTTTAAAACATGATCGCCAATGTTGACTAAAATTTCAGCAGCAAGACCAATATGTTGTTGCACAGGGATGATCAGCTTTTCTGGCAGTCTGGCGATTTTAATGGCTGAGCCGGTGGACATTTTTTTATGGCCGTCAAGTTTTAAGCCGCCATTAAATGTTGAAAGTTTAGACATTTATTTGGCCCTCGGTGCGGCATCAACTCTATCCGGAAGCGGCCATTTCCAGTTTGATGTTTCTGATTTAACGGGCACCATATCGATACAATCTACAGGGCAAGGTGGCAGGCATAAATCACAGCCAGTGCATTCAGCAGTAATCACGGTGTGCATTTGCTTGGCGGCACCGATAATCGCGTCAACCGGGCAGGCCTGAATGCATAGTGTGCAGCCGATACAATTTTCTTCATCGATGACCGCGACAGTGACCACCGACTCGGCGCCATTTTCCGGATTGAGCTCAAGCGGCTCGACCCCGAGCAAATCGGCCAGCTGTAAAATAGTGGTTTCGCCACCGGGCGGGCACTGGTTAATCGGTGCTTCGCCATTAGCGATGGCGGTTGCGTAAGGACGGCAGCCAGGATAGGTGCACTGGCCGCATTGTGTCTGTGGTAATAACGCATCAATTTGATCAACAATCGGGTCGCCTTCAACCTTAAAACGGATGGCTGAATAACCCAGAATCAGGCCAAAGATGCCGGCTAACGCGGCCAGAACAATAAGAGCAGTAGTCATAGTTATAATTTAATGAGACCGGCAAAGCCCATGAACGCCAGCGACATGATGCCTGCTGTGATCAGAGCGATGGCATTGCCTTTGAAGGCAACAGGAACATCGGCAACTTCAAGCCGCTCGCGCATGGCGGCAAATAATACCAGCACCAGTGAAAAACCAACCGAGGCGCCAAAGCCATAAAAAGCAGATTGCAAGAAGCCGTGTTGCTCCTGTACATTGAGAAGCGCAACACCGAGTACCGCACAGTTGGTTGTAATCAGCGGCAGAAAAATACCGAGCACATTGTATAAAACCGGGCTGGTTTTATGCACGACCATCTCGGTAAACTGCACAACCACTGCAATGACGAGAATAAACATAATGGTTCTGAGGTATTCCAGGCCGAAAGGCGCAAGTAAATATTCATTCACCAGGTAACTGCAGACGGATGACAGGGTAAGGACAAATGCCGTTGCCATGCCCATTCCCATGGCGGTTTCAAGCTTGCGCGAAACACCCATAAACGGGCACAGGCCAAGGAATTTGACCAGAACAAAATTATTGACCAGTATGGTGCTTAGCAGAATCAGTGCAAATTCAGTCATATCATTGATATTTGTCATGTAAATATAGTGTAAGTGTATCAGAATATTATCTATAAATTTGTCTAATATACTGTCTTAACAAGGAGTTAATAATGAACGGTTACCGGCATTTACTGGTTGCAGTGGATTTTACAGCGTCTATTGCAAATGTTATTGAGCGGGCTCAGAAAATAGCGGGCGCTGAAGGTGCAAAGCTTTCACTGGTTCATGTGGTGGAACCGGCACCGGTTGATTTTCTCGATCAGACCATACTGGTTGATATTAACCTGGATAAGTTGTTAAAAAAGACAGCATCACAGCAGTTGCACAGCCTGGCTGAAAAGTACGGGATTGATGACTTTAACTGTCATCTGGAAGTGGGCTCTGTGAAAAGTGAAATCTTTCAGCTGGCAGAGAATTTGTCGGTAGATCTGATAGTGGTCGGTAGTCACGGTCGTCATGGGCTGGGCTTGTTGCTGGGGTCGACAGCTAATGCAGTTTTGCATGGTGCCGGTTGTGATGTGCTGGCTGTTAGAGTAAACGATTAAGAAATATCCCGCTAGTATGGCCGGATGTTTAGGGGCGATGTGTAAATGTCAGGCCCGCTGGCTGTACTTGCAGAGCGGAGCTATAAAAAAAGGATTGCAGGACTGACTGCAATCCTCTTTATTTAATCTATTTTAAATCCCCATAAAGGCGCTAATAACTGATACAGGAAATCAAACTCTTCATTGTTTGTTGGCACCAGTGCTTTCTTTTTAAAAGTTGTCAGCAGTTTTTGTAAATGAGGTGTGGCTTCAGGGCTCAATAGCGCATCCTTAATAGTTTTCCGGGTACTGCTGTCAAGTGATGAAGAAGCACTAAAGGTTCTTTCCGGATAGGTTCTTTCATTTCTCATCAGCAATTTAAATTTGGACTGATCCATTTTGCTCCAAAATTCCTGTCTTAAAATCACGGCCTGACCCCGCTGATTTTTAATACAGTCTTGCAGGCCTTTAAAGCCTTTGCCACTGATCAGTAATGGCTGTCGCATCGGGTTTTTGTAGTCGTCTAAAATAGCCATGGTTAACAGGTTCGGTGACGGGAAACCGCATACTTTTCTGCCGATAAGATCAGTTGCCTGGGTGATGGCTTCTTCAGAGTTTGGTGCAGCAAGCAGTACTTGAATCTGGCCCTGTAAACGAACGAGTGGCACGTCTGCGAGTTTTTTCATGCGCCAGCTGACAAAATGCGGGCCATCAAAAGCTAAATCAAACTGATTTTTTCTCATTCTAAGCGTGTAGTCGAGAAAATTATTGGTATGAACGAGTTCAATTTTTTTGCCGACTTTTCCTGACAGATAAGTGAGTATCGGGACGTATATTGCTTCAGTGACTGCTTTCGGATGTGTCGGCGCGGTGAAAAATTTAATGGTATTCTCACTGGCTAAAGCATTATGTCCGTTAAATAAACTGATGCTAATAAATAAAAACAGGCTGACTTTTTTTAGTGAAGGGTAAATAGGTTTCATCAAAATCTCATAATTATTTGTGATGCAGGCGATTTAATAAAAAAACAAACAGGTTCTCTGTCGACGGCTGTCAGCAGAGAGCAAATTATTTGTAATAATATATTGGAGACAAAGCCTGCTCGGGCTTTGTCCATATATCAGGCCGGGTAGTTGTGAGTTATTTCACTTTCATACCAGGTTTAGCGCCATCATCAGGATTGAGTATCCATAGATCTTTACCGCCGGGTCCGGCTGCCAGTACCATACCCTCACTCATACCAAAACGCATTTTGCGAGGTTTCAGGTTTGCAACCATAACGGTCAGTTTGCCTTCCAGGTCTTCAGGAGCATAAGCCGATTTGATACCGGCAAATACATTACGACTTTCACCGCCGATATCCAGTGTTAACTGTAATAACTTATCAGCGCCTGTGACGTGTTCTGCTTTAACAATTTTTGCAATGCGTAAATCAACTTTTGCGAAATCATCAAATTCAATTTCATCAGCAATCGGCTCGTCGGCTAAAGGGCCGCTTGCGACTGCCTGTGTCATCATGTTGTCCTTAGAGGCTTCAATGATGGCATTAATTTTTTCTTTTTCTATACGTGTCATTAATGGTTTGAATTTATTAATGCCATGGTTCAGCAGTGGTGTCTGTATATCAGACCATTTCATTGCCGGACAGTTTAAGAATTCCTCTGAACCTTCCGCCAGAGCCGGCATGACCGGTTTTAAATAGGCCACTAAAACACGGAACATATTAATGCCCTGTGTGCAGATACCCTGAACCTGATCGGCCGTGTCCGGGTTTTTAATTTTAACCCAGGGTGCTTCGTCATCAATGTACTGGTTGGCTTTGTCAGCCAGTGCCATGATTTCACGAATCGCCTGATTGTATTTGCGTGACTCGTACAGGCCGGAAATTTTGTCGCTGGCATCGGTCATTTGACTGAATAGTTCAGCGGCGGGTAATTCAGCACTTAACTGGCCGTCGAATTTTTTCATGATGAAGCTGGCACAGCGGCTGGCGATGTTAACCACTTTGCCGACGATGTCTGAATTCACGCGTTGCCTGAAGTCTTCAAGATTTAGATCGATGTCATCAACACCGGCTGATAATTTAGCAGCGAAATAATAGCGTAAATATTCCGGCTGTAATTGCTCAAGATAGGTGCGAGCCATGATAAAGGTGCCGCGTGACTTCGACATTTTCTGGCCGTCAACGGTAAGGAAGCCGTGTACAAAAATATTATTCGGTGTGCGGTAACCTGCGCCGCTTAAAACCGCGGGCCAGAACAGGGCATGGAAACGCACGATATCTTTACCGATAAAATGATACAGCTCTGTTTTGCTGTCATCTTTCCAGAAATCATCAAAGTTAATGTTGTTGCGGTCACAGAGGTTTTTGAAACTGGCCATGTAGCCAATAGGTGCATCCAGCCAGACATAAAAGTATTTGCCCGGTGCATCAGGGATTTCAAAACCCCAGTAAGGTGCATCGCGAGATATATCCCATTCGCGCAGTTCATCCTGCATCCACTCTTTTACTTTATTGGCCGTTTCTTCCTGCAGGTGACCTTCATCTAGCCAGCCTGTTAACATCTCAGTGAAGTCAGCCAGCTTAAAGAAATAATGGTCGGAGGCTTTTTCAATCGGTGTCGCACCGGATATAACCGATACCGCATTTTTTAGTTCGGTTGCATCATAAGTGGTGCCGCAGGCTTCGCAGTTGTCACCGTACTGGTCGTCGGTGCCGCATTTCGGGCAAGTGCCTTTAACAAAACGGTCCGGTAAAAACATGTTTTCTTTCGGGTCGTAAGCCTGATGAATCGAACGCTTATTAATATGGCCGGCATCACGCAGTGTGGTGTAGATCTCGCTGGATAAAAGTTTGTTCTCTTCAGAGTGGGTGCTGTGATAGTTGTCAAAGCCGATTAAAAATTCACTGAAGTCGGCCTGATGTTCGGCGCTGATTCGGGCTATCAGTTGTTCTGGCTCAATACCTTCTTGCTTGGCACGCAGCATAATCGGGGTGCCGTGGGCATCGTCAGCACAGACGTAATAACACTCATGACCTTGCATTTTCTGGAATCGTACCCAGATATCAGTCTGGATATATTCCACCAGATGACCTAAATGGATAGGGCCATTTGCATAAGGTAATGCACTGGTGACTAAAATGCGGCGTGCTTCGGTGTTTATGTTGGCCATTGAGTTGCTTGACTCTGTCAGGTTGAAAGCCGCATAAGGTAGCATTTTCAATGCTTTTCGGCTAGTCCAAGAATACTGTGATTTGGCTAAATATTTGATTTTTATGATATTAGTATTAATTAATATAACGTGTAGGGTTAATAACTTCGTTGCGTGGTGTACAATACGCGCAAATTTCATTCCTGTATCAGAATTGAGGTAGGTTCCATGAGTGCTACTCAGGCAGCAGTTGAGACTGCTATAAAAGGTTATATCGATCCATATCTGGAAAAAGATCTGGTCACGGCAATGGCTGTTAAAGACATTGCCGTTGATGGCGATAAAGCCAGTATTAAAATTGTATTGGGTTATCCTGCTGCCGGTCATATCGGTCATGTAGCCGCTGAAATCAAAAAACTGGTTGAAGCTGTGGATGGTATTGCCAGTGCGGATGTCGCAGTCAGTTTTGATATCGCCAGCCATTCTGTACAGGGCAGCTTAAAACCGCTGCAAAATATCAAGAACATCATCGCGGTGGCTTCCGGCAAAGGCGGTGTTGGTAAATCAACCACTTCTGTTAACCTGGCACTTGCACTGCAAGCAGAAGGCGCAACAGTTGGTATTCTGGATGCTGATATCTACGGACCGAGTCAGCCGCGTATGCTGGGCATCAGTGGTGGTAAGCCAGAATCTAAGGACGGCAAGTCTTTGGAGCCAATTGTTGGTCACGGTATTCAGGCCATGTCGATCGGTTTCATGATTGATGATGAAACACCAATGATCTGGCGTGGCCCAATGGTGACTCAGGCTTTAGAGCAGTTATTGACCGATACCCAGTGGAAAAATCTGGATTACCTGATTATCGATTTACCACCGGGCACGGGAGATATTCAGCTAACACTGGCACAAAAAGTACCGTTAACAGGTGCGGTTATTGTGACCACGCCACAGGACATCGCCTTATTAGATGCACGTAAAGGCCTGAAAATGTTCGAGAAGGTTGAGGTGCCTGTGTTAGGTATTGTTGAGAATATGAGTATTCATATTTGTTCTGAATGCGGTCATGCCGAGCATATCTTTGGCTCTGGCGGTGGTGAGCGTATGTCGGAAGATTACAATGTTGATTTCCTGGGGGCTTTGCCGCTGGATATTAAGATTCGTCAGAACGTTGATGAGGGTGTACCGGATGTTGCGGCTGACCCGGATTCACAGGTAAGCATGATCTATCGTGAAATCGCCCGCCGTACCGGCGCTAAGATTGCATTGCAAGGTAAAGACTTCACGGCTAAGTTCCCGAATATTGTGATTCAGAATACTTAAATTCTATTTTAAATATTCAGGCCAGATCCTGGCCTGGCCAAAAAAAGGGGCCTCGGCCCCTTTTTTTGTTTCTTTTTTATTGCTTAAGGGCTAAATAATTAAAAGCCGACCGCCAGCTTAACGGTTGTCGCTGATGCTGTATTACCTGTGCCACCGTCTGCTAGTGAATAATCTTCATCGGATGAATATTCAAATGCCAGAGAGGTGTCCTTTATAAGCTCTCTGGTATAGGAAACTAAAACACGCGTTTCAGGTAAACCCAAGCCCAAGGCTTCGCTGCTTGACTGAGCGGCGATAGCAAACACGGCATTATCCATTGCAAAGCCGACTTCTAGGTTCGTTGCGGTGGGTGTGGTTCCCGCTAAGGCTACCTCTGCAACATCAAATGCATCAAGCGCTGCAGTGTGCTCAAAAATGATGGAGGTGTTCCCAAACGAGGCATTGGCATAAACCGACATACCGGCTACATAAGACACAACACTTGGAGTAACGACAGCTGTAATCGAGTCACTGTCGGCAATGTTGTTGATATAGCTAACCCCGAATGTCAGATCATCAGTCGCATAGGCGATATTAAATCCCATGCCATCGATGGATTCCTCTGCGCCTGTTTCCACAACATCGCCATTAAATAAATAAAACGATGAGTTGATTGCGCCTGATTGATAATCGAACTGAACAACTGTTTCCTGAGCTTCTGCCAACCCAAGCGTCAGGCTATCAGAAATCATGTTGGATTCATGGCTGCCAAATGGCAGGAAGACTTGTCCTGCTGTCAGGCTAAGACCTTCACCCATATTGATGCTGAGTGATGCTTCATCAACGGCAATTGTATCACCGTCTTCGTGCAGCAATAGAATATGAGTAGAGACCTTGTCATTAACAGTAGAATCAATCCCTAACTCAACGGTAGCTGTCGCAATATCGCTGCCACTTACACCATTGTAGTCCTCAGAAAATCCGGCTTCAATTTCAATCGCGCCAGATATAGTGGTAGAACTTGCCGCTGTCGCGAACAAGGGCGTTGTTGATAAGCCAGCTAATAAAAGGGCGGCTGTGAGTACTGATGGTTTGTTCATGTAAAGATTCCTCTGAAGTAAGTACTTGCTTGATGGTGGTAAAGGTTTTTATTGATGATGTTGATTCGGCTAATCTTAATAGATATTAGCCGAATAATGGGTTTAATTGTCACATGAGTGTGTCTTTCCCCGGTAAAGGCAGGCGTTTTGTGAGGGGTTATTATACTTCTTTTTAATGAGTGGTTTGAGTTTGATAATCATCGGTTAATGTTTTAAGAAAAGCCACGATGGCCTCCACTTCATCATCGGATAATTTCAGATCTCCTAACTCATCTTTGTTAACATTTTGCTTAATTTCAGCTGCGGCCCATTTTTTATCGCTATCACGAGTGTTGTAAAAACTGACCACTTCTTTCAGAGTGCTAAATACGCCGTTATGCATATAAGGAGCTGTAAGGGCAATATTTCTTAAAGTAGAAACTTTGAATTTTCCATTTTCATTGGCATCTTTTAAGATATCACCTAAGCCATTGTCTTTATAAGCATGGCCATGGAGATTATATTTTTTCGGGTTATTCAAGAACGGGTTATTTTTATTGGCTGGGACGCCTAAGTTGTCATAAGTGAAATCGGTAAACAACGGTGGAAATCCGGATTCCTTATCGAGTTTACTCGGGTGGCACGCAGCACAGTTACCTTTGTCTTCGGCTTCGAATAATTTAAGGCCTTGCAGTTCTTGTTGGCTTAACTGTGCCTTACCGGCAAGATAAGCGTCGTATTTTGAACTGAAAGGAGCAAGCTCTACACTGCGTTCATAATCAGCAATGGCTTGTGAAATATACTGAACGGCTTTTTTAGTCTCTTTTAAAGCATCTTTACCGTATATATCGTTAAACATTTTTTCATAACCGGATTCTTTGATTTTGCTGATCAGGTCCTGCTCACTAGCAATACCCATTTCTACCGGATTTAACATAGGCTTAGTTGCCTGATCTTCCAGTGTTTTTTCACGCCCATCGAGGAAGAAACCACCAACATGCAGAGACTCCCCATCCTCAGTTACTTTATGAAATTCGGGCGTAAACTTGATATAGGTGATTGAAGGTACATTACGGTTACCAAAAAGCCCTTTAGCGGCGCCTTCGGCGGTGGCTAATTTACTATCGGGGTGGCTAAAGCCATGTTCCGGGCTGTGACATGAGGCACACGACTGACCAGCCGGAGAAGATAGTCGCGCATCAAAGAAGAGCGCTTTTCCCAGTTGTTCGCTGGCATTCAATGCGCTGGCTTGCTTTTTCACGGGGGGCTGATTTGAGCTGCAAGAGGACAAAAATAACGCCATTAAACTGATGAGAAGGATATGGGGTTGAGATTTTAGTGATGGTGACATCATTGTAAGGTTACACCGCAGGTTGGAGTTAATTATCAAATAGTAATGATTCTCATTTGTATTGCGAATGATATATTACCGTCTTGTTTAATGCAAATGATTCTCATTTGTAAGTGATTTGAATCATCATTCTTTATTAGCTCATGCTAGAATGCCGTTGCGTGAAATTGAGCCAGTGGCAAACCATAAAATCAAAGTAGGGTGTTATGAGACTTAGCGATAAAAGCATTATTGCAGCGCTTAATAGCGGAAATATTTCAATTGAGCCGAGACCGTCAGATGAAAGTATCACTGGTGTTACGGCTGATTTACGTTTGGGTAATCGTTTTCGTGTCTTCAGCTCGCATACCACGCCTTACATCGATTTGAGTGGTTCGCGTGAAGAAATGAATAAGGCGGTCGACAGAGTCATGAGTGATGAAGTGATCATTGAAGGCGCAGAGGCATTTTTCCTGCATCCCGGCGAACTGGCGCTGGGTATTACGCTTGAGTCCGTGACCTTACCGGATGATATTGTTGGCTGGTTAGATGGCCGTTCAAGCCTTGCCCGGCTAGGTTTATTGGTGCACGTGACGGCACACCGAATAGACCCCGGCTGGAGTGGCAATATTGTGCTGGAGTTTTATAATGCCGGAAAGCTACCGTTAGCATTGCGTGCCGGTATGTCAATTGGTGCGATCAGCTTTGAAACAATGACAACGGCTGCAGAGAGGCCCTACAGAATACGCAAAGATGCTAAATACAAAGACCAGAGCGGACCGCTGGCCAGTAAAATCAGTGAAGAAAATCATTAAAAAATAAGTAAGTGAAAAAAGCCGGATTTATATCCGGCTTTTTTTATTATTCAGTTAAACTTTAAACTGACTGACCAGCGTTTGTAACTGGGTCGCAAGCTGTGCAAGGTCATCACTGGCTTGTGCGGTTTGCTGTGCACCGGCTGAGGTGTCATGCGACATATTATTAATATTAACAATATTGCTGTTAATTTCTTCCGCGACGGCGTTTTGTTCCTCGGCTGCAGTGGCAATATGTGTACTCATGTCATTAATTCGGCTCACGGCCTGTGAAATAGTCTGTAATGATGCACCGGCTTCTTTAGCCTGATTCACCACGGCCTGGGCTTTGTCACGGCTATTGTTCATGACATTGACGGCTTCCTGAGAACCGGCTTGCAGCTTAATGATGACCTGGTTTATTTCTTCGGTCGATTGCTGGGTTCTGGCTGCCAGTGTACGGACCTCATCAGCGACCACGGCAAAACCCCGGCCCTGCTCACCGGCGCGTGCCGCTTCGATTGCCGCATTTAAGGCCAGCAGGTTGGTTTGTTCGGCTACGCCACGAATAACATCCATAACGGCACTGATGTTTTCGCTGTCTTTTTCAAGCTGATGAATAACGCTGGTTGAATTCTCAATCTGGCTGGCCAGTTGTTCAATAGCGGCGACTGTATTGTTGACCACGACAGAACCTTTATCCGTTTCCATGCTGGCATCCTGAGCCGCTTCTGCGGTGCTGGTGATATTAATACTGACTTCCTGAACGGTAGCCGTCATCTCATTCATGGCGGTAGCAACTTGTTCTGTCTGGCTTTGCTGCTCATAAATCGTGTCACTTGTTTCCTGAGTAATGGCCGATGTTTCTTCCGATGCTGCAGCGATTTGTGCGGTGGCACCTGAGACTTGCAGCAGACCGTCCTGGAATTTGCTGAGCATCTTGTTCAGGGCGTTAGCAGCATCACCAATTTCATCTTTAGAGTGAATGTCAACCCGGGTCGTTAAATCCGAATCATGCTCAATTTGCTGCAATGTTTGACTCAAACGAATAATGGGGCGCGTGATGCTCGTGGCAAACAAGATACCGGCTGCAATACCGATAACGACGACCACCAGCGTAATACTGATGGATAGTGTCATAATCTGGCTTGAAATTTCATCTGCTGCGGCAAATGCTTCGGTTTGATCAATTTCACTCATTAAGGCCCAGTTGAGACCATTAATAGTAATCGGGGTATAGGCTGATAACACCGGTACATTTCGGTAGTCCGGGAAAACAGCAAAACCTTGTGTACCTGTCAGAGCGGCATCAACGCCTATTGTGTTGGCAGCTTGCAGATTAATACTGGTGTTTTTAGTATTAATCAAGTCGAGTTTTTTTTGACTGGTACCTGACTTTTTCAATGCAGCCAGGTAACCATCTTTATCTTCAATCAGAAAGCGTGCGTTAGAGCGCAAGGTTTTATCACTGCCAACCAGATAAGTCTCACCCGTTTTACCAAGGCCTGCCTCCTTCCATTTATTGTCATGGGTCATCATGCTATTAATGGCATCGATAGGCATCTGGAAAATAAGGATGCCAATTTTTTCACCTTCCTGAAAAATAGGCGATGCAATGAAGGCTGCCGGGTCCTCATAAGAGGGTGGGTAGGCCGCAAAATCTGTCAGCACAGTGAAGTCAGCGCTGGTTGCTGCATTGGCTTTACGGAAGGCTTCACCAATACCTGTGTTTGCAAACGCGCCGTCTTTTAATGAGGTGGAGTAGTCAAGTTCTTTATAAACGGAATAAACAATATCACCACTCTCCGGCTCTACCAGAAAAATATCATAGAACCCAAATTGCTGAAGATATTTTCTAAAAACAGGATGGTAAAGCCGGTGATAGATGCCGTAGCTGGTGTCATTTTCTATATCAGCTAAGGCATCTTTTGAACCTAAAGGATTTTTATTGGCTTTGATGAGCTGGTGTTGCAGAGCAATGGAGTCGTCATCTAGTTTTGCTAGCCAGCTTTGAATATCAGGTGATGTACCAAGGTTTCTTTTTTTATACTCAGTGGTGAACTCAGTCGCATAATAAGTGGCCAGTTCTTTACGCTTCTTCTCGTTGTCTCGATCAACCACATCGCCTTTATAACTGCTAAAGCCATGAGTGAATATATTCATGGCATCAATCACCATGTTATTTCCTGAGAAAGTGATAACCTGTTTATTGATGGTATCGAAATAACCTTCGATGCTTTCTTTGGTGCTGTCTCTAATAGCAATTAATCTTTCATTAGCCGCTTTTTTGAGCGCTTCATGACTGCTTGATGAAGCTGAGTTGCCCAGCGTAAAGCTGGCAATTATGACTGGAATCGCTGCCAGGATGGCGGCATTGATGATCATTTTTTGTTTTAGATTCATTGTTAAAGCTCTATTAATTGAAGAAGGGTTAGAGAAGTAAGTATCTTGTTAGTGCTTTGAGCGTATTAGGTTGCAGGAGGCAGTTTAATGATGCTGTCACTCTTGGGTTATTTGTCATAGATATATAGACCTGAAAAAGTGTTTTTTCAAAGAAAAGTGCAGGAGTTTACAAAGAAACTACATTTTTCTCTGCTATGCTTTAGCGACAATCAAACCATGATGTTAGGAAGTTGTTTTGATCAGTATTGAACAATTGATGAAAGGAGCGGGCGAACTGGCTTCGCTACCTGCGGTGGTTCTTAGAATAAATCAGGCAATTGATGACCCGGACTCTAATGCGACAACAATTGGACGTATTGTTAATGAAGACCCGGCTTTAACTGCACAATTACTAAAACTGGTTAACTCGCCGTTTTATGGTTTTGCCTCTCGAATTGATACCGTATTTCGTGCGATTGCTATTGTCGGGCATCAGGAGTTACGTCATTTAGTGCTGGTGGCTCATGCATTGAAAACGTTTAATGACATGCCAAATGAGTTAGTTAGTATGGCAACTTACTGGCGACGCAGTTTATCTGTCGGCGTAATAGCAAGGGTCTTAGCTTCTTATGCCCGCGAACGAGATATTGAAAGGCTGTTTATCAGTGGTCTGTTGCATGATATCGGCTCGCTATTGATTTATCAGCAGCTCCCCTGTGAGGCGTCAGATATCCTTAGGCGTAGTCAGGTAGAAGGTGTCGCCATTCGTGATCTTGAACAGCAGTTGCTGGGGTTTGATCATGCACAGGCGGGTAGCGCCTTGTTAGATGCCTGGGGCTTACCGGCGGTGTTGGTTGATTCTGTGCGCTACCATTTGCAACCGGAAAAAGCCCCCGAGGCGCATCAGCGAGCCGCGATGATTGTGAATCTGGCATATGAGCTTCATCATCTGCTTGACCGCGCGACCGGCCTGCCAGAGGCAGAGGTTATTGATCCGGCTTTGTTTGAGCGGCTTGAAATTCCAGTGGCTTCATTAGAAAAAATGCTGGAACAAGCTCAAATTCATTATGAAGAAGGCTGTTCTCTGATTATGTCTTAGCCCGGACGGACTTGTCAGCGCAGGCTTATTATTGGCCAGTTGTTTTCTTTAGCATATGCGGCTAGTTTTTCATCCGGGTCAACCACCACCGGATTATTAACCCGTTTCAGAAGTGGTAAGTCATTAATGGAGTCACTGTAGAAAGTACAGTCTTCAAACGCAATGTGCTTTTCCAGCAACCATTCCTGCAAGCGAGTTATTTTGCCCTCTTTAAAACAAGGCGTGCCCGAAATTTTTCCACTGTAACGACCATTAATCATTTCAGGCTCAGTGGCAATCAGGTTGTCGATATCAAACTCTTTTGCGATGGGAGCTGTCACAAATGAGTTTGTGGCAGTAATAATAATCAGTATATCGCCATCTTCTTTGTGTTTTTTAACCAGTGCCCGTGCTTTATCGGTGATGATAGGCAGGATTTTATCCGCCATGAATTGCTGGTGCAGTGTCTTCAGTGTCTCTGGGTGAATTGCGGTCAGTGGTTTAAAGGCGAATTCAGCAAACTCATAAATATCCAGTGCACCCTGCTGATAGAGTTCAAGAAAGCGTTTGTTTTCTCTGTCGTACTCCTGTTCATCGACCCGTTTTTGTTCCACCAGAAAACGTCCCCACAGGTAATCACTGTCGCCAGCCAGCAGTGTGTTGTCCAGGTCAAAAAGTGCTAATGCCATTTGGAATTGGTCCGGTTATTTAATAAAGGCGGTATTTTACTGGGGAATGCGGCTTTTGGCGATCTTTAAGAATTAACCTAAAAGCCTGTTAAGGATTGTGCTATATTCACTATACTATTGATAAAGTTGACTTTTTTGAGGGTTCAGGTGATAGATTCTGACGGTTATCGACCCAATGTGGGGATAATTCTTAGCAATGATGAGGGTAAGGTATTCTGGGCTCGTCGCTGTGGTCAGGATGCATGGCAATTCCCTCAGGGCGGTATTGCGGCGTCTGAATCACCGGAACAGGCGATGTTTCGTGAATTGCGTGAAGAAACAGGTTTGTTACCAGAGCACGTTGAGCTGGTAGGCTGTACTAAAGACTGGCTTCGTTATGAATTACCCCGGCATATGATCCGCAGAAACTCTCACCCTGTTTGTATTGGGCAAAAACAAATATGGTTCATGTTAAAGCTGTGCTGTGATGAGTCGAAAGTCAATCTGTTAGCTAACAGCCGGCCTGAGTTCGATCGCTGGGTCTGGGTTGATTACTGGCAGCCGATCAAAGAAGTCGTGTTTTTTAAACGCGAAGTGTATGAAACAGCGATGACTGAGCTGGAAGTTTTTATAGATAAAAAAGACTAATCAGAACCCCTGTACTTCTACCAGTATGATGATAATGAGAAGTGCTATTACCGGTGCTTCATTAAACCATCGAAACCAGATGTGGCTCTTTGTGTTTTTATCCAGTTTGAAGTCTTTTAGTAGTTTCCCGCAATAGATATGATAAGCCACCAGTAAAGCCACCAGAACCAGCTTAGTATGAAACCATCCCTGCGAAAGTACACCGGGCATATAACTGATCAGTATCGAGCCAAAGAAAATAGTTAAAATACCGCCGGGTGTCGTGATGCCCCAATAAAGCTTGCGCTCCATGATTTTAAAACGTTCGTGGCTGATGTGGTCTGACGACTGCGCGTGATATACAAACAATCTGGGTAAATAAAATAAACCGGCAAACCAGGTCACCATGAAAATAATATGAAAAGATTTAATCCATAGCATGTGTATTATCCCTGCTTTTTAAGTGTGCCGAGGTCTTGTTCTAATTTATGGAAATTGATGTCACCGATCTTCTGATAAATAATCTGCCCCTGAGCTGAGACCAGAAAGTTGGTGGGTGTCAGGCGAATACCGCCGAAAGCCTCTCCGATGGCACCGCTTTGATCATGTACAATGTTGTAATTTAAACCGCGACGTTTAACCATCTCACGAATATGGTCGAGATTGTCGTAAGACATGGCAACACCCACGATATCAATTTGATCGGCAAAACGGTTTTGCAGGTCGATGAGGTGTGGCATTTC
>JAOULC010000048.1 GCA_029882215.1 Gammaproteobacteria bacterium | reverse complement strand
TTAGACCTTTATTGGCGATATAAACCGTTTTAACACCTTTACCTTCCAGCACGGCATTGGTGGCAACAGTGGAACCATGCACCATTTTGAAGGAAGAGTCACTCAGACCCAGTTCATTAATACCCTGAAGTATCGCCTTTTCAGGCGCAGCAGGCGTCGACAGCACCTTGTGTGTGTGCAGCCGCACACCATCATAAAAAACAAAATCAGTGAACGTTCCACCCGTATCAACACCTAACCACATATACCAAACGTTCCTTTATGTACGCTTAAAAACCCGCTTATGAGCAAACACAGCTTGTTTAGATAAATAAACTTGTAATCATTTTAAAACAACGAATAATATACATCCATGTCAAAAACAACATTAATAAAAGCTACAGGCATCAACCGGTTTTTTTCTGCTACACATGCCGTTAAGGATCTGGCATTTGAACTGAACACAGGTGATATTCTTGGTTTTCTTGGTCCCAATGGAGCCGGCAAATCCACCACCATGCAGATCATCAGCGGCACCCTGGCACCTGACTCAGGGCAGATCGAAATCAATGGTATTGACCTGATCGAACAGCCGACGCTGGCCAAACAACAGCTGGGTTATCTGCCTGAACTGCCACCACTGTACAAAGAACTCACTGTGAATGAGTACTTACTCTATGCAGCAAAACTGCGCGCCATAAAAAAAGATAAATTACAGGCCGCTATTAACAATGCCAGACAGCGATGCGGACTGAGCGAGGTTGGTAACAAACTGATCAGCAGCCTGTCAAAAGGCTACCAGCAACGTGTTGGTATTGCTCAGGCCATTATTCACAACCCTGCCGTGATTATTCTTGATGAGCCCACCGTGGGCCTGGACCCGATCCAGATTCAGGAAATCAGACAGCTTATTACTGAACTCGGTCAGCATCACGGTATCATTATTTCAACCCACATACTGCCGGAAGTTCACGCCGTTTGTAACCGCGTGCAGATTATTCGTCAGGGCCGGCTGGTTTATCACAGCGATATGGACGGTATTTCAAACGCCATGCAAAGTAATTTCGTTGAACTGTCTTTTAAATCGGCCCCGGATCCGTCTTTACTGCAAAACATAGCCGGCATTTCTCAGCTTGATAAAATAACGCCTCACGATTTTTGTATCGAGCTGTCTCAGGATCAGGCAGAATCAGCTCAGGCAATTAATACCTTGCTAAGCAGAAGCCTTGAACACAACTGGCAGCTGAACAAAATGCTGCCACGGGTTCGCAGTCTTGAACAAATTTTCATCGACCTGACGGTCAGTGACAGTACCGCGCCGTCAGTGCCAGAGGATGCAGCAGAATGATTTTATCCATTGCATTACGTGAACTGCGTTCTTTGTTTATGTCGCCATTAGCATGGACGGTACTGGCTGTTGTACAGTTTATTCTGGCCTGGGTTTTCTTTGCCCAGATCGATAATTTTTTCAGCCTGCAGCCTCAGCTGCAGACGCTCAAAAGCGCACCCGGGGTCACCGACCTTGTTGTCGCACCGTTGTTTAATATTACCGGCATCGTTTTACTAATGGTTGCACCACTGATGACAATGCGCCTGATCAGCGAGGAAAGACGCACAGGCACGATTCAGTTATTAATGTCATCGCCTGTCAGCATGACTCAGATTGTGCTGGGAAAATACCTCGGCATGATGTTGTTTTTTAGTATTTTTATATTACAGATCAGCCTGATGCCGCTGTCTCTTTTTCTCGGCACCGAGCTTGATATCGGAAAACTGATGGCAGGTTTTTTATCACTGTTTCTTTTGATTTCTGCTTTCGTTGCCGCCGGTCTTTATCTGTCCAGTCTGACAGACAACCCCACTATCGCGGCAGTTGCTACATTCGGCTTGTTATTGTTACTGTGGATTATTAATGCCAGTGCAGCAAATGACACCAGCGGAAATGTCTTTAACTATATCTCACTGATTCAACACAGCAATGCGATTATCCGCGGCGTTATTAACAGCACAGATATTATTTATTTTGTGTTATTCATTTGTACTTTTCTTGGCCTTAGCGTTCGCCAGCTTGATTCCTACAGGTTACAACACTGATGATTACGACGCCTGAAAAAAAACGCAAGCTACGGCTTCAGTCATATATTTTTAACCTGCTGTTTTTATCCGTTATCGGCCTGTTCGCCTGGTTCAGCACCCAGTACAGCAGCAGCAGTGACTGGACTTACGGCAACCGCAATTCATTAACCGAATCCAGTGTTACGCTGTTAAAGTCCATGGACAAACCGCTGACCCTGCATGTTTATCTTCCTGATCAGGCTTCCATGCGGCTTGCTGTTGAAACACTATTAGACCGTTACAAACAGCATAAAAAGGATTTTAATTATCGCATCTTAAACCCTGATCTCGACATAGAACTGGCCAGACTGGAAAACATCACACGCTATGGTCAGACTGTTGTTAAATACAATAACAAAAAAGAAACAATCGACAGCCTCAGTGAGAGTCAGCTAGGTAATGCACTCTCACGCCTCAGCCGCGAGCAGTTATCGCATGTGGTTTTTTTAAGCGGTCACGGTGAAAAAAATCCGCAGGATCAGGACAACACGGGCTACAGCAAACTGTCAAATGCACTGATTGAAAAAGGTTTTAAAGTCAGCGTTTTTAACTTACTCAGCGGCGACCTGCCGGCAGACACCAGCATAGTTGTTATTGCCGGACCACTGCGTGCCTACCTGCCGGGAGAAGCAGAACGTCTGCAACAGTACATTAAAGCTGGCGGTAACTTATTATGGTTGCAGGATCCGGATACAAATTCACAGCTTGATGTACTGGCCACACAGTTAAACCTCTCCTTCACTAAAGGCACGCTGGTTGATAGCGATCCGAAACTGCGCTCGACACTGCGTATTGAGCACCCGGCAATGATTGCAGTACTGCAATATAATCTGCATGAGATTACCCGCCAGATTCCTTATAACACTTTATTTATGCTCGCCGGCAGTGTCGATTTTATACCTCATGATCAATCCAGCTGGTCCGCTACCACGCTGTTTAGCAGTCGCCCCAACACTTGGTCAGAAACCGGATCACTATTAAGTAAAGAAATCGCTTTTGAAAAAGACAAGGGTGACACACTCGGCCCACTACCAATGGCCCAGGCTCTGGAACGAGAACATCCGTTTCAAAAAGATTCCCGCTCACAGCGCATTATTGTCGTCGCAGACAGTGACTTTCTCAGCAATAATACTATCGGTGCTGCGGCCAACCTGATGTTGGGAGAAAATATTTTTAACTGGCTAAGCCGTGATGAACAGCTGTTATCTTTTGAAATAAAAACCGCACCGGACTTGCGACTAGAATTATCCGATACCAGTGTTACGCTGATAGGTTTCAGCTTTCTGCTGCTACTGCCTGCCGGCCTGTTACTGTCCGGCATGCTTATCTGGCGAAAGCGAAAAAAAGGTTAACTATGTTTTCATCTCGCCTGCTTCTCAATCTTGCACTTGTCATATTTCTGGCAGCACTGATCAGCCTTGCACTCATTATTAACAACAAGGAAAAACCGGCTTCTGTGTTCAGCCAGCTCAATAAAAAAGACATCAGTACGGTGCTGATTGAGCACAACAACATCATCACACAAATTGATAACAGCGCTAACACATGGCGCATAACAAAACCGGTTACAGTTGAAGCCGACGACTTCAGAATCCAGGCCATTCTTAATCTTCTCAATGAACCGGTGAATACTTATTATGATATTGAGCCTTCTGATTATAAAAAATTCTCACTCGACCCTGCGCTTGCAAAACTGAAACTTGGCCAGCAGGAATTTTTATTCGGTTCGACATCAGCGGTTAACAATATGCGCTATGTACTGACTAATAATAAGTTATTTTTAGTGGAGGATACTTTCTATCCGCTGATCACAGCCGGTTATAAAAACTTAATGCGCCGCTACCTGTTCGACAGCCATACTGAATTCACTGACATCCGCTTTAACGATACGCATGTTTATCAGAATAACAAAGCAAGCTGGCAGGCTGACAAACTACAAACCAGTGCCGATGATTTAAAAAGATACGTTGATAACTGGAAGTATATACAGGCCTATGCCGTGACTGCCGCAACAGCGCCTTATAGCGGTATTAAAGTCACTTTCACAACTGCTGAAAACAAAGTCATTGTGCGTTTCCTGCAAAAAACAGATATCAACACCGTTGTTATTAATCCGCAGACGGGGCTGAGTTATCAGTTTGATATCAGTGCCTTTGAATCACTGACTAAGCCCGGCTTTTACAGCACAGCCGAAGCAAAATAGACGATGCCCGAGTTACCCGAAGTTGAAACAACCTTGCGCGGCATTGAGCCGCATATCGACGGGCAAATCATTTCTGATGTCATCATAAGAAACAAAAATTTGCGCTGGCCAATACCAGCCGCTATTAAAAAGCAGCTGCCCGGTCAAAAACTGCTGCAACTACAGCGCCGCGGTAAATATTTATTTTTAATCACCGCAAAAGGTACGGCTATCCTGCACCTGGGCATGTCAGGCAGTTTACGCATTAACGATGCAGGCACAGTAGCTGAAAAACACGATCATGTTGATATTGTGTTTGCCAACGGCAAAATTCTGCGCTTTCGCGACCCGCGTCGTTTCGGTTGTTTACTATGGACCGAGAAACCCGTTGAACAACATAAACTCATTTCTGGCATGGGCCCGGAGCCACTGACGGATGCGTTTAACGGCGATTATTTATATGCAAAATCCAGCGGCCGGAAAAATAATGTAAAGGGTTTTATCATGGATGGCAAAGTGGTCACCGGCGTGGGTAATATTTATGCCAGCGAAGCGCTGTTTGCTGCCGGCATACTGCCCGGCCGTCAGAGCGGACGGATATCAAAGCAGCGCTATCAGTTACTCGCCGGTTGCATTAAAGATGTACTGGCGCGCGCTATCGCGCAAGGCGGCACCACATTAAAAGACTTTACCCGGGAAGATGGACAGCCCGGCTATTTTAAACAGTCTCTCAAGGTGTATGACCGGGCAGGTGAAAGTTGTGTTAACTGCCGGCAAGCGATAAAGCAAAAACAACTTAATCAGCGTTCGACCTATTACTGCAGTCATTGTCAGCATTAATACCGAGCAGAAAAGTACAACAGTAATTATATTACTCAGCTAGCCGGGAATGGCGTTCAGCTGATGACATCCACTTCCTGTGCCTGCAAGCCTTTATCACTGGTATGCAGTTCAAACTCTACGTTTTGTCCTTCCTGTAATGAGCGGTAGCCATCGCCGCGTATCGCTTTGAAATGGACAAAAACATCATCACCGCTTTCACGGGCAATAAAACCAAAACCCTTACTATTGTTAAACCATTTAACGGTTCCGCTTACTCGATCAGTCATCTCTTGCTCCTTTTTACTGTCCTTATCAGCTCTATACTAAGCGCTGCTCCATAAACAATTCGGGCCGGTTAGAGTTAACTAACCGGCCCGAACTATTGTAACGCTATTTACTGAATTTTCTCAATCGTGACTAGTACACAACTGATACGTCATCTGCCTGTAAACCTTTATCACCATCACTTACATGAAAAAAGACAGCCTGGCCTTCTACTAAACTGCGGTGACCTTTACCACGAATAGAACGGTAATGTACAAATACATCATCCCCACTTTCACGGGTAATAAAACCATAACCTTTGGTGCCGTTAAACCATTTAACCGTACCGCTTTCACGGCCGTCACGTGATACTTCACCTTCGCCTGCCGGTGAAACTCTGATCGTTGCAATCATCGTTGCAATGATTGAAACAGCGATCATCAAATAAGCTAAATACTGTGTACTTAATTTCTCTGCCAGTAAACCGGTCTTATCGGCAATAAGCGCAGCAACTGACGCGACAATCAAACTAATAACGATATTTTTTATAAATGTCTTTTTACTTAACATATCAACTCTCTAAATAAATACTAAAATGAACACAGACTCTCCTAAAATCGTTGTACAAAAACCACAGTTAATCTAAGGAAAGGGTCTGACCGGAGTATTTGGATACCGATCGTCTGCGAGTTTATCACAGCCTAAAATAATCACGAAGCTTTTAACCTAAGCTTTTGAATTCACGCTGTTTTAAAAGCTTCTTTCAGACCAAAGTTCATACCTATCGAGAGCCTATGTTGCTGACTCAGGTTTTGCGTCACCTCATGTATCAGGTTAGGCTTAAAAAAGACCATTTTACCCGCCTCGGGTTCGACCCTGACCTGATTGCTGGCAACGCCTAACAACAAGCTGCCGGAGTTTTCTGGCACATTGATATAATAGACAGCTGACATCAGTTCATCGTCATCATCATGCGTATGCGGCTGTGTCACATGACCGGGCTGCATGCTGTTAAACCAGAAGCCACATTGTAATTTAGCCGCCTCCATATCGAGTATGGCCGCAGCATGGTGGATCGCCTGTTCAATGACCTGACTGAGCGCCGGTATTTTTTCTCTGTCGATATAAACATTCTCATAGCGCCCTGAAAAAAAATGAGTTTTCTTATTTTCCAAATCATTCTGATGCTGTTCAAAGCCCTTCAGGACTTGCTGATTCAGTGCGTCCGCAGCAGGCAGGTAAGCAAAATGTGCATACTTAATCTGATTTAATTCTGACATAAATTAATCTCTAATGTTTAGCATATAACTCTTTATAAAGCCCGTCCCTGCCAATCAGTTCATTATGATGACCTTCATCAATAATCTGCCCGTTATCAAACACAAATACCTTGTCGGCCTGCCTCACCGCACTTAAACGATGAGCAATAATGATCGTGGTTCTTTGCTGTAAAAATGCCTGCATGGCCTGATGTAAACGGGCCTCAGTTTCGCTGTCCAGTGCGGATGTTGCTTCATCCAAAATAACCACTTTCGGCTTTGATAAAATCATTCTCGCAATCGCCAGTCGCTGGCGCTGCCCGCCCGATAAGCGCACACCATTACGTCCCACAATGGTTTCCAGCTGATCACCCAATGATTTCACATAATCATCCAGTTGTGCAATATTCAGTGCCTGCCAGATAGCATCGTCCGGGTAACTAAGCCCCATGCCGAGGTTTTCACGAATACTGCCATTCAATAATACCGGCTGCTGCAATACCGTTGCGACATTTTCCCGCACCACATCAAGCCCGATCTCACTGACCGCGACATGGTCAAAGCAGACCCTGCCTTTTTGCGGCTGATAAAGCCCCAGAATAACCTGCACCAGCGTCGATTTTCCGCCGCCACTGGCACCCACAAAAGCGACTTTTTCAGCCTCTTTAATCTGCAAGCTCACGCCATTTAAAATCGCTTCATCGCCATAACGAAAATGCAGGCTTTCTAACTGTACACTGACCGTTTGTTTATTTATAAACGGATTAACAAGCGCCGGGTAATCCGGCTCATGTTCCAGTGTTAACAAGCGATTAATACGCTTTAGTGAGGCTTTTGCGCTATACGCACTGTATTGCACACCTAAAATATCCTGTACCGGTGTCATCATAAACCAGAGATAAGCATAGACGGCAAACATCTGTCCCAGAGTTAATTCTGATATTAGCACCAGCACCATACTGACCGCTCTGAAGACTTCAAAGCCCAGCAGAAAAACCAGAAACGACAGCCGGTTGGCCGCATCACTGCGCCATGAATAGGCGGCACTGTGGGTTTTTATATCTTGCGCTTTATCCAGTAGCTGCTTTAAGTAGTGACGTTCACGATTACTGGTTCTGATTTGCTGAATAGCATCCATGGTTTCATTCAGGGTCTGCTGAAATATTTCAAAGGCCTTGTTCTCTTTGGCTTTCAGTTGCTTGACTTTTTTTCCCAGCAGCATGGTAAAAAAAATCACCAGCGGGTTCATAAATAATATAAACAACGCCAGCTGCCACTGCATATAAAGCAACACAGCAGCCACACCGATAATGGTCAGCACGGCCACAATGAACCGGCTCAGGCTATTGGTAATAAAATCATCCACCGCCTGTACATCAGTCACCATGTGTGAGGCGACCACGCCGGAGCCCAGTGTTTCATATTCTTTCATGGACACTTTGCGTAAATTAGCAATGATGTCCTGACGAATCCTAAAACAAATGTCCTTAGCCACCAGACTAAACTGACGGGTCTGCAGCACGCTAAATAAAACACCGGCAACTCTCAGCAATATGGTCAATAACATCACCAGCACTATCACCAGCACGGGACCATGCCAGTTTGCCGGTAACAGCCAGTGCACGGCCGCCACCAGATGATCCGGCCGGTTTAGTAAGACTTCATCGACCAGTAGCGGCATTAACAGGGGAATCGGTATCATCACCAGCGCCGCCAGAATGGCGATCAGGTGGCCGATAAGCAGGACTTTTTTATGCTCCCATGCCAGCGCGAAAATAACGTTCCAGCTGTACTGAACCGGCTCAAGCGGGCTGTTACTTCTCAAATTTTGCATATCACGTCTATACTGGCCTATTAATGACAATAATATCATTTATTAACACTGTGTTTGGGCTCACTACACCGTTATCAATCGCGTCAAACCTGGTCTGCATGACATTATCATCAAATAGAAAATCATCAACGAAATGACGGCAATGGTTACCCATGGGGAATTAAAGAGTAAGCATATCAGCCCTTTTGCAAAAATTCTGGGCCTGGCCGACACCTATATTGCCATGATCAGCAACCGAGCTTATCTAAGGCAGTACTGGCTCAGCCGGCTTGGCGAGAAGTTCAACAGATGACTTTTTTAGTATCCATATCGCTGTTATTTTTAAATCATCGCCTATACTAGATGTGAAAATAACCATAAAAATTTCATTCATTTAGCAATAGATACTTCTTTACAATGAAACGCATCAAACTTGGCATTAACGAAATCGATTTGGGAGAACCGCTACTCTGGTCTGTTTACGGATCAAATGGCCAGTTGTTACTGCGCCAGGGTCGCATTATCGACCGCCAGGAAGTGATTGATAAAGTGTTTCAGCATGACCCCATGCGCAATGCTGAGATGATCATCAATAGCAGCCACAAAGAAAGACAGCGGGTAACGACCGTCGGCGCTTCCGAACAGTTCAACCCTTTCAATGAAATCACCCGCTTTGCTACCCGCTACAGAAACATTAGCCGAGATATTGAAAACCAAAATCCTTTTGTCAATGGCAAGGTACTGCGGCTGGCTGAGGATATTCAGTCGCTGGTGCAGTTTGATGAAGATGCCTGTCTGGGTGCCATTCATTTTTACTACGACCAGACCTATACCTCCCTGCAACCCATTTATAAAGCCATCTTATGTGAGTTAACCGCCGCACTATTAGATTATGATGCCGAGCAAAGGCTACCTCTGCTCGCGGCAGCCATCACCTCCAATATCGGTTTACTGGATATTCAGGAAAAGCTAAATAATCAAAGCACGCCCTTATCTGAAGAGCAGAAAAAGGCCATTGAAAGCGCCCCGGCAAAAGCCGTTGAAATGCTCAAAACGTGCAATATTGACAACACCCAATGGCTTAAATGCATTATTGAAAACCATGAACGTGGTGATGGCAGTGGCTATCCATGGGGATTAAAGAGCAAACATATCAGCCCGTTTGCTAAAATACTGGGCATCGCTGACTGCTATGTCGCCATGATTGCCCGAAGAGCCTACCGCGAGCCCTTATTAGCGCAAAATGCCTTGCGCACAATTTCTCAGATGTCATCCGAATCCGATCAGATGATTTATCGCTGTTTCATTAGTCAGCTTGGCGCTTTTCCACCGGGGACGCTGGTCACATTAAATAACAATGAAGTGGCGGTGGTCACCTACCGTGGCTTTGGTAATTCCATTATGGGTGCCGCCATGAGCATTGGTAATACCGACGGCAGTTTCTATGCGACACCGCTCAGGCGCGACACCAGTCTTGAAGCATTCAAAATTATTAAAATTTACAACCCCAAAACCAAACCCCGCTTAAATCCCGACAGGCTCTGGTCTTATAGCTAAAACAGCTTACATAGACACATAAACCGCCGTAACGTTAAAAATAAGAGCGCTCCAGCTCTAATGCTTTTAATTGCCTGGCCTCTTCCGTCTGCCTAAATAACTGCTGCACCTGCAGTAATTGTTGTTGCTGACTGTATACAAGTCGGCTGATATTTTTATCCCATTCCTGCGTTAATAAAATATCGACACCGTCCACATTCCATAGATATTTTGTGTCCGACTCATAAGTGCCATAATTAATTTTCGGCTGGCCATATTTCAGTCTTAAGCGCTTTAGCATGGTATTGAGGTACGCATATGGCAGCTGGTACTCGGCAAAGGCGAAGCCGCCGGCTGTTTTTTCATAGGCCACGTACAGGCGCTTACTTTGTCTGAATTCAGCCGACATATCATAAACATCGTATAAATTCTCCTCACCCGCTTCCCGGATGACCTCGGCCCCGGAGTTTCTGATGGCATCACGTATTTGCTGACGCTGAGCCGTATTAATCACCACACCGAATAGTTCAAAGGCAGCGGCGCTGTGTGCTACCAACAGTAACAACATCGTTAAAGATTGCAGTAAAACAACTCGCATATAAGATAAGCCTGCTATAGTTTGCTAATGGAACATTTTCTCGTTATCGATCAGGGTACGCACGCCAGTCGTTGCATGGTGTTTGATAGCGCTGCCAATATCATAGCCCGCTCTGAATACCCTGTTACTCTATATCGGCAGGGTCAGCACTTTATTGAACAAAACCCTGAAAAAATTTTAGCCTCCATCTATTACTGCATTGACAGCCTGCAACAACAAGGCAAACTCAGCGGCATCAGCCAGGCCGCATTAGTCACCCAGCGTTCAACCATCATCGGCTGGAACAAACACAGCGGCAAAGCACTGTCGCCGGCTATCAGCTGGCAGGACACCCGCGCCAGCGACTTAGTAGAGTCACTGCGCCCGTTTAGCCAGAAGATACAGTCGGTTACCGGTCTGCCGCTTTCACCTCACTACGGTGCCAGTAAGATGCGCTGGCTTATTGATCATAACGAAACCTGTAAATCAGCCTATGAGCAGAATGAACTGATTATTGCCCCGTTAGCCTGTTACCTAATTGAGCAGTTAACCGGTCTGACGGATGCCGTTGTCGATCACGTTAATGCCTCACGCACCCAGCTGCTAGATATCAATACACTACACTGGTCAGATGAGATGCTGGAAAAATTCAGGCTTGAGCCAAAGTGTCTGCCAGCACTGAAACCCTGTCTGGCCGATTATGGTCAGTTTCGCCACCATGACTTTTCCCTGAAACTGGTCAGTGGTGATCAGAATGCCGCGCTGTTTGCCAATGGCATACCACCGGCAGGATCAATACTGGTCAATATCGGTAGCGGTGCCTTTGCACTCAAAATGACCGACACACTGGAAAAATCCCCCGCCCTGCTGAATGGCCTGGCGGTCAGCAGCAGCGCTGCAAAAACCTTTGTGCAGGAAGGCACCGTGAATGGTGCCGGTGCCGCACTGGCTGGTCTCTATGATGAAATTGAAGAACAGGATTTATTTACTCAGTTGCCTAAATGGATTGATATGATTGAACAACCGCCGGTCTTTATCAACAGCATCGGCGGACTGGGATCACCCTGGTGGAACTCAACAATTAAAGCGCACTTTTTGGATAATGATAGCACCTGTGATTTACCGGAGCGTGCCGTTGCCATTATCGAGAGCATCGTATTTCTGTTACAAAATAATATCGAACTGCTGGCTGATAAAAGCAGCCGGCAAATCATCATTTCAGGGGGGCTCTCAGCACTCGACGGACTTTGTCAAAAACTGGCCGACCTTAGCGGTTTACAGGTTAAGCGCTTTGACAATACCGAAGCCTCTGCAACCGGTGCTGCCTGGTTACTGGCTAACTCGGCCAACTGGCCGCTGAGACAGCCTGCCACCAGCTTTCAGCCTGAGCACAACAACAGCTTACAATACCGTTACAGTCACTTTAGCCGCCAGCTCAGTTTATTAACGCAACACTCAGAACCAGCTATCCAGCGCGCATGAAAAACCACTGTTTTTCTGCTAGGTTATTATTCACACTGTTTGATTTAAAGGACTAGCATGCCAGTTCCAACCCTAATAGCCCATCGTGGTTATTCAGCCAAATACCCAGAAAACACACTTGCCAGTATCGAGGCAGCTCTCAGTGCCGGTGCAGAAATTGTCGAATTTGATGTCCAAATGATGGCTGATGATGAGTTCATATTGATGCATGACAGTAATTTACTGCGCTCTTCCGGTGTCAGCAAATCGGTTTTTTCACTCACCAGTACCACCGTGCGAAATTTTGAAGCCGATCATTACAGCACTTTTTCTACGCAGTTTTCCGGCATAAGAATTCCCTTATTAGATCATGTCATTTCACTGTTCAGACAATTCCCGGATGCCAGCGCAATGGTTGAAATAAAGCAAGACAGTCTTGAAGAATTTGGCGTCGAACATGTCATGAAAAAACTACTGAGCGATCTCAAAAACATTAAGGAACGCTGTTACATTATTTCTTTCAGTTATGATGCCATCGAATACACAAAGCAGCATTCTGAATTTAAAACCGGTTATGTTTTGCATAAATATGACACACCTCATTTTGAACAGGCACACAAGCTCAAACCTGATCTGCTGATTTGCAACTACCGCAAGCTACCGGCACTGGATGAAACAGGCACGCTGGAAGAAGCCGCACTATGGCCCGGTGACTGGAAATGGGCTTTGTATGAAATAGATGATGCCGAGCTGGCCTTAAACTACGGCAGAAATGGTGCAGCCTTTATAGAAACCAATCAAATCGGGCCGATGCTACAACACAAAGATTTTATACAGGAAGTAAAAGAGTAGCCGGAACAAACTGATGTGCGACTTTGATCTTATTATTATCGGTGCCGGCATTCATGGCAGCGCGGTTGCCCGGGCTGCCGCACTGGACGGCTACAATGTCTGCATTGTTGAACAGTATTCAGAAGCCGCACGCGCCACCTCATCGCGTTCTAGTAAATTAATTCACGGTGGCCTGCGTTATCTGGAAAGCAATCAGTTTGCACTGGTTAAAGAGTGTTTACGCGAGCGTCACATCCTTCTGCAAACAGCATCTTCACTGGTCAAACTCGTGCCTTTTTATATTCCTGTATATAAAAATAACAGCCGGCCCGCGTGGCTGATTGCAAGCGGTCTTTTCATCTATCGTTTATTGGGGGGAGGAAAATTTAAAAAAATAGCCAAAGCAGAGTGGCCGACGCTGGACGGTTTAGAGATAAAGAACCTGCAGGCTGTCTTTCAATATTACGATGCACTGACAGACGATAAACAACTGACACAAGCCATCTTACAAAGTGCCATCGACCACGGTGCCAGCTTCCGAACTGATACAAAACTGCTCGGCGTTCAGATAGACAACAATATCGTCAGCGCAAGTTTTAACAACCAGCCATCTGTTAGCGCAAAAATAATGATTAATGCCAGTGGCCCGTGGGTAAACAATGTGCTTGCAAACGTCACACCCAGTACAGATATATTACCTGTTGATTTAGTTCAGGGAACTCACATTATTATTCCAAGAACACTGTCAAAAGGCATTTATTATATTGAGGCCAGTGATAAAAGAGTCATCTTTGCGATTCCATGGAAGCAACACTGCCTTGTCGGCACTACCGAAACAGTTTTTAACGACTCACCTGAAAAAGTCAGGCCGTTAGCTAAAGAAATGACTTACTTACTATCAACATGGAATCATTATTTTAATGACAATGTAACAGCTGATGATATTTTACAATCATTTGCCGGTCTTAGAGTACTGCCTGCTTCTGCCGCCAGCGCCTTTAACCGCACACGCGAAACCATATTGCACTGCAATGATAATACAAACCCGGAAATCATCAGTATCTATGGTGGCAAGCTCACCGCTCACAGGGCCACTGCTGAAGCAGTGATGTCAATTGTGCACCGGCGATTAACGGGTTATAAAAGAACAGATACTTCCCGACTAAGACTGTAATCTTAAGTCAAAAACAACAAGGAGACCTGCCAAACAGAATTTAAGCAGCTAACACCCCGGTTAAGATACTCTCTTACAGGTTACCGGTACCTATCATTTCAATTCTTATTTGTTTCATTATTTTAGTTATATCGAACAGGTAACCAAACGTTATTGAGAGTGGACGTTTTAAACACTTTTAACTCTTTTAATCCGACATCACCAGAAAGACATCGCGGGGTAATTTAAAAGTAAAACACGCGCCACCATCTGGATTATTTTCTGCAATAATGGTGCCATACTGCCGCGTAATAATTTCATCACAAACTGCCAGCCCCAGCCCCTTACCGCCAGCACCTGTACGGGTTAAACTGGATTGCTTAAACTTTTCGAATATAAGCAGTAACTCATCCTCAGGAATACCAATCCCGTTATCAGATACAGAAACAGCGACCGCCGGTATAGGTGTTGTGTCATTAAAGCTTCTCAGCGGCGGCAGAACGGCATCTGATACGGTTATTGCAACAGAACTATTAACCGGCGAATACTGAACAGCGTTAGTCATTAAATAAATGAGAACTTGCTGAATTTTTTCAGCATCAAAATACGCACTGGTATTTTTTGCTTTAACATCGATACGAACAGTGGCAGACTGCTTCTCATAGAGATTTTTTAACTCGTCAACAGCAGTATTAATAACCACTATTAAATCCTGCTTTTTAATATAGAATGAAGCCCGCGATGAACCCATAGCCGTTAAATCAAGCAAGTCACTTAATAATTTATTTAAACGCTCACCACTGCGTTCAATAGCTGAGAAGAAAGACTCCAGCTTTTCTCTTGGATCTGTTTTGGCTTTTGCTTTACCAAGCGCAGAAAAACTTAGAATCCCGTGTAATGGTGTGCGCATTTCATGGGACATATTCGCCATAAACTCACCTTTTGCAGCATTCGCACTTTCAGCAATTTTTTTAGCTAACTCAATCTCTTCAACATAGATAACCAGTGAGTGCTCAATGAATCTTGCCTCATCATCATACTGATCATACGATTTCGATATTATCTCGATCAACTGCTGCTGTTCAGGCGACAATGAATCCATATCAAATGTTTTGCCATAAACGCGTCTCAACTGACGATTTAATAATCTGTGCATTCTTATTTCTCAAAGATTGCGGTTAGCGTCATGGTCTGATTATGCAGCTCACATGTATAAACATCCTCAGAAAACGGTGCCAGTTCGCCATAGGAATACAAACCGGTTAGCTGAATATTCTGCCCCAGTACATCCTCAAGAATTTCCAGTTCCTCTTCAATCAGGTCCTTCATCACTGTCCTTCTGCCGGCACAACTCACAACCAGGCCTAAAGCCTGATTTTCATTGACCTTATTAATATCTTCAGCTGCCTTTTTCGCTCCATCAATCAGCAAATCCACCTCAGGTTTCATTAAACGTGCTGTATAGCCTTCAGGAACATCACCGGCAAAAGTAATACTATTATTATCTTCATTAATAGCCAGCAATGTTCTGATAACCTCCGGATCATCTTCTTTATGTTTTATACTCAGTGGGAATCGCATTCCACTTTCAGGGAGACCGTCAGCATAATGGCCTAAATATTTTTTATATAATTCCAGCGCAGGCTCATTATCAATTTCATATAACACGTTTCCGGAAGACCGGGTTATCAAACGGTCACCGCCAAACTCACTCCAGCCGGCAAAGCAGCCGGTGCTGATAACAAAGTCATCACCATAAAAACCAATCGCGGCCAATCGAAACTGTTTTGCAGGTGCATTAGCTAAAATCCATGTCTCCTGAAAACGCTCACCATCCCCAGCCATGCCTCCTGTAACCGGTATGTCAGCAGCTAATTTATTAACGCCTCTGACTAATGCCGAGCCATTGACATTAAGCCCGTCAGATAGAAGAAAAATATGACTGAGGCCGTCTCGTGGTAACTGTGAGATTAACTGGTGAGATACTTCTTCGATATCATCACCTGGCAAAAAATCGATGCTGGCTGTGCTAACTGTACCTTTTTCAAACTCTACAGCTGTCGCTATAACTGGTGCCTGGTGAATCTCATTGCCTAAAATATTTCCCGCCGATGAAGCACCGATGATATCAGCCTGCGGGTAAAGGGATTTAAGACCGCTAAATACAGCCTCTGTTTTGATAATATCCGACTCTCCGAACACAACGACGAGAGAAGCATTATCTTTATCAAGGATATTGGTATTTTGTGGCTTCCATTTGTCTGAATAGATTAATGTATCGATATTCATAAAAACAAACTCATATCAACTGCACCAGAAAAAACAACGACTAACGTAACAACCATCATCCCTTATATAGGCCACAAGCCCCCTATCCACAAGATACAAGCCAGCGTTTTAGCTAACATACTCAATTATTAACACATTCTTAACACTTATTAATATTCTTATATTGGCATTCTACATTGTTTGTATTAATAACAGCTTCGGGACAATCCTTAGCATGTAGTGGTCAAGTCGCTCCTCAATCTGGACGCTCCTCAATCTGGACACCCATCAAGAGGACTAAGCAGACACCTATCATATAATTACTGTGTTGCCAGGGGTGCCCATCACATCCCCCATCATATAATTGACAACATTAACCATCAGGATTAACCTATTCAGCAATGGATTAACTGATCAAGGAGATGATCAATGCCCCGCCCTCGCTATGCCCAAGTCTCTTTAGATGCTACTTCTTATTATCACTGCGTGTCACGTTGCGTACGGCGTGCTTTTTTATGCGGTGTCGACTCTTCATCTGGCGAGAGCTTTGAACACCGTCGACAATGGGTTGAAGATAAGCTGCTGGAACTGGCCGAGATCTTCTGTATTGATATATGCTCCTATGCTGTGATGTCCAATCATTATCATGTGGTGTTATCTATACACAAAGATCAGGCGCAGGCGCTATCTACTCTTGAAGTGATTGACCGCTGGCATCAGTTATTTAAAGGTTCTTTTTTATCTCAACGCTTTCTAAAAAATGCAGCGCTTTCAAAAGCAGAGCTAGTAGCACTTGATAAACAGGTAGAGATATGGCGCACTCGCTTGATGGATATCAGCTGGTTTATGCGTTGTCTGAACGAAGGGATTGCCCGTCAGGCCAATCAGGAAGACGACTGTACCGGCCGCTTCTGGGAAGGTCGTTTCAGATGTCAGGCGTTACTGGATGAAGCCGCCCTAATCGCCTGCATGAGCTATGTGGATTTGAATCCGATTCGTGCTGCTATCGAAAAGACACCTGAGAGTTCACAATACACCTCCATTAAAAAACGCATCCGTAAAGCCCAAACAATGATGACACCCAATCATCCAAATCAACAAACTAAGTTACTCATGCCCTTTGTCGGCAATCCCAGAAAAAACATGCCTCACGGTTTGCCATTTCGTTTAACTGATTACATTGAACTGGTCGACTGGACAGGTCGTATTATGCGTAACGATAAACGCGGATCTATAAGCAATGAATTATCACCAATCCTTGAACGCCTGAGCATTGATCCGAACCACTGGCATTACATGACACAACACTTTGAAAGTCATTTCAAAGGCCTTGTGGGTTCAGCCTACAAACTCAAACAAGTTTGCCAGCTTCTGGGTTACACCCGCACACTAGGTATAACTCCCTGCTTAGAACGCCTTCCTTAAAAAAAACAACAGACTCTCCTAACGCTATCAGGTCATAATCTGAGAAAAGCACTCGTCTGTTATTTGGTAGCTTCACAAACAACAGCAATTAAACTTAATATTTAAAGAAATATTAAAAATAATCAGTAAATTGAGTGATTATAATTTTTATTTTTTTCTATACCCATCTAAAGATTATCTTAAAATGGGTGTCCAGTTATGTTCGTTATGTTCATTGCTGCAGATAAGCCAACTAGTAGCTCGGTTTTGCTATCTAGATATTCGTTATTATGAGTCGTTTCATAAAACTCGTCATATTTTTTATTTTGTTCTTCCGTGAGCATATGTTTTATTCCTTTTAGTTCTAACGTTTAAGCTAAGCGGCTGCGCATTAGCGCAGACCACTTGAGTGTTTTGTTATGTGCACTTGTTTTATTTTTTACTGACACTATTCATTGGTGGTTTTAATTGTCGGATAAGATAGACTTCAAGAGATGCCGCTAAGTACGAATCATCATAATCAAAGCCTATTGCACCTATATCACACACTGAACCCCATTTTTTTCGTGGAATATACGAACCAGTTTTATTAGGGTCTTTTTTTATAACATGAGAAAGAAGACGTCTAGATACACCATGCTCTTTATAACGACCAGAACCGATAGAAGCTCCTAGACCGATATAAACCAAGTAACCATTTTCATCAAAAAGGGCGTAAACACCGCCTTTGTTATGGTAAGGAACTGAACTAGACCAATCCCATTTATTTTTCCATTTGGGAGGCAACTTATCCAGCTTCCAGTGTTTTTGGAAAAAATCATGAGTGCTTTCAATCAGATTATTAATATTATTCATCACTTATCACATAACGTTTAAGCTCAGCCGCCGAGGTACGAGGTCGGCTGAAGCTTTTTGTTAGACCCGACCTCCATGCTACCCACAAAATTAAAAACGCCATTATGAATCTTAGGCCAATCTTTTAAATGCTTTTTATTAAATCTATATTTCATTACCACATTCCCCCATAAAGGGAATTCAGTTTCACAAGCTGGAAAAAACACTTTACCCTCGTCTGGATCTTTACCGCATCGGTAATAGGTTAAAT
>JAOULC010000047.1 GCA_029882215.1 Gammaproteobacteria bacterium | reverse complement strand
ACTGCTTTCGTCATAGATACAAAAGTGGTGACGTGCATGGCCGGGTGTGTCGAGAAATTTTAACAACCGGCCATTAAAATCCAGCTCGAAGTTATCGGCCGCTTCAATAATTCGATCTTCTGCTACTGGTTTTAATTCGCCGTAATATTGTTTGAATTTTTCTTCGCCATAAACGGCAATGGTGCCTGCTGCCAGTTTAGAGGGATCGATCATGTGCCTGGCACCATACGGATGGATCACCAGTTTTGCATTTTGGCAAACCTGCATCAGTTCACCGGCACCGCCGGCATGATCGAGGTGGACGTGGGTAGGCATGATATAAGCCACATGCCCGGCATTCAGCCCGCGCTGTTCAAGCTCTGCCATAATGGCCGGCACTGATAGTGCTGTGCCGGTTTCAATGATGGCAATCTGCTCTCCCTGTTGCAGCAGGTAAACAGCGGCAACTCCCGGTGTGATGTATTCGGCATCCAGCTGAGTGATACCATGACCGAGTTTGATAGTGTTCGCTTGCATGCTGTTTTCCGGCTTTATTATTTATTTAAAAAAACGAGTGAAGGCTGCAATTTCTTCACGCGGTGTACGGTAGCTATTAACCAGTGCCTCTGTGTCTTCATAACCAAGCGCCATGCCACATAAGATAACCGTATCATCTGAGTAACCCAGGGTTTCTTTGGCAATTTTAGGGTATTCTGCCAGTGCAGCCTGCGGACAGGTTGCCAGGCCTTCTTCGATCGCTGTTAACATGATCGATTGTAAGAACATGCCGTAGTCGAGATAGGAGCCGGTTTCCATTGTCTTATCCATAAAGAACAGCAGCATCACCGGTGCATCAAACGCGCGGTAGTTTGCGGCCCACTGATCAGTCTGACGCTCTCTGTCTTCACGGGCAATTTCCAGTGTCGCGTACATTTGTAAGCCACAGGCTTTACGACGACCTTTATACGGTTCATCCCATTGCAACGGATAATACTGGTAATCCATTGTGCCTTTTTCGCCGCTGCGGAAAGTGGATTCCATTTGTTCCTGCAGTTTCTTTTTAGTCTCACCCGTTACCACCGCAACCTGCCATGGCTGACTATTAACACCTGAAGGGGCGTGACTGGCCGCAGCTAAAATGCGTTCAATTTTTTCCTGCTCTACTTCTTTATTTAAAAAGGCACGGGTTGATTTTCGTTGCTCTAAGGCTTCACTTACTAACATACTGTCTCCAATAACTTTATTGCTTATCATTTAATTTAAGGTTTATTTGCTAACTGTTCAATATCTTGCAGCGATGCCGGATCGTCAATGGTTGATGGCATCGCATATTCTTCGCCATTCATAATATGGCGCATGGTCTTTCGCAGGATTTTCCCTGAGCGGGTTTTTGGCAGGCGCTTGACCACATAAGCTTCCTTAAAACAGGCAACGGGGCCGATGTCGGTGCGTATCATCTGAACCAGTTCATTGATCAATATCTCGTCATCAATTTCAACACCGCTCTTAAGCACCACAAAACCAACCGGCAACTGACCTTTTAATTCATCATTGCGTCCAACCACCGCACATTCTGCCACAGCATTGTGCTTGCCAACCACCTCTTCCATCTCACCGGTAGAAAGCCGGTGACCGGCAATATTAATGACATCGTCAACCCGTCCCATCACAAACAGGTAACCGTCATCATCGATGTAACCACCGTCCCCGCTGACGTAATAACCGGGATAGGCTTCAAAGTAACTGGATTTTAAACGCGCAAGATCACCCCAGATATTGGTCAGACAGCTCGGTGGCATCGGCAGTTTAATCGCGATATTACCCTGTCTGTTCACTGGCAACTGTTTGCCATTTTCGTCCAGTATCTGAATATTAAAACCGGGCACCGGCACCGTGGCAGATCCGGCTTTAACCGGCATCGGTTCTATACCGCGCAGGTTGGAGGCAATGGCCCAGCCGGTTTCGGTTTGCCACCAGTGATCTATCACCGGTCGCTGTAGTTTTTCCGTTAACCACTCATAAGTTGGCGGGTCGAGTCGTTCGCCGGCAGCAAAGATGGTGGAGAGCGATGACAAATCATATTTTTTAATATACTCGCCGTCCGGATCTTCTTTTTTGATGGCACGAAAAGCGGTCGGTGCGGTGAATAACGCTTTCACTTTATATTCAGATATAACCCGCCAGAAAGCCCCCGGGTCCGGCGTCATGACCGGCTTACCTTCATATAGGATGGTGGTGCAACCTTGCAGCAGTGGCGCGTAAACAATATATGAATGCCCTACTACCCAGCCGACATCGGAGGCGGCCCAGTAAACATCTCCGGGTTCGGTATTGTAAATGGCTTTCATGCTGTACTTCATGGCCACCGCATGACCACCGTTTTCGCGCACCACGCCTTTGGGTTTGCCGGTGGTGCCGGAGGTGTAAAGGATGTACAGCAAGTCACTGCCCTTGACCGCCACGCAATCGGCGGGACTGGCTTTTTTCAGGCTGTCGCACCAGTCAAAATCTCGTCCTGCTACCATTTCCACGTGTTTTTGCGGGCGCTGAAAAATAATACAGCTTTGTGGTTTATGAGCAGCCATTTCAATAGCACTGTCGAGCAGCGCTTTGTAATTAATTTCGGTGCTTATTTCAATACCACAGGAAGCAGAGAGCACGACTTTTGGTGTGGCATCATCAATTCGTATCGCCAGCTCACGCGAAGAAAAGCCGCCGAACACCACAGAGTGAATAGCACCGAGTCGCGCGCAGGCTAACATGGCGATTACGGTTTCAGGAATCATGGGCATATACAAAATCACCCGGTCGGCTTTAACCACACCAAAATTTTTCAGCATGCCGGCACACAATGCGACTTCGTCACGCAATTGCCGGTAAGTGTAGGTTTTTTTAGTTGCGGTCACCGGCGAGTCGTAAATCAGTGCCAGCTGATCAGCGCGGCCATTATTAACGTGATAATCCAGCGCCATATAAGATGTGTTCATTTCACCGTCGGCAAACCAGTGATGAATACCGTGTTCATCCTGACTCAGAATAGTCTCTGGCTGCTTAAACCACTCAAGATCCCCGGCCTTATCTTTCCAGAATGCTTCCGGCTCATTCATTGAATAATTATATTCGTCTTGATAAGACATAGTGGCTCCTTGTTTTTATAATTTTTTAGTTTGTTAATTAATAGTAAATAAATTCATGAATTCATTTACTGAAGTACTTTCCAGTTTTTCAGCATCGAGACATAAATCCATGATCTGCTGGCTGCGGGTTTCCGGAAAACGAGTACGCAGGTTATTCAGATATTTATCTTTTAATACCGGTATGCCTTCATCACGGCGGCGGCGGTGGCCAATCGGATATTCCACTTCAACTTTATCGGTTTGCGTACCGTCTTTAAAGTGTACCTGAATGGCATTGGCAATCGAGCGCTTATCCGCTTCATGATATTCAGTTGAATATCGCTGATTTTCCACCACCTGCATTTTCTCGCGTAGCTGGTCAATGATGGCATTATTTTGATGGAAACTGTCTTCATAATTTTCCGCCACCAGATTACCAAACGCCATGGCCACAGCCACCATGTATTGCAGGCAGTGATCTCGGTCAGCAGGATTAGCCAGCGGGCCTTCTTTTGAAATAATGCGAATGGCAGACTCATGTGTGGTCAGGGTGATTTTTTCAATCTGCTCCAGCCGGTCTATAATCTGCGGATGTAACAGTGCCGCACATTCCACTGCGGTTTGCGCATGGAACTCGGCAGGGTAAGATAATTTAAACAGAATATTTTCCATGACGTAACTGTCATAACCCTGAGAAAAAGACAGTGAGTTACCGTTAAACAGCACATCATTAAAGCCCCATTGCGGCGCTGTTAATGCCGATGGCAAACCCATTTCGCCTTTCATCGCGATCATTGCTAAACGCACGGCACGGGAAGTGGCATCACCGGCTGCCCAGGATTTACGCGAACCGGCATTAGGTGTGTGACGATAAGTACGCAATGAAGAACCATCGATCCAGGCATGCGAAAGTGCATTAATAATTTGCTCACGTGTACCGCCCAGCATCTGAGTTGCCACCGCGGTTGAGGCAATTCGCACCAGCAAGACATGGTCCAGCCCGACCCGGTTAAAACTGTTTTCCAGTGCGATTACGCCCTGAATTTCATGTGCCTTGATCATCGCGACCAGTACTTCTTTCATTGTTAACGGTGCTTTGCCATTGGCAATGCGCACCCGGCTCAGATAATCAGCCACGGCCAGAATCGCACCCAGATTATCGGAAGGATGGCCCCACTCTGCCGCCAGCCAGGTATCATTAAAATCCAGCCAGCGTACGATGCAGCCGATATCCCAGGCGGCTTTGACCGGATCCAGTTCATGAGAGGTGCCGGGCACTCGCGCACCATTACGCACCGTGGTGCCTTCGACTATCGGCCCGAGATGCTTTGTGCATTCGGGAAAGCGTAAGGCCAGCAGACCACAGCCCAGCGTATCCATCAGGCAGTAACGTGCTGTGCTTAAGGCTTCTTCTGACTTAACCTGATAATTGATCACATAGTCTGCGATATCAACCAGCACCTGATCCGGATCAGGGCGTTCGTTCGTTTCAACATTAGCACTCATAAATTTTGCTCACGGTTTATTTTTAAAATGAATTATGGACGTTCTGCAATGGCGATCCAGCGTGTCGATTCAGGACCGATATAGTCGGCAGCCGGTGACACGTGAACAGACAAAAATCGGGGTGAATAATTTGGTTGGAATATCCATAAAATGGTAGGTCGATGCGTGAAAGAAATCGGCATTGCAAAACAGATTTTTTTCACGCTTCATGACTTCTTCGCAGCGCACGGAGACGGGATAAAGGTGGCTGTCTTTTGAATCTTTAGACAGTTTCTCAGACCAGACTTTAATCACCCCATTGCGCGGATCAGAATGTTTGTACACGGCATGACCAAAACCCATGATTTTTTCTTTGCGCTCAAGCATGCCGAGTATTTCAGTTTCGGCCTGCTCCGGCGTTCGCCAGTTTTCGATCATCGCCATCGCTGCTTCATTGGCACCGCCATGCAAAGGACCACGCAGTGTGCCGATGGCCGCGGTGACGCAGGAATGAATATCCGACAGCGTAGAGGCACAGACACGGGCAGCAAAAGTCGAGGCATTAAATTCGTGCTCGGCATAAAGTATCAGCGACACACTCATCACTCTTCGGTGTAATTCACTCGGCGCTTTGCCATGTAAACAATGCAAAAAGTGACCACCGGTACTCTCCTCATCGGTTTCGGTATTAATGCGCACGCCATCATGCGAATAACGGTACCAGTAAGTAATGATGGAAGGGAATACTGCCAGCATGCGGTCGGCCTGGTGCTGCTGCTCTGTAAAATTATTTTCTGTTTCCAGATTACCCAGCATCGAACAGCCGGTGCGCATCACATCCATCGGGTGTGCCGAGGCCGGTATCTGTTCCAGCACGGTTTTTAATGCCTGCGGTAATGCCCGCAGGCCTTTAAGCTTTTTAATGTAATGATCAAGCTCAGTCTGGTTAGGTAATTTTCCATACAATAATAAATAGGCGACTTCTTCAAAGCAGGCTTTGTCGGCCAGCTCGACCATGTCATAGCCACGGTAATTAAGACCGGCACCGGCCTGACCTACGGTGCAAATAGCCGTCTCTCCGGCCGACTGGCCACGTAATCCTGCATCCCCTTTCGATGTGCTGTTTGTCATAGCGTTCTCCGGTTAAGCCTTATTCTTTGGAAAAGAGTTCATCCAGTTTTTCTTCGTACTGATGATAACCAAGCGTGTCGTAAAGTTGCATACGGGTTTGCATGCTATCGACCACGTTCTGTTGTGTACCGTCATGCAGAATGTGCTGATAAACATTTAGTGCAGCCTGACTCATGGCACGGAATGCACTGAGCGGATACAGCGCCAGTTTGATACCGACAGAGTCGAGTTGTTCGACGTTAAATAATGGCGTACTGCCAAACTCGGTGATATTGGCCAGCACCGGCACATTGACCGCTTCAACGATTTGCTGGTACTGCGACAACTCGGTCATGGCTTCCGGAAAGATCATATCCGCACCGGCATCGACACAGGCAATGGCACGCTCAATGGCAGAATCCATGCCTTCAACCGCCAGCGCATCGGTGCGCGCCATGATCACAAAATCATCATCGGTTTTTGCATCGACCGCTGATTTAATACGGTCCGTCATTTCTTCACAGGAGACAATGGATTTGTTGGGCCGGTGACCGCAGCGCTTTTGCATCACCTGATCTTCAATATGAATGCCCGCTGCACCCGCACGCGTCATTTCCCGCACACAGCGGGCGACATTAAAAGCACCGCCCCATGCGGTATCGGCATCAACCAGTAACGGCAAGGAGCTGGCAGCGGTAATCCGGTAAACATCCTCCAGCACATCTTTTAATGTGGTGATGCCAAGATCGGGCACACCAAAGGAGCAGGCAGCAACGCCGCCGCCGGATAAATAAAGGGCTTTGTGACCACACTTTTCCGCCATCATGGCGCTGTAGGCATTGACCGCTCCGACCACCTGCAAAGGATGATTGTCGGCTACAGCTTGACGGAGTTTTTTTCCGGCTGAATTCAAATTACTCATGGTTTTCCTTTGGCAGCAGTTGCTTAACAATTTTCCAGGAACCGCTAATATGGCGGCGCATTAGTATTTCTGCCAGCTCGGCATCATGTTGTGAAATGGCTTCCAGTATCTGCCGGTGCTCATTGAGCGCCTTGGCAGGACGCTCCGGTGTTTGTGCCGATTGTTGCCGGCACATACGCACCAGCTGATATAACTCTATATATAAGTGGTCAAGCAACCACTGGTTGCCACTGGCTTCGGCAATGCGAAAATGAAAATCAAAATTGCCTTCATTCTGGAAGTAGTTTTTGCCGTCTGTTTGGGCGATGGCCTGTTCATGTTCATTCAGCAGTTTCCATAAGTCGCTGATTTGCGGCTCGGTGATTTTTTCTGCCGCCAGCCTGGCCGACATACCTTCCAGCGATTCCCGCACTTCATAAATTTCCAGCATCATCTGCTGAGTCAGCGTCACCACTCTTGAGCCGGCATGAGGAATGGATACAATCAGATTAGAACCTTTCAGGCGGTGAATGGCTTCGCGCAGCGGACCACGGCTGATGCCATACTGGCGCGCTAAATCTTCTTCAACAATCTTACTACCTTGCGCCAGCACACCGCTGACAATGGCGTTTTTAAGCTGCTCATAAGTGCGATCTGCAATCGTACTCTGTTCGCCTGATTTACTTATTACGTTGTTTCTCATCACATCGGCCCATGACAAATTGTCGACAACTTATAATTATTATTCATGAATTCGATAAAAAATATAGCATACCTCTAATATTGTCAACAATATGGGCTTTTCGCTAGCAACAAAGAAGTCAGGAAAAAGACTTTAAAAATCGATAATGACACTGTATCTGATTGTTATTACATAACTAACAGTCGCTTACGACTTGTTTGTAATATTAAAGCAGCTTTAGCTTGCCGCAGGGTTGTAACAGGTGACAGACTGTACACAGCAGCTGTTTTAAACAGCCTTTGAATCGGCTGTTTTGAGCCATTTTTTCACTGCTGCCATTAGCTGCTGAATATCGATGGGCTTGGTCAGGTAGTCTCTAAAACCGGCTGCACTACCCTTAATCAAATCCGTTTTCATCGCATTAGCACTGATGGCAATAACAGGAATGTGCTCGGTCAGCTTGTTTTCCTGCAGGCATTTTAAGGCTTCATAACCGTCCATACCGGGCAGATTTATATCCATCAGAATCATATCAGGTGAGTGTGTTTCCGCCATTATCAGGCCGCCAGGCGCATCAGAAGCCAGCACCAGCTTATATGATGTATAGGTGTCGATGATTTGCTCTACCAACACCTGATTCACGGGATTATCTTCAATATAAAGAATCGTTTTTGACCCCTGTTGAAACTCCACAGGATCGTCATCAGCGGATTTTTCTTTAGCCACTAGTAGCCCAGAGCGGTCTGATACATTAACTTCCACCCAGAAATTACTGCCAACACCCGGCTCACTATCCACACCGATACAGCCACCCATCATCTCAATCAGTCGCTTTGTAATGACCAGACCAATACCGGTGCCTTCTATTCCGGTTGATTCTGCGCCGGCGCGTTCAAAAGAGCTGAATAATTTTTTTAGCTGAGCCTTGTTAAGGCCCGCTCCGGTATCCGCTACAAAAATTCGTAGCCGGTCAGATGAAGGCTGGGTACAACTGAGCGTCACACTGCCTTGCGGCAGATTGTATTTGATGGCATTCGATAACAGATTTAACAAGACTTGCTTGAAACGTGTATGGTCAACATTCATAGTGTAATCTGCATCACTGCTGATGTTGTTAATGATTTTAACCTGATTCTTTTCAGCCAGTGTCGACACCAGCCCCATGCAGTCCTCTAGCATGGTATTAAGGCTGACGCACTCTAAAGATACTTCCAGATTGCCCGATTCTATTTTTGAAAGATCCAGGATTTCATTGATCAGTGTTAACAGGTGGTGACCTGCACGGGTAATTTCCTCAATATATTCTCTGGTTGTGTCATCCTCTGTTTTTATCTGAATAAGCTGAGAAAAACCAAGAATCGCATTCATTGGAGTGCGTAATTCATGACTCATACTCGAAAGAAATTCCGACTTCGCTTTATTGGCCTGCTCGGCTTCTGTTTTAGCCTGCATAATAGCCGTTTCAGCTATTTTACGTGTTGTAACATCAACCACATAACCCAGATAATGCCTCACCTTATTGTTTTGATCGTACAGAATGGTGCTGAAATCATCCAGCCAGATTGTCTTGCCGTCTTTTCGTATCACCCGATAAGGCTGATGAGTGAAATGTTTTAACTGACTCTGAGTCGCCAGCATCACTTCATTAGCCACACGCTCAATATCCTGTTGCGGAATAATATCGGTGTACCTTACCTTATTGCCAAGAAAATCATCAGCCGTATAGCCTAATACTTCAGCAACATTCGGAGAAACATACTCGACAGGCCAGCCATCCTTATTCGCCCACTTAAAGACTACAACATTACCGGCAATGAAAAGATTACGTTCTATTTGTAATTCGTGAGTTCGTTCTTTAACCTGTTGTTCAAGATAGACATGACTGTTTTTCAATCCTGCCATCATTTCGTTAATCGCCTCAATCAGCACATCTATTTCGTCGTCCTGATCTGTGTTATTAAGGTCGCGGCTCACACTGACAGACTGATTGAAGTTTCTGGTTTTTTTATCTTTAAAAGTCGCCGCCATTTCTGTCAGTGGCCGGGTGACAATGCGGTTCATGATATACAGAATCAGAATAATAATAACGGCAACAATAAAGAGACTGCCTGCCAGTATCAGTCCGGCGCTGTTCCACAGTCGCTGATAGATATCCTGATAATCTGCATTAACAATCAGTTTTCCAAGTGTAATTGTTTCATTATCGCTGTTATAAGTGAGGTCAAATTCACGCGAAATTTTTTCCGTCGCAGGTAACTTTCCATCGGTAATCACTTCAAGATCATTAGAAGTTATTTTAATAAAACGGATGCCCGGTATCTGCATAATGCCATGCAGCTGAGAGCGAATCTGGATCCTGTCTAAATTCCATAAACTGGCTGACAGGCTTTGTGCATTACTGGCATAAATCTGTTCAATGCGTGCATGTATCTGCCTTACCTCTCGCTGATATTCCAGAAATATCTGTGCGCCGGTTACTATGATCACCAGTATAAAACCATAAAGCAGACTCTGCTTTAGAATACGACGTCCAAGTACTGATGAGAATATACTGACTTTAGATTTCATTACGGATTTACTTTATCGTTAAACGGATTCAGCCACAGCGAATCATCTTTAACAATGGCGCGTGTTTTTTCACTCAGATACGGATTGTCCAGGTAGATGGCTTTTCTGTTTTTCAGATTTATTTTTTCAAACTGATCACGGTAAGCATTATTTATTATCCGGTCAAAGCTGCCATCCTGATTTGCCAGGCGTAAGCCCTGTTCAATACGCTGCGCCAGTTTCGGGTTTTTTCGGCTGACAAAAAAGAAACTGGGCAGCCTGTATATCAGTACATACTCCTGTTCAAGTCCGATACCTTTATCTTTGTATTTTTCCAGTTCCGGCAGTACTTCAGAAACGCTGCGCGAAAAACAATCGAAGCGATCTTTTATCAGCATATCAAACAGTGGCTTGTACTTAACCGACTTGATCACTCTGAGCTCGTTTGCTTCCAGTATCGCTGTATCTGGCCAGTACTCACCCTGACCAATTTTTATACCCCGGTCTTTCCATTGTTGCAGATTATTGATATCTGAAAAAAGTTTTTGCCTGCCTTCATGAATCAGGCACACCCTGATACCCAGTAACCCCCGGGTGACCGGAATACGTATAGCAAGCAACTCTGACTCTCTTTTCTCGGTCGGTGCAAAACTCGCAACATGAATTCGCCTGTTTTGTTTTAGCTCAGTCAGTACCCGCCCCTGTTCCATCGGCACTGATGGTCTTAAGCTATACGGACGATAGGCATTGGTGGTTTTGTCCAGTGCCAGTTGCAAAATTTTGTACGACACCGGGTTATCTGACAAACGATTCCAGACGATGATTTCTTCTGCCGTTTGCTCAGCAATGACTGCGGGGGCAGCTATAAAAAATGCAATAAGTAAGCTGATTGATAACTTAATCATATGAATAAAAATCTCCTGCGTTACCACCAGGCTTCCGCCTGAAACCCGTATGTTAAACCATGAGTGGCAGTACCAAATACGCCATTTGATCCTATCGTCTGTGCCGGCTCTGCCGGATTTTCCAGATCAGCCAGATCTGCTGATAATTGCGCGGCTCTATTCCAGTCGGCGTAAGTGACAAAGGCGCGCAATACTGGCCGCGACCAGAAACCATAACCTGACGATAACTGCGCCGATATCGTCAGTTTGCTTATTTGCTGGCGTTCGCCAGCTTCAGGCTTAATCGTATCGTAGCCAATTTCGAGCGCTAAGCTGGTATGTTCGGAATAATGATAAACAGGACGAATGCCGAACGATTGCCAGGTTTGCTTGTTAGTTTTTTGTTCGTGTATTACAGAGAGCATGGCCGACCAGCTCTGGTCTTTTTGCATTAACAGTTGCTCGACAATGCGGTAAGTCGTATCGCTACTGTTCAGCGTATCATCCGGTGCATTGTTTAAGGTTGAGCCCGAAGCTTTTCCATACTGCACGGCCAGCTTATTAAAACCGCCCAGCACTTTGTTCTGCTGATGCAGCAGGTGAAGCTGCTCACCATTTTCTCCGGCAAATCCTGGCTGGCTACTGTCCGAAAAAATAAGATTTACCCCCAGCGTGAGCTGGCCGTTTTTATTAGTATCCAGCTCATACCAGCGCAAGTCATGTTGCGTAATAGCACGCTCATCTGTTTCATTATTACGTCGCCATGCATAGGCCAGTTTTGAGCGGCCGAGACTGATATCTTCGATACCGGCACCCGGGCCACTGTTGTCCCAGAAATAAAAGTCGTTGATATGAACATCATGACGGCGATAGAATTTTTTACCGGCCCAGAATCTTGCCTGATGCCAGGTCTTACCTTTTAACAACTGCCCGCCTTCGACATAAACTTCACGCCATGAAGGAGCAAAGGGTTCCCAGTCCTGCGCGGCATCAACCACAAAAGCCAGCGTTGTGGCTAGCTTAAAATAAGCACCATCAGTTTTCTCTAATACTTTCTCAGATAACGTCAGCTCAGCATAAGACTCACATTCATTACCCAGCCGGTATTTAGCAGCAGCAGATGGCAGTTTAAAACAGACCTGATCACCATGAGCTTCATTTGTGCCCACACCGGAGCGGATGTAGCCATGAAATTCCGTTGCCATTACACTGGACTGGGAGATTAACAGCATGACCAATAGACTTATCCGGCAAGATAAATCAGCTATTTTATTTGTCATGCATTTTTCCTGAACTGATACTGATTAACAGATTATAGACTCAATCTGATTATTTAGTTCCAGCCCCTTTAAAGGGTTTGATTTCAGGCAAATTAATGACTTGTTAAGTAGTGAAGACGGCCGGTTCAGCATTATCTAACTTTAGCTTATTGATATGTGCCAGCTAAACACAACTATTACACACGCGGTAACCGTTAGTATGCCACATAGTGAATAGATGATACGACGACTGCTGCGTGAGACAGAGCGCGTATCATAACGAAAGCGTTCGCTGACGATCTGTTTGAGCGGCACAGCTAACTGTAACAGTGACTTTTCAGCCGTGTCCATCATGCCGGCCGGGCCACAGACAAAATACAACCAGCTGGCTGGCTTTTCGGGGACATGCGCAGCAATAATCTGCTGTGAAAGCTGGCCCTGAAGACAGCCACTATTTTCTGCATCAAAAGCTGCCATATTGATAATCTGCATGTTTAACCGCGTCGAGAGCATGGCTAGCTCATCGCTGTACGGCTGATCTGCCGGTGTCGCATGACAGCTGATCAGCACCACCGGAAACGGGTAAGACTCCTCTACCAGTTGCCGCAAAATACTGATGACCGGAGCGATACCGACACCACCAGCCATCAACATAATACCTTCGGCACGGCGCTGTTTTTTTGTGAAATGACCATAAGGGCCATCGACATACACTCTGGAGCCAATAACAAGCCGGCCTATTTTTGATGTGAAGTCACCAAATTCTTTGATCGTGAATTCCACTGTTTGTCGGTTACCGGGGTGCGAACTGATGGAGAAAGGGTGTTCCTGTAAACTCCAAAACGGCCCGGAAAATTTCAGCCAGACAAACTGGCCGGCCAGATAATCCATCACCGGGCCCCGCTCCGGTTTCAGTACCAGACACCAGGTACGGTTAGCCACTTGATTCACGGACTCAATCAGGTAAGGATGTGAGCGCTGTTGCAGCGGCACCATCAAATAAACATGTAGCACTGCCAGCAGAGCAAGCAAGGCCAGACCCGTCCAGATAATATTAACGGATGCAAACTCTGTATATCGCCCTGCTCCGGCAGCATGAACCAGTGCCAGAGCGGCGGTGCTGATTGCTAACAACAGATGTGTACGTCGCCAGCTTTCATAATTTGACTGCTCTGCATCACGCAGCAAAGACAGGGACACAATCAGGGCCAGACCTATCCATGCCAGCAACCCTGTTATCGTATCGAGACTGTCCAGTTGTGTTGTCTGGCTCAGATAAGTATCCCACGGCAGCAGAAGATTATTGGGCAGAGAGTACAATACCGGGTGCAGTAATAGCAGGATAATCACAACACGCCCCATCAGCTGATGGCTGCGCATAATGATGTCGATACCAACCGGCGCGGTGATGCTTTTAAAGCGACCGGAAAGCACAAACTCCAGTAATATGATGACCAGCCCTGTCATGCCCAGTGCCGATGCCAGTTCATCAATCCACGGCCGTGCAGGCAAGTCTGCTATCCGGGCAAGTAGCAGCGGACTGTTAATCAATAATACGTAACTGACAAAAAGCATGAAAATAATCATCTGACGAGACATAACATAGCACTTTTTCTGCCAACAGGTTTTATAGTGATAACATATTTGTAGCGTTTATTAAACAAGAAAAAATCATTAAAAAAATATCTGCTAACGATATTTTATTTATTATCGTTTAGTGCGGACACTGTTATTTTTTAAGCCTGCAAGCTTATGAGCCGATTTACGTTAGTGCTTATCCAAATAATTTATCGAGGTGATCATAATTTTATTTCAACACTGACTGGAAAGTAACTCGTTGATATACATCAGTGACCTGACATGCTAACAGAGCTATCATTGAGCCATTACATGCCTTATAAATATTATAGCGTTCTATGAAAGAGGGAATTTATCATGATCGATATAGCCAGCGTACTTGGACACGAAGCCAGCGACTTACTTAATCATCAGTGCAGCACCATCCTGCGTGCCGATCTGCATCAGCCCGGGCCTGACTATATTGAACGTGTGGTCGCCCATAAAAACCGCAAGCCTGCCGTGTTACGCAACCTCAATAGCATCTATAACCACGGCCGCCTGAGTGGCAGCGGTTATCTCTCACTGCTGCCGGTTGATCAGGGTGTAGAACACACGGCCGGTGCCTCCTTTGCACCCAACCCGGCGTATTTTGATCCGGCCAGTCTGTTTGAGCTGGCAATTGAAGGTGGCTGTAACGCCATAGCCTCCACTCTCGGTGTGATGCAATCAGTATCGCGTGATTATGCCCACAAAATTCCTATGATCATGAAAATCAATCACAATGAATTACTGACCTACCCGAACATTTATGACCAGACATTATTTGCCAGTGTGGATCAGGCTTTTGATATGGGTGCAGTTGCCGTCGGTGCCACGGTTTATTATGGCTCGGCCGAAGCACGCCGTCAGATTCAGGAGATCAGTGAAGCGTTTGAATACGCGCATTCACTGGGACTGGTCACTGTTTTATGGGCCTATCTGCGTAACGCAGAATTTAAAAAAGACGGCATTGATTATCATACCGCTGCCGACCTTACCGGACAGGCCAATCATCTGGCCGCGACGATTGATGCCGATATCATTAAACAAAAACAAGCCACCAACAACGGTGGTTTTAAAACTATTGGTTTTGCTAAAACCCATCCCGGTATGTATAACAAATTATGCACGGAGCACCCCATTGATCTTGTGCGTTATCAGGTCGCAAATTGTTTTATGGGCCGTGTTGGTATGATTAATTCAGGCGGTGCCTCGGGTGAAAATGATTTACAACAAGCGGTACGCACCGCTGTCATTAACAAGCGTGCCGGAGGAATGGGGCTGATATCCGGCCGCAAAGCTTTTCAAAAACCGATGAAAGAAGGGGTAGAACTTTTGCACGCTATTCAGGATGTTTATTTATCGGAGCAGATCACGCTTGCCTGAAACTTCAGGCTTATGACTAACAGAAATAAAAAATGAAAAAGCCCGTCAAAAAAATGCTGCAACAAATTGAAATCGAAGCAGCAGAAACCAGCAGCATGACAGGCAAGCCCAGTTTTAAAGATGATGTCATGGCGGCGATGGCCAGCGTACCGCGCGAAGCATTCATACCTGAGCATTCAAAACACCTGGCCTACGAAAATATTCCGCTGGCGATCGGCCACGGCCAGACCATTTCGCAGCCTTATATTGTGGCCTTGATGACCGAGCTGTTAGAAATAAAACCCGAGCATGTTATTCTGGAAATAGGCACCGGCTCGGGATACCAGAGCGCCGTGTTATCACTTTTATGCCGGCAGGTGTTCACCGTCGAACGAATCAGCGAGCTGTCAGTTGCCGCTAAAAAAGCATTTGAAAAACTCCATTACGACAATATAAAAACCCTCAGTGGAAACGGCTACGAGGGTTATGAACAACAAGCTCCATATGATGGCATCATTGTCACCGCTGCGGCCACACACATCCCAGAGGCACTTGTTACGCAGCTAAAACCCGGCGGCAAACTGGTCATTCCAGTCACACGTTCGGCCGCGCATCAGGAATTACTACTGATTAAAAAAGACCACAAAGGTCATAGCCATGAGCACAGTGTTCTTGATGTGGTCTTTGTACCGTTAATAAATCACGGATAATCTCTCTTATTTTATAATCAACATGACTCATTAAAGCTGACTTGTTTGCTAACTGCAATGCCATTGCATTCTGAAAAAAATATGTCCTGAATTTTTTAAATAGAATGATGACAGACTAAAGCCAAATACCAGTCACGAGCATTATTTATTCAGCCACAAGCAGAGCCCATGTTAAATCTAACAAAATACTTAGCTAAACATGATAAAGATCAAATATCACAATAATATAAAATATAAAATAAATATAAGTAACGGCATAAATAGTAGTTTTATGGGAGTGATTATTATGAAAACTTCGATATTTTACTTATCTATCGTTTTATCTCTGTTATTCGTGAGTTGTGGTGGGAACAAGCATGAAAACACGGATAGTGATATAACTCCGCCAACCATTACTGCAACATTTCCGCTTAGCAATGCCACTGAAATCGAACTCACCAGCACAGTCAGTGTCACCTTTGATGAATTGATGATGAGTTCATCAATCAACAGTTCCACTTTCTACCTAACAGACTCGTTAGCCAACCCGGTTTCCGGAACAATCAGTTTTTCCAATACCAGGTATACTTTCACACCTGACTCTTTACTAGAATATGCTACTAATTACACAGCAACAATCACAAATGATGTAGCCGATGACTCAGGTAACAAGATTAATAACTCATATTCATGGAGTTTTACAACTTTGCATCAACCAGGTTCAACCAGTCCACTGACCTTAGGATATACCGGCCTGACAAGTTCAGAAGTAACACTAAAAGCGGCGTTTACAAACCCGCTCAATCACACAACTACTGTCTGGTTCGAATACGGTTTATCAACTAGCTATGGTAGCGAAACAGCACATTCTGTCTATGCCGCTGTTGCAGATATACAGTACGAGGCAGACATCGTAGGGTTAACTGACAGAACCACATATCATTACCGGGTTGTCACACAAAATCAGTCCGGGATCTTTTATGGTGAAGACAGAACATTCAGGACCTATATTTTACCTGACGTAATAGCATCCGGCCTGAATGCCCCCTCATCACTGCATTTATATAACAATGAATTATATTGGGTTGAGGTATACAGCGATGCCGTTAGAAAAGTTTCTACTGCCGGTGGCAGTGTAACTACTGAGGCGAGCACCAGTTTAGGTGGCAATAGTGCGTCACTGGACCTGGTCGACGGCATCTTATACTGGGGCGATTATATTAATATCTGGAGCAAGCCAGCTGGCTCCGGTGTCGCCACCTCTGTTGTCTCCGGTCTGACATTTAATGTTTATACCATAAAAGCATACGGCAGCGATTTATATGCCGATAGTTTTGGTAGTATGACAAAAATAGCTTTATCTGATGGCAGCACCTCAACGATTATTAGTGATGCCTATTTCTCCAGTTATGAACTGGATTCAGAGGCTATTTACTGGTCGGAAAAAACTGCAGGAAAAATCAGCAAAGCCGCACACGATGGCACGTCGGTTATCACTCTGGGGGTAAACCTGAGTTCACCCGGCTCAATTCTGCTTGATTCAGGCTTAATTTACTGGCAAGAAAGTAACGCCATTAAAAGCATGAGTACAGCGGGCGGGGCAATCTCTACGATTGCATCCAATGTCTCACCGTCTCATATGATAAAAGATGCAACGCATATATATATTTCTGACAACGATGCGCTCAAAAAAGTGGATATCAGTAGCGGTGAAGTCACCACTCTGGCAGTGGCGCAGGATATCAGATCCATGGCGCAAGATGGTAATTATGTATACTGGCTGACATCCGGGAATAGTCATTACCCGCCATTAGCTGAACTGAAAAAGTGTCTTAAATCTTATTAATTAAATCAGCAGCCGGGATGATCAGGTCTTATCCCGGCTTGATTCTGCTTAATTAAGTTAGTGACATTCAGTCCTTCACTGGCATATAGTTAAGCCTCTAAGGGATGATTCACGGAGGATTGCAGATGAAAACACACTTCGCTCAGAAACGTTTTTCTCCGCTCTGGTTTGCTTCGGTGTTACTCCTTACGGCCTGTAGTTCACAGATTCCACCCGCCATTAAACAAGCTTTAACAAATGCACCCACCATCGCTATGGTTCGTGCTGCACCGGATACTTACCTGTCGCAGCCTGTTCGCTGGGGCGGTGTTATTCTCGGAACTGAAAACAAACAGAGCAGCAGCAGACTGATCATTATTGCCTATCCTTTGAGTTCTAATGGAAGACCGCTGCTTAACAAGGCCAGTAACGGCCGTTTTATTGCGAGTTTCGATTCATTTTTGGAACCGCATGTTTACAAACGCGACAGCGTTATTACCTTAACAGGCAAACTGATTAAGACTGAAACGATTAATATTGGTGAGTTTCCTTACAACTATCCGGTTATTGAAGTTCAGCAACATTTTTTATGGCCGCTCGAGGAGCCCGCTAACAATCTGTATCCACCCTGGTGGTATGATCCATTTTACTGGCCTTATTATCCACCTCACCGGCATTAACTGCATACGAGTAATATCATGATCATAAAGCTTTCTCTTTTAATTTTTATAGCCCTGCAAATAAGCTGTGCTACCGCACCAAAGTTTGATACTAAAAATATCGAGTTATCCTTAACACCGGAACAGGTTGTTAATGACACTGTCTCAACACGCGGTAAAACGATACTGTGGGGCGGTACAATTTTAGATATAAGAAATTTAAAAAATGAAACACAGATAGAAATACTGGCCTACCCGCTGAATACTTATCACCGGCCACTGACCGGCAAAAAACCACTCGGTCGCTTTATTCTCCTGCAAACCGGTTATCTTGAACCCGCCAGCTATGCGCAGGGAGAAAAACTCACTGTAATCGGTAAAGTAAGCGGCACACGCAGTGGAAAAGTAGGTGACACACAGTACACCTATGCACTGATTAAAGCACAGCAGTTACATCTCTGGCCGGATGATAGTGAAAGCACAACACGCTTTCACTTTGGTATTGGCATTCAAATGTAGCGACAGCATTAACTTGCCTTACTGTTGTCATCGGGGCTGATGATGTGCCGACCAAATACAGCGTTGCATATATTATTTTTCTCTGGCCGGTCGCCTGAAACTTTTTCGCGCGCGCTGCACTTTGCTTCTGATCACACAGCCGTCAATATGGTCATTGATCAGTCCCATTGCCTGCATAAAAGCATAGGCCGTGGTCGGGCCGACAAATTTCCAGCCCAGCCTTTTCAGTTCCTTAGATAAGGCCGTCGATTCTGCCGATA
>JAOULC010000011.1 GCA_029882215.1 Gammaproteobacteria bacterium | reverse complement strand
CGCGATTAGTTGAGCTTTTAAAGCGGGTATTACCAAGACCATGCCAGCCGCCTTTGGCAACCAGCAGTTGCTGGTCCTGTGCTACGATATCGCCAATTAATTCTTCGGTATCGACATCATAGATCAGCGTGCCAACCGGTACCTGAATAAAGGCATCGTTACCGCTCTTACCGGTGCGGTTACCACCTTTACCGGCTTTACCGTCTTCTGCATGGTATGTGCGTACGGTGCGAAAGTCAGCCAGCGTGTTGATATTGTGGTCGCCCACCAGATAGACATCGCCGCCATCGCCACCGTCACCACCGTCAGGGCCACCTTTTGGGATATATTTTTCACGGCGAAAGTGCATACAGCCATTGCCACCGTCACCGGAAATCACTTTAATTATGGCTTCATCAACAAATTTCATTGAAAGGATTCTCGTTAGTAGGCATTAGTATAGGCTATCCGGTGACGTTTGATCATCTGACAGTGTAGCGGTATTTTAGAAAAGTTTACTTGCGATTCGTGATTGGTAAAAGTGGATTCGCAGTATGCAAAAAAGCCCCGTTAAAAAATAACGAGGCTTTTTTAACAATGATGTTTCACTCCGAAGAGTGGAAGACCATTTAGTCAGCAACAACGCTTATAAATTTGCGATTGTGAGGGCCTTTAACTTCGAAAAGTATCTTGCCATCTGCTTTCGCAAATAAAGTGTGGTCACGTCCCAGGCCAACATTGTTGCCGGCATGGAATTTAGTGCCGCGTTGACGGACGATAATGTTGCCAGCAATTACTTCCTGGCCGCCAAATAATTTAACGCCTAAGCGTTTTGAATTACTGTCGCGACCATTCTTAGTACTACCGGCGGCTTTCTTATGTGCCATTAGCGTATGCCTCTGTTAATTAACCAGCAATGCTGGCAATTTGTATTTCAGTGTAATACTGGCGGTGTCCAGTACGTTTCTGGCTGTGCTTACGACGACGGAACTTCATAATCTCAACTTTCTTAGCACGGCCTTGCGAAATAATCGTCGCAGTTACTTTGCTACCATCAAGGTATGGAGTGCCAATTTTAACGTCGCTGCCATCAGCAATCATTAACACTTTGTCTAGGTCAACCGAAGTACCCGCTTCACCTTCTAGTTTTTCAACGCGAAGAGTGAGGCCTTCAGTTACTTTATATTGTTTGCCACCGGTAGCTAATACAGCGTACATGGACGGTAACTCCAAAAATCTGTTCAAGGAAAGGGCCGGAATTTTACTGGCTGATTGGCCTGCGGTCAATGTTTGTTCGGGATATTATTGTAAATAACCCGTAAATATTTCATATTTAAACAAATATTGACTGGCAATTAGGCATCAGGCTGATTATTATCCGTTTTTTCACCGTCAATTGTAAGCTAATAAAAAAGCGACTTCATGAATATTAATGATATTAAAGTGTTAACCACGGCAGATATGACTGCTGTGGATGAGTTAATTAAAAAGCGTCTCTATTCTGAAGTTGTGCTGGTTAATCAGGTGAGTCAGTATATCGTCAATTCTGGTGGTAAACGCTTACGGCCCTTGCTGGCGCTGTTGTCGGCTAAAGCCTATGGTTATCAGGGAGAAGAGCATTTTTCTCTGGCGGCTATTGTGGAATTCATTCATACCGCTACATTGTTGCATGATGATGTGGTTGATGAGTCATTGCTACGGCGTGGTGCAGACACAGCGAACGCTTTGTTCGGCAACGCGGCGAGCGTTTTGGTGGGCGATTTCCTTTATTCCCGCTCGTTTCAGATGATGGTGGAGCTCAATAATTTAAAAATCATGGGCATTTTGTCGGAAAGTACCAATATCATCGCAGAAGGCGAAGTCCTGCAGCTGATGAACTGCCACGATGCGGATACTACGGAAGCGCGCTATATCGAAGTCATTCATTTTAAAACGGCCAAGTTATTTGAAGCCGCGACGCGTTTAGGAGCCATTATTTGTGATCGTACGGAAGCCGAAGAACAGGCCATGGCGTCTTATGGTATGCACCTTGGGACGGCCTTTCAGCTAATTGATGATGTACTGGATTACAGCTCTTCGAGTGAAGAAATGGGTAAAAATGTCGGTGATGATCTGGCTGAAGGCAAGCCGACTCTGCCATTAATTTATGCCATGAGAAACGGTAATGCTGAAGAAGCCGCGCTGGTTCGCAAGGCCATTGAAGAAGGCGGACTGAATTATATTGATGAGATTATGGCGATTATTAAAAAAACCGGCGCCATTGAATACACTGAAGCGGCAGCGAAGCGTGAAGCTGAGCTGGCTATCGCGCAACTGTCGCATTTAGCTGAATCAGAATATAAACAGGCACTGATAGCATTAGCCGAATATTCGGTTAATCGTACGTTTTAATGCTACGTCACTAGTTAAAAACAGCGGCTCTGACTGCAAACCTAAAACCTACCAAAGCGTGTTAAAGAGCTGGCTCAGTACAAAGCCAGCGCTGACCAGGAAACCGATCAGTGGTGACCAGCGGGGCACGGAGAAAACGCCTTCCGGAAGGCTCGCTTCACGCTGTTTGATGCGCCATAGCGAGAGGTTGACCAGGGAGAAAATCAGCAGCATGATGATGGAGGTTATTTCCGCCAAAGCAGACAGCTGACCCCAGAGGGCAAAGCTGAAAATGGAGGTTGTGACGATAAATGTCGCAATCACAGGTGTTCTTGTGAAGTGGTGAACCCGGCTCAATGACTGGTGAAGATGACCTCTGAAACTTAAGCCATATAAAACCCTTGATGCCATGATGCTTTGTATTAACGCGCCGTTAATTATGGCAACCATGCCTATGACGCCAATCAGAGCAGAATCATCATGCGAAAAATATTGATAAAGGCTCACTAAAGGTGCTTTTTCCTGTGCCAGTTGCGCAGGAGGAATAGCCAGTACGGCAGCCATCATGATGGCCATGTAGAGTGCTGTGGTAATAAAGAGAGTGATGATGATTGCAAATGGCAGGGTGGTGCGCACATCTTTAATTTCTTCGGCCACATCAACCATATCTTCAAAGCCAATAAAGGCATAAAAAGCCAGTAGTGCACCGGAATAGATCACATGCCAGTTATTCAGCTCGAAACCGGGTATGAATTCGTTAAAGCGCTCAGGCAGTTGTAAAAAAACCGGCGCGCTGTGATAGATGACAAATAATAAGCCGCCTATCTCAATTAAAGTAATGAGCGCGGCAATAAAGACAGACTCTGCAATACCCCATGCTGCAAGCACCCCAATGCTGAGTGTAATGATCAGAATGACAGTGAAACGCTCAAGCGCGATGAACTGGCTGAGATAACCGGTAAAAGCATTGACCAGTGCGGCAGAGGAAACAATGCCCGCCAGCGCGACCAGCAAGCCAACCAGTAAAGCGAGCTTTTTAGAACCAAAACTTTGCTGAATATAGAGTGAGGCACCGGCTGCCTGAGGGTAGCGAGAGGATAATTCTGCGAATGATAGTGCGCTGACGCCAGCCATCATTAAAGCCAGCAGAAATGCAGCAGGGGCCATATAACCGGATATACCAGCGAGTTCACCGATCAGCGCATAAATCCCGGCACCGATTGTGGTTCCCAGACCATACAGAACCATTTGGGGTAAGCCGAGGCTTCTTTTTAAGCGGGGTTGTTCTGTCATAGATTCGCAGTATGAGTCAGTTGACTTAATATGCAACTGACAGTGTATCAGGTTTACAGGCGCAGATGAAAAGACCCGATTAACAGACTCTACGACAGTACTGGTGTGGGTCTGAGGCTGGCTAAAATTGAAAGGAGTTCAGCAGAGTTAACCGGCTTTTGCAGATAATAAGAAACGCCAAACTCTTCAGCGCTGGTTTTATTCAGGTGAGAAGCGTAGCCACTGAATAAGATGACAGGTAGCTGCGGTTTTATTTTACGGCACTCCGCGGCCAGCTCGTCACCGGTCATTTCTGGCATGATGATATCGGTGATAAGGAGATCATAGCTATGGTAATTCTGGCGGAAGTCATTCAGTGCCAGCAGGCTGTCGGTGTATGTGGTTAACTGACAGTTATGAATAGACAGTATAGTGTTAAAGAGCTTGCAGCTTGCAATCTCATCATCGACAAACAGAATTGTTAAGCCGCGTTCTGTTTTGCCTTTGAGGGATGTTATTTTAGGCGGTAGCTGGTGTGCTGAAGCGGGTGATACCAGTCCCTTATCAAATAAAATTTTCAATACCCGGTTATTATTCAGGTTAAGTGTCGTGACTTCAATAAGGTGTTGCTTGTCATCACCAAGCAGCATGCTCATTTGCGTGACATGAGTACCATCATTGATTGCCTGTTCATGGTTGGATTTGTAGAGTTGTAAGGTTTGTTCAGACTGTTGTTGTAAGAGGTGATGTAGAATATTTGGCTGATTATCTGTATCTGGTAACGCCATCATCTCTAATAACTTGAAATTGACGTCTTCAACCAGGTTGTCTTTAAGGATCACGACACCGAAATAGTCCGATGACATGATCTGGTCAACTGTGCCGGTGGCTCTTCGTCTGTCGCCATAGCGTAGCCAGTGCGAATGCTTCCCAAAATACTTTGCGATGCTATCAATATCAGCATCATGAATATTGTTTTCAAGTGAATACCAGCGCCTGACGGTGCGCGGAGTTTTTCCAGTGATGGATGCCAGTGTGTTTTTAAAATCTTTATCACTTTGCCCGGATTCAATTTTTAACAGATTAAGACGTTCTAAAACTAATTTTTTATTTTTCACTTAGCGCCCTATTAGTAAATATCATCCATGAGATTAAGAATAACCCCGTTCTAATAATGTTCATCATACAAAAAAAAATAGCGGAATAGAAACTCTATTAAATATTTTTCTTATTAACTGTTCAAGAGTATAACGCGCAAGATAATTAGGACGCTTAGCGGACAAATGAGTGGCTTAACAGAGCTGTTTATGAGGTCAAATAGCGTTTTTTGCTAAATATTTTGCAAACGATTTCTCATTCAACTGTTTGCATGGTTTAGAGAAGTTATTTGGTACTTGTTGTTCGCAAGAGAAGTTTTAGTAAGCAAAATCATGTTAAAAAATAAATTGAGAGTCTCTTTGGTAAAATTAACTGACACATGTTGCGGGAGTAACGAATGGATTTGTAAGTTACACATTTGTAATCTTGTCGGTCGTTGTTTTATGAAAATAACTAGTATATCTATGCTGTCCCAATAATTAGACGGGTAAAGCTTTTCTTTTTGTTATTTCACTATTCCCGCCTAAAACTCTACTGTTATCTTAATTTAAAAAATCAGCTGCAGTGGTTATGCATAAATCATGACTAAATTTTTATGACGTGTTCTGCTGGTGGCAGGCTCTTTTATGGCATCAGAAAGAGGTGGGTTCTGGCAGGTTTTGTTATCTGGTGTGCCTGTTATTAGCCGGCAAGATATTCGGTAAAAAGCCGCCGATCTTCTGTTTGATAAACAACAGATTGTAGGTATTCATCACCTTTCTTTTTCTTTGTGTATGCTCATGAATGTGCGAGTGATTTTTTAGTGTAATGAAGAGGCGGTGGTGATGAACTAAAAAACATTTTAATTAAATTACTGCTGGTCTGAAAACGAAAGCGATCAGGCAACCAGCTGATTAAGTTCAAAAATAGGTAGCAATATAGCCAGCACGATAATCAATACCACAACACCCATGGCAAGAATTAAAAGCGGTTCAAAGATACCCAGAATGACCGAGATCATCGATTCAAGTTCACGCTCTTGCTGAACGGCAGCACGCTCTAACATATCTTCCATTTTGCCGCTGCTTTCACCGCTGGCTATCAGCCGGATAGTCATTGGCGGGAAAAGTTTGCTCTGCTCTAGAGAAATGCTGACATTACTGCCCTCGCGGACCTTGCCGGCAGCATCCATAACAGCCTTTTTCATTGGCAGGTTGGAAATAACCTGCGCGGCAATTCTCAGTGCATCCAATATAGGCACACCGGATGAACTAAGGATGCTGAGTGTTCTGGCAAAACGTGCCGTGTTCATACTGCGGGATAGTTTACCAATCAGGACGAGCTTCAAAATATAACGGTGATAGCGATAGCGGTTGGCTTCATTTTTTAACCAGGCTTTAAAAACATAAGCGGCGGAGACAATGCCGATGATTAAATAAAGCCAGTAGCTGCGCAGGAAATCACTGGTGGCGATCATGCCAACCGTCAGTCCTGGCAGCTCCTGATTAATATTATCAAACACAGATACAACCTGAGGCACAACATAGGTCATGAGTCCGAGTACCACAATCAGTGCCATTACAGTTAAGATGGCCGGGTATAAAAGGGCCATGCTGACTTTTTGTCGCATTAGCTGGCGGTTTTCAGTGTAGTCGGCCAGCCTTTCTAAAATGTCTTCCAGATAGCCGGTTTGTTCGCCTGCAGAGACCGTGGCAATATACAGTTCAGGGAAGGCTTTAGGAAACTCTGCAAGGCCATGAGCAAGGGTGTGTCCCTCCAGAACTTTGGCGCGGATTGCAAAGATCATGCTTTTAATTCGTGGTGTTTCTGTTTGCTCGGCAACGGCTGCCAGCGATTCCTCCAGTGGCAGGGAGGCGCTTAATAAAGTGGCTAACTGGCGGGTAAAAAGAGCAAGATCGGCTGCGCTGATGCTGCGCTGGAAACTAAACGCGACTTTTTTATCAGCATTTTGCTTTTTATCCTGACTGGCGGCCTCTGAAACGCTCAGAGGCATCAGCCCCTGGTTACGCAGTTGCTGGCGAACATGTCTGGCTGTATCGCCTTCCGCCAGACCTTTTTTCTCGCGGCCTTTAGTGTCCAGTGCAAGGTATTCAAAAGCGGCCATGGTTATTCCTCGTGGCTTACTCGAAGCACTTCTTCTATGGATGTTCTGCCTTCAAGAATAAGGCGCTGACCATCCTGCTTAAGACTTCTGGATGACTGTCGCGCCAGTTGTTCCATCGCCTGCTCGCCGTCACCATCATGGATCATCTGCCGTAGCCCTGCTTCCATGGTAATGACTTCATAGACACCACTGCGCCCTGCATAACCATGGTGATTACATTTGTCGCAGCCAACGGCACGGTAGATCTGCGGTGGCTGATTGCTATCGGCATCTAGCCATTCGCATTCGGATGTAGTGGCCTGATGGGCTTGTTTACATTCAGGGCATAAATTGCGTACCAGACGCTGGGCAATGACACCGATCAGGCTGGAGGACAGTAGAAAGGGTTCGATACCCATATCGCGCAAACGAGTGATAGAGCCAATGGCGCTGTTGGTGTGTAACGTCGATAGGACCAGGTGGCCGGTTAAACTGGCTTGTACGGCGATTTGTGCCGTTTCAAGGTCGCGTATCTCACCGATCATCACCACATCAGGATCTTGTCTGAGAATGGAGCGCAGGCCTTTGGCGAAGGTCATATTGACTTTATTATTGACCTGAGTCTGACCGATGCCATCGATGTAATATTCGATGGGATCTTCAACCGTTAAGATATTTCTAGTGTCGCTATTGAGCTGAGTGAGTGCGGCATACAATGTGGTTGTTTTACCTGAGCCGGTTGGACCGGTGACCAGTATGATGCCATGAGGTCTTTTAATCAGTTCGCTGACCTGTGCACGAGACTCTGCTGACATACCAAGGTGCTTTAATTGTAAGCGCCCGGCTGTCTTGTCCAGCAGACGTAGCACAATGCGTTCGCCATGTCCTGATGGTAGGGTGGATACCCGCACATCGACCGCACGACCGGCCACCTTCAATGAGATACGCCCATCTTGTGGTAAGCGCTTCTCAGCGATATCCAGCTTGGCCATAACCTTAATACGGGAAATAACCAAAGGTGCGATTTTTTTGGGTGGCTGAATGATCTCCTGTAACACACCGTCAACGCGAAAACGGATACGCATGCGGTTTTCATAAGACTCAATGTGAATGTCCGAAGCATTGACCTTGATGGATTCTGTGAGGATAGCATTGATTAAGCGAATGATCGGTGCATCATCATCGGCTTCTAGCAGGTCTTCAGGCTCTAGATTTTCAGCCAGCTGATCCAGATCCAGTTCTTCGCCCACACCTTCCATCATGGCCATTGCCTGGTCAGAATTTTGCTCGTAAGCCTGAGTGAGTAAAGCGTCAAACTGCTCGTTACTGGCCAGGCTGAGTTTTAATGATTTACCAATAACGCGTTTTACTTCCGACAGCGATTGTGGCGAGGTGTCCTGGCGGTAAAGTATTTCGGCAACATCATCGTGGGTGTTAGTCACCAGTACACCGTGACGCTTTGCAAAAGCGTAAGGAATAACCGGTATCTGTATACTCTCGTCGCTCATACGTTAGTCTTCGTTGTGCCAGAAATCATCGCTTTTAGAAAGCAGGTTTTTAGTGTCAGGCCGTGCTGCATCGGATTTTTTATCTGCATCTGCGGGGCCTGCAGGCTCGGGATTTGAATCATTAGTTTCAGGTTTTGAGTCGGGCTCAATTTCATCCAGTAACAGAGAATTGCCTTTAATCAGACCATAGCCTTTCTGCCCGGATTCCAGTTGCTGCGCGCGCATATAGTTATACTTACGATTAGTGACCCGGCTGGAGGAAGCAAGGTCACGCAAAATACTGGGGCGCATAAAGACCATCAGGTTTTGTTTTACCTTAGAACTGGTCTGAGACTGGAACAAACGGCCCAGTAGCGGAATGTCGCCGAGCACCGGTACGCGGTCAAAACTGTCGAGCACCCGGTCCTGTACTAAACCACCCAGTACTAAGATTTCGTTGTTTTCAACCAGTACAGAAGTCTTAATTGTCCGTTTGTTAGTGACCGGCCCGGCCTCTGTGGTTGATGATAAACTGGATACTTCCTGCTCTAAGTCGAGTTTAATAGTATTGCCTTCATTGATTTGAGGTTTTACTTTTAAAGAGATACCGACATCTTTGCGCTCGATGGTTTGAAACGGATTGGTCGGCGAAGAACTGGTGCCGGTTGATGAAAAAGAGCCGGTTAAAACAGGAATCTCATCACCGATTAAAATCTCGGCATCTTCATTGTCCATCGTGACGATACTCGGTGTCGACAAAACATTGGTTGACGCGTTAGAAGACAGGGCGCGCAAAATCAGCGCAAAGCGATTGCCGCCCGATGCACTTTCGCCGCCAGTAGCCAGTGTTAAACCACCGCCAAGGCCGGATGTTCCGGTCAAAAGTCCGCCTATACCCGCCAGATTGCTAATTACAATAGGTGCGTCCGGGTTGGCAGTGCTGCCGCCGTCAGCGACTATGCCGACCCCCAGGTCTTCTGACTGGTTATAGGAAATTTCTGCAATGATCGATTCAATTAAAACCTGTGCACGGCGAATATCTAACTGCCGGATGATGGATTTGATATTGCGCATTTCATCCGGTGAGGCGGTAACGATGATGGCATTAGTCGCCTCATCGTGCTGAATATTGGTTTTGATATTAGTATTTGGAGCAGCAGCTTTGGCAGCGGCAGGCGACTTGCCTCTGTTGTTTTCCAGCCCGGTGAGTACTTTGATAATGTCTTCCGCTTTGGCGTAGTGCAGGTAAATCACCAGTGTGTTGCCACCGTCTTCGAGCGGCGTGTCGAGATGTGCTATCGTTGCACGAATACGCAGTCGTTCGCTGCGGTCACCACTGATTAAAATGCTATTGGTGCGTTCATCCGCGGCAAACTTGATTTCAGAAGTAGGGTCTTTAGCCGTTGTTTTACTTTGCAGAGCGGTAAGAATGCGCACCATTTCAATTGCTGATGCATTTTCCAGCTTGATGATTTCCAGTTCGGTATTATTTGCCTGATCGACTTCATCGATGATTTTTAATAAGCGCTGAATATTGGCAGCATGGTCGGTAATAATTAAGGCGTTGGTCGGGTTATAAGCCGCCAGATGACCCTGTTGCGGAATTAATGGTCGTAATATAGGAACCAGCTGAGCGGCTGGAACGTGATTGAGCTGGATGATTTGTGTAACCAGTTCATCGCCATTACCGGGGTTCTTTTTACTGGTAATTCTGAGCGCGCTTTGTTTTGCATTGACCTCAGGCACTATTTTTATAATAGAGCCCTGCGGCACTGCCGCAAAACCATGCACCTGAAGAATCGATAAAAAAACCTCATAAACTTGTTTTTGATTCATGGGTTTATTAGAAATTACGGTAACCTTAGCTTTTATGCGCGGGTCGATAATAAAGTTCTTACCGGTAAACTTTGAAACAGTAGAAATCAGTGCCCTGATGTCAGCGTCCTGTAAATTCAGCGTGATTTGCGACACTGCCCGGGCAGAACTGCTGAAGCCAGACAACAGCAACAGAAGTATGATCAGACTCTTTTTTTTAGTTATAAGTTGTAACAACATAGAAAATCCTGTGCTCATCTTGCTGGCCGAGTCATCACTCAGCGAATATTAAATTGTAAAGGCGTTGCAACACCGTTTCGCATAACAGTCATGTTAATACTGCTCGCCGTGCTTAGTTTGCGTAATGCCGCCATGCTTTGAACGGGGTCATTTAAACTGATGCCGTTAACCTCGGTAACTATGTCATTGCGCTGTATGCCAAACTGTTCAAATAATTCACGGCCTTTTTTCTGCGGGCGCAAGCGATAGCCCTGAAGCTTGCCGTTTTTTGAAACCGGCACCGGAATGGCGTATTCACCGAACGAGGTTGGGTTTTTCATGATATCACGACGAATATCACCCAGAATGCGGTCTGAAGTCTGGTTTGTATTGAGGTCATTTGTTTGCGATGGACTGTCAGACAGTGTCTCGCCAATACTTTTTTCCGGTAACTTTAGTGTTTCCAGGCGGCCGTTACGCATCAGGATAATATGAGCCGGGTATATTTCTTCAACCGTGGCATTGCCGGGTACGCTATCTCCCACACTATAAATAAGCTCCTGACCTTGTTTGCCAGAGGTGATAATGGCACTGGCCAGATTCATGGGCTGGGCCGAGAGAATACCGCGCAAAACCAGGTTCAGTGTGGTTTCAGGCGCATCCTTACTGGCTTGCTTGACGGCAGGGCTGTTAGTTTGACCAAACAAATGCGCGTTGTTCAGCTGCAACAGTTTTTGCTGGAACTGACCGTTATTGTCGGTTGTTTGCTTTGAGTTCACAGGCCGTACCGCACTTTGCTCGATTGTTGGTGCCGGCTCAAGCAGTAACCAGGTTATTTGTGCCAGCGTGTAACTCGCACTGATCAGTAAAATAATGCTGAGTGCAGGCGGCACGTAATGTTGAAATAATTTCAGCATTTGCGGGTTTGAAAGTTTGAGTGTCTGTAATTTCATCGTTACAACAGATTATATAATTATATTTATTATCGTTAAGAAGACAGATGGTCTAGGTATTAAACGAGCCGGCGGATAAATAGGTCTTTTTTAGCGGATTATTTTTAGCCCGTAGCATTTTTCAGGCATGATAGCACATCGATGCGAGGAGCTTAGAGTCGTTGCTGATGATATTTTGTGGGTATTTATTGGTTATGCTTTAAAAACGGATCTGAAATAAAAAATAATGCGTAAATAAGACGCAAATTAGAGTGGCTATGACTGGCAGATTAACCGGCTCCAACCTACAATATCAGACAGTAAGATAATCAATAAGAACAGACTATGTCCAAAGTGAAAATGACTACCGATATGCAGCAGCAGTGGCATACCTCCTCGCTGGATGCTGGCAGTGCCGCATGGGTTGAAGGTCTGTATGAAGACTATCTTCAGGATCCGTCTGCCGTTAGCTTACAATGGCGCGAGTTATTTGATGCGCTGTCTGCCACTAATGAGGGTTTTGCCGCTGATGTTCCTCACTCGATAATCAGACAGCAATTTCAAAAACTCAGCCGTATAGCAAAACAGCCTAAAGCTGACTCACAAAGTCAGGTCAGTCTGGAATATGAGCGCAAACAGGTGCGGGTATTGCAGATGATTAATGCTTATCGGTTTCGCGGTCATCAATGGGCTGTGCTGGATCCGCTGGCGCGCTGGGCCAGACCTGATATTCCGGAGCTGGGTTTAGAGCATCATCAGCTCACCGAGGCAGACTTTGATACCACGTTTGAGACCGGCTCACTGGTTGGTGTAGAGACCGCCAGATTAAAAAACATCATTGAAATTCTGCAAACAACATATTGTGGCTCGGTTGGTGCCGAGTATATGCACAGTATGGAAACGGCAGAAAAGCGCTGGATACAACAGCGGCTGGAAAGTGTTTGCAGTACCCCGTCATTTACTAACGCCGAGCGCATAAAGATATTTCAGCGGCTCAGTGCTGCTGAAGGGCTGGAAAAATACCTGCATACAAAATATGTCGGACAAAAGCGCTTTTCACTGGAAGGTGGTGAAAGCCTTATTCCTTTGCTGGATACACTGATAGAACGAGCGGGTGCGCACGGTGTTCAAGAAATTGTCGTTGGCATGGCACATCGTGGCCGGCTCAATGTACTGGTTAATATCATGGGTAAGACGCCGGGAGAGTTGTTTACCGAGTTTGAAGGCACAAAGGCTCATGGTGAATATTCCGGTGATGTGAAATACCATCAGGGCTTTTCCTCAGATGTAGAAACCCCGGGCGGCAGTGTGCATCTGGCACTGGCATTTAACCCGTCACACCTCGAAATTGTTGCGCCGGTTGTAGAAGGAGCTGTGCGGGCTCGTCAGGAACGCAATAATGATTTGCAGGGTAATAAAATTATACCGATACAAATTCATGGTGATGCGGCATTTTCCGGTCAGGGTGTGGTGATGGAAACCTTGCAGATGTCGCAGTCCAGAGGTTATTCAACCAAAGGTACGATACACATCATTATTAATAATCAGGTTGGCTTTACCACCAGTAATCAGCAGGATGCGCGTTCAACCTATTATTGTACTGATGTTGCAAAAATGGTGAATGCACCGATATTTCATGTCAATGCCGATGACCCTGAAGCGGTGTTGTTGGTCACGCAAATTGCGCTCGACTATCGCATGACATTTAAAAAAGATGTGGTGATCGATATGGTGTGTTATCGCCGTCACGGTCATAATGAAGCGGATGAGCCGGCGGCAACCCAGCCGATGATGTACGCCACTATACGTCAGCTTGAAACGACGCCTTCACTGTATGCCAACACCTTAATTAATGAACAGGTACTCAGCGAGCAGACAGCAGAGCAAATCAAACATGCTTACCGTGATGATCTGGATGCGGGTTATTGTGTGGTGCCCAATATGCTGGATAACACCTCACATTCTTACTTTCATGGTGTGGAGTGGGATCGCTTCGATAAAACATTCAGCCGTACATATTTCAAAACGAATATTACGGCGCAGCAACTGAAGCAGCTGGCTGAGGCGCTGGATAAATTACCGCAAGAATTCGAGCTGCACCCACGGGTTGCGAAAATTAGAAATGACCGGATGAAAATGAGTGTGGGAGCCAAGCCCATAGACTGGGGTTTTGCAGAGATCATGGCTTATGCTTCACTGGTTGATGAAGGCTATAACGTGCGTTTATCCGGTCAGGATTGCGGTCGCGGCACATTTTTTCATCGCCATGCGGTGTATCATAATCAGTTAAAAATCGGCGCCTATGTTCCTTTGCGTAATATTTCGGAAACACAGGGGAATTTTCTGGTGATCGACTCACTGCTCTCTGAAGAGGCGGTGCTTGCATTTGAATACGGCTACTCATCTGCCGACCCTGCCTCGCTGGTTATCTGGGAAGCACAGTTTGGTGACTTTGCTAACGGTGCGCAGGTGGTGATTGATCAGTTTATCAGTGCCGGTGAACAAAAGTGGGGCAGGATGTGTGGTCTGGTGATGTTACTGCCGCATGGCTATGAAGGCCAGGGGCCTGAACATTCATCGGCCCGGCTTGAACGTTACCTGCAACTTTGCGCTGAAGATAATATGCAGGTTTGCATACCCAGTACCCCTGCGCAAGTGTTTCACATGCTGCGCCGGCAGGTGATTCGTCCGAGTCGTAAGCCGTTAATTTGCATGAGCCCGAAAAGTTTATTACGGCATAAACTGGCGGTTAGTCAGCTTGAAGACTTTACTCAGGGCCGTGGCTTTAAAACGGTGATAAAAGAAATTCATCAGCAGGATGCCTCAAAAATAACACGTGTTGTGTTATGCAGCGGGAAAATATATTTTGAGCTGATTCAGAAGCGGGATGAAGCCGGCAGAGATGATGTGGCAGTGATCAGGCTTGAGCAACTGTACCCCTTCCCGTTCAAAACACTGGGAAAAATAATGGCCGAGTACTCGCATGTCAGTGAACTGATCTGGTGTCAGGAAGAGCCAAAAAATCAGGGAGCGTGGGATTTTTGTAAACCGAGGTTCGAGCGGCTGTATGAAGATAAAGAGTCGCCCAAAATTATATTTGCAGGTCGTCCTCCTTCAGCTGCCCCGGCGGTAGGTTCGGCTGTTATGCATGCAAAACAGCAACATGAGCTAGTGGCAAAAGCATTAGGCTTGCCGCTTGATGAAGATTAACAAAGATAAATTTGAGCGCAGTTTTTACGCAGCAGTGGAAAAAATATGACAACTGAAATTAAAACGCCCGTTTTACCGGAATCAATCGCGGATGCAGAAGTGGTGGCCTGGCATAAGCAGCCGGGTGATAAAGTCGTGCGCGATGAAAATCTGGTGGATATTGAAACAGATAAAGTTGTGCTGGAAGTGCCCGCGCCCTGTGATGGTGTATTAACCAGTATTTGCGAAAAAGAAGGTGCGATTGTTACAGGTCAGCAGTTGCTCGGGTACATTGAAGAAGGTGCCGTCGCCGCAACTAGTAATACTAATGAGAAAACAGCAGCGGCTGACAGACCGCCAGTAATCCAGATGAACCAGGATGTGGTGATTCATCCGTCAGCAAAAAAACTGATGCAGCAGCATGGTATAGAATTGCGTGAACTAAGCGGCAGCGGGAAAGACGGCAGAATACTCAAAGAAGATGTATTAAAAGTCATCAACGCTAAACAAGGTCATGCTACAGCAAAAGAGCCGGTGTCTGAAATGACAGCGACAACGGCTTCACTGGACGCGGCATTAAATGTAAATGACAGAATTGAAAAACGTGTACCGATGACCCGCTTACGTGCACGCATAGCAGAGCGTTTGCTTGAGGCTCAGCATAATGCGGCCATACTGACGACCTTTAATGAAGTGAATATGCAGCCAGTTATGGAACTGCGGGCCCGTTATAAAGAGCAGTTTGAAAAAGAATACGATGTTCGGCTGGGCTTTATGTCATTTTTTGTTACAGCGGCCGTTGAGGCGCTGAAGCGTTTTCCAAGTGTGAATGCGTCGATTGACGGTGATGATATTGTCTACCATGGATTCTTTGATATCGGCGTTGCCGTGTCATCGCCAAGAGGTCTGGTGGTACCGATCATCCGTGATGCCGACCAGTTAGATCTGGCGCAGATAGAAAGAACCATTCGTGAGTTAGGGCAGAAGGCCCAGCAAAATGCGCTGGCACTGGATGAAATGACGGGTGGAACATTTACGATTTCAAATGGCGGTGTATTTGGTTCGTTATTATCAACACCGATTCTTAATCCGCCACAGAGTGGCATATTGGGGATGCATACCATCCAGGAGCGGCCGGTTGCAGAAAATGGTCAAGTGGTGATCCGGCCAATGATGTACCTTGCACACTCTTATGATCATCGCATTATTGATGGTAAAGAGGCGGTACAATTTCTGCTGACGATAAAAGAATTGCTGGAAGATCCGGCACGCATGTTAATAGGGGTTTAGAGTGTCAGATAATAATCATTATGAAGTCGTTGTCATTGGTGCCGGTCCAGCCGGTTATGTGGCGGCTATCCGTTGTGCCCAGCTGGGTTTGAAAACAGCCTGTGTCGATGCCTGGGAAGATGAGAGCGGCGCTGCCTCGCTGGGAGGAACCTGTTTGAATGTGGGCTGTATCCCGTCGAAAGCATTGCTTGAGTCATCGGAAAAATATGAGCAAAGTCTGCATGAATTTAAAGATCATGGTATCAGCTTTAGTGGCATTGAATTTGATGTTGGCACGATGCAGGCAAGAAAAAATAAAATTGTTAAAGAACTGACCGGTGGCATAAAGCAGCTGTTTAAAGCCAATAAAGTCAGTCATCTTTTTGGCCGTGCATTTATAAAGCCTGAACATAAGATTGAGATCACTCAGGCCGACGGTAAAACCAGTATTAGTGCTGACAATATTATTATTGCGAGCGGATCATCTGCGGTTGAGATGGGGTGCGCACCGCTGGTAGCAGATAAAATTGTAGATTCGAGTGGTGCGCTGGCATTTGACAGTGTACCGCAAAAGCTCGGAGTGATTGGTGCCGGTGTGATCGGCCTTGAACTGGGCAGCGTCTGGCGTCGTCTGGGGGCGGAAGTGATTGTGCTTGAGGCGCAGGAAAACTTTCTGGCTATGGCTGATGTGCAGATTGCAAAAGATGCTCAGCGGCAGTTTAAAAAACAGGGGCTGGATATTCGTCTGAATACCCGGCTGGTTGCAGCCGAAGTGCAAGATGAAAAAGTTGAACTGCATTATAAGCAGGCAGATCAGGAGCATGCTCTGACGGTTGATAAGCTGATTGTCGCGGTGGGACGCACACCCAATGTTGAGAAACTCTGGGATGATTCAGTTGAGTTATTACTCGATGAAGGCGGCTTCATCAACGTGAATGATCAATGTGAAACCAATGTGCCCGGCATTTATGCGATTGGTGATGTGGTGCGCGGGCCGATGCTGGCACATAAAGGTTCAGAAGAGGGCATTATGGTGGCAGAAGGGATTGCAGGTCATCCGCATCAAATCAACTATGACTTAATACCCTCAGTTATATACACGCACCCTGAAATCGCCTGGGTCGGTAAAACAGAACAGGAGTTAAAAGCCAGCGGTATCGGGTATAATGCCGGCGCGTTTCCATTCGCAGCCAGCGGAAGGGCCAAAGCCATGGGTAATACGGCCGGTATGGTAAAGATACTGGCTGATGCTGAAACCGACCGCGTGCTGGGGGTGCATATTGTTGGCCCACAGGCATCCGAATTAATTGCTCAGGCGGTAATCAGTATGGAGCTTGCGGCCAGTAGCGAAGATTTGGCGATGATGGTGTTTGCTCACCCGAGTTTATCGGAAGCCGTACATGAAGCGGCACTGGCAGTGAGTGATCAGGCGATTCATATGGTTAATCGCAAGCGTAAACAATAAATAGTGTAGGGTGCGTTGATGCACCGGTCATAAAAATATGGACAATAAAAAGGTATAAAAAATGAACCTACATGAATATCAGGCCAAAGGATTGTTTAAATCGTTTGGTATGCCTGTGCCCAATAATGTGGTGGTGCGTGATGTCGCTGATGTTGATGCAGCCATCAGCGCGTTACAGGGTAATACCTGGGTCGTTAAAGCGCAGGTTCATGCGGGCGGCCGTGGTAAAGCCGGTGGTGTCAAGCTGAGCAGTGATGTGGCTGAAGTCAAAAGCATTGTCAGTGCTATGCTGGGAACGAACCTTGTTACCTTTCAGACCGATGAAAATGGCCAGCCGGTTCATCAGGTGTTAGTTGAAGAAACCTGCAATATAGAAAAAGAACTGTATTTAGGTGCGGTTGTTGATCGTGCAGCGCAGCGGGTAGTGATCATGGCTTCAACCGAAGGTGGCATGGACATCGAAACGGTTGCACATGAAACGCCGGAAAAAATTCTGAAAGTTCAAATCAACCCGCTGCTGGGTTTAATGCCGTTTCAGGCAAGAGAACTGGCCTTTGGTCTGGGTCTTGCGGGAGAGCAGATAAAACAGTTTGCCAAGCTGGTGGCCGGACTGGCAAAGTTATTTGTTGAAAAAGATCTGAGTCTGGTAGAAATCAATCCGCTGGTGGTAACGAAAGAAGGTGATCTGCTTTGTCTGGACGGGAAAATTAATATTGATGATAATGCGCTTTATCGTCATAAAGACCTCGAGGCATTACATGATGCCACTCAGGAAAACGAAAAAGAAAATGAAGCCAAGGAATGGGATTTAAATTACATTGCACTTGATGGCCAGATTGGCTGCATGGTGAACGGTGCCGGCCTGGCCATGGCGACAATGGATCTGATTAAATTAAGTGGCGGCGAGCCGGCTAACTTTTTAGATGTCGGTGGCGCGGCAACCAAAGAACGGGTGGCTGCAGCGTTTAAACTGATTCTGTCGGATGAAAATGTAAAAACCGTTCTGGTTAATATCTTTGGCGGTATTGTGCGTTGCGATTTGATTGCCGAGGGTGTGATCGGTGCGATTAAAGAAGTCGGTATTACCATTCCGGTGGTGGTCCGGCTTGAAGGTAATAATGCCGAGCTGGGTTTGCAAATCATTGCAGACAGCGGGCTGAATTTAATCACTGCTTCAGGTCTTACCGAAGCGGCACAAAAAGCCGTTGAAGTGGCAAAGGCATAGGAGCAGACAATGAGCGTTTTAGTTAATAAAAATAGCAAAGTGATTTGTCAGGGCTTTACCGGCAAGCAAGGTACTTTTCATTCAGAGCAGGCCATTGCTTACGGCACACAGATGGTGGGTGGTGTGACACCGGGTAAAGGTGGTCAGCAGCATCTGGGTTTACCGGTATTCAATACTGTAAAAGAGGCGGTGGCTGAAACCGGAGCAACCGCGTCGGTAATCTATGTACCGGCCGCATTTTGTAAGGATTCCATTCTTGAGGCGGCTGATGCTGGTATTGAACTGATTGTCTGTATTACTGAAGGCATGCCGACGCTTGATATGCTGCAAGCAAAAATCGTGGTGGATGATGTCTGTGCGCGTTTAATCGGGCCAAACTGCCCGGGCATTATCACGCCAGGTGAATGCAAAATCGGCATTATGCCGGGGCATATTCATTTGCCAGGCCGGGTCGGTGTGGTGTCACGTTCAGGTACATTAACCTACGAAGCCGTTAAGCAAACTACGGATCTGGGCTTTGGTCAGAGTACCTGTATTGGTATCGGCGGTGATCCGATTCCGGGCACCAGTTTTATCGACACGCTTGAGCTGTTTCAGAATGACCCGCAAACCGAAGCCATTTTAATGGTCGGTGAAATCGGCGGTACATCAGAAGAAGAAGCGGCGGAATATATAAAGAGTAATGTTACAAAACCGGTTGTTTCTTTTATTGCCGGTGGCACTGCCCCTAAAGGTAAGCGCATGGGACATGCAGGCGCTATCATTGCCGGAGGTAAAGGAACCGCATCTGAAAAATACGCAGCACTGGAAGCGGCCGGTGTCTATACCGTGCGTTCTCCGGCAGATCTGGGTAAAGGTATTCAGCAAGCTACCGGCTGGAAATAAGTCCATGCCTTACCATGCAGCTGACAGGTTACCTGTAATGGCTTTGGGACTGTCAGGCGGCCAGCGCTAATGTACGTGAATCTGCCCAGACAATAAAATTTAGAAAAAGTTTTGAGAAATTATGATTGAAATAAATGACAACTGGTTTGCTGCGGAAGCAAAAAATGATGATTTACCGGTGCTGCTACGAGGCCGTGGACAGCTGCAAAACCTGATTGCGATAAAATCACACCCTAACCTGCTGAAAATACGCTGGAGCTATGCGGCGGACGAGAAAACGGGTATGCCATCCATTGAGGTGATTAAAAAAATGGCTGTTTTTGAACAGGTGATGTTTGAGACTCTGGAAAGAGAGCCGCTGTGTATTTTTTACAGTATATATTTACATAACGGCATCAAAGAATGGACGGCTTATTGTTCTGACTTAGAGCGTGTTAATGAAGAAATCAGTGGTGCATTAGTGGGTCATGAAAAATACCCGATTGAACTGTTAGTTGATCAGGATCCGGAGTGGGCGGACTACAAAGCAATGCTGAGAGATACGGGTCAGCTTGACGATTAGCTGACGCTTTGTCTGTTTAAGGCAGGTAACGGCGACACCAGCTGTCAATCAGGCCGGCGACATAGAGTGCATCACTGCGCTCAGTTAACACATGATCTGCACTATCAAGCGAGATAAAACTTTTGGGGTGTCTGGCGTTTAGAAATAAATGCTCGGCATGTTCAATGCCGACCAGTTTGTCACCTTCTGCATGAAAAATAAGAATGGCTTTCTTAAGTGTCGCAATGTCGGTATCGAGCCTGTGCTTTTCCAGGTCGTGCAGAAACTGTGGCTTGATGCCATAAGCTTTGCCGGCAACAAAAAACTCTGAGGTAATGCCGGCTTTCAGTTTGTCCAGTGCGTCGCCAAAGTGATGAAGCACATGCGACGGTGTTGATGGTGAAGCAATGCTGACGATGGCTTTTATCTCATTCAGCACAGCGGCTGCGGCATAAGAGGCCGTGCCACCCATGCTGTGACCCAATAAAACAGAGGCCTGTTGATAGTGTTCTGTTAAATAATTATTGGCACAGATGATGTCATCAATCATGGTACTGAAGTTGCTGTCTGCAAAGTCTCCTTCGCTTTCACCAAGACCGGTAAAATCCAGGCGTAAGACAGCAGCGTGTTTTTTTGCTAGCTGCTGGCTGATTCTGTATGTTGCCAGAGTCTCTTTGGTGCAGGTGAAGCAGGGCGAAAAAATAGCGAAATACTGAGGACTGGCAGGCAGCTCCAGTTTTCCGGCTAATGTGATGTTACGGGAGTTCTTAAAGCGGATATCGAGAGTGACAAAGTTTTTCATGCGCTGTTCTGGTTATCGTAGGTATGAAAGTCCATATGTACCTCGATAAGGTGGTGGCCTGCCATGATAATAATACCTGATTCCCGCTGCTCACCATCCGTGCTAAAGTCAAAGGTGTACTGGCGCTCGATAGTAACTAAATTCGCATGGTGTTTTCTGAGGCCTGTTTTACATTTGACCACGGTATTATCAAGAAACTGAACGTCGTGCTTTTTACAGGCGAGTGCGCCGGCTTTTCTTGCCAGTTCTTTTACTTTGACTGAGTCGATCCAGTAAGCGGTTACAAGAAAAAGAAAGAAAAGAATAAAAAGCTGCTGCATGATAGGGCTGAATAAGTTAACTGAAGATAAAGTATAACAGTGATTACTGGCAGAGTTCAGTAACCATCTCTTTTAACTGGGTCAGCCGGGTATCAATTTCAAAAATCATTTCATTGCTCAGGGTGCCGTCAACTTCGAGTATGAGTAGTTCAACAGATCGTGCTCTTTCACCCAGTATAAAAAGATCATATAAACCGGCTGATCCGGCGAGCTTGTGAAGAAAGGATGCCAAAGCAGGGCTGGTGATAGCTTTTTTGTCAGTACAATCGGCCCATTCTGTGAGGATATCTGTCATTTTATCAGGCAGAGCGTTTATATATTTATGCTTAAGAACGGTGAGTTTGTCTTCTATTTCTTTTATATCTGCCATATCAACCTTCCGTTGGTGTGTTTTAAAAATAGTATATATGAGAGATTAGTGCCTATAATACTACTATCTATTAAGAAGTGATTGAACCATGTCTGACGAATTAAAACGAATAATTTATGCTGAAGATGAAGTAGATATTCAGGAAATTGTAAAAATCAGCCTGATTGAACTCGGTGGCTTTGAACTGAAGGTGTGCTCATCAGGTGAAGAGCTGCTACAAGAATACGCCGATTATGCGCCTGATTTAATCTTATTAGATGTCATGATGCCTGTTATGGATGGCGTTTCAACATTCACTGCGCTGAAAGAAATGAAGGAATATAATGCGACGCCGGTTATCTTTATGACGGCAAAAGTACAAGTCAATGAAGTGCAGTTTTATAAAGATCTGGGTGCAATAGAGGTTATCAGTAAACCGTTTAATCCCATGACTTTGCCAGATTTACTGAGACAAATCTGGCAAAAGAGAAAAGTTTAACTGTTCGCAAACTGCTTGTTCAGATAGTTAATAATGTCGGACGACTCATAAAGCCAGCGAGAAGTGCCTGCTTCTTCAATTCTCAGGCAGGGTACTTTAATCTCACCGCCTTGTTCTAGTAATTCCGATCTGTGTTGTTTGTTGTTTGCCGCATCCCTGTATTCAATCTTAATGTTTAATGCATGAATTGCACGCCTTGTCTTAACACAGAAGGGACAGCCATAAAACTGATAGAGAGATAGCTTGTTTGCCAGTTGCTGGGCAGCTTTTTGCTGCTCTTCCGGGCGCTGGATTTGTTTGGGCAGGGTGATAGAGCTGATAAAAACAATTAACAGACCAAGACCATTACGGAGTAGTTTTAAAAGCATGGAGAAATACCGGTAAAAGAAACTAATTATACTATGAGTTAATCGTCAGGTTAAACCCAAAGCCGACAAGGCTATGATGTGCTTGAATGACAGTAGCAATCTTACTGGTCGTTGATAGGTGGTTTGGGCGACATACAAATAGATCATGCGAAGTATTCTTGTTAAAAACACACCAAAGAATGATGCCATGGTTACTTGCTTTGAAATGGTGGGCCTGGAAGGACTCGAACCTTCGACCTGCCGATTATGAGTCGGATGCTCTAACCAACTGAGCTACAGGCCCGTCTTGCGTGTGACGGTGACACGTAAATCAATAATGCCGTCAGGCATACCGATTATCTTTAAAGCGTGTGACGGCTGACACGTTATCTTTAAAGCGTGTGACGGTGACACGTAAATCAATAATGCCGCTAGGCGTATTAATCTTGCTATTGGATAGCTACTTTAACAATTAATTAAAGGTAGCCTGCAAAAGCAGCAGCGATTATATATAAAACTGAATGGCTTGGCCATTGAATTGAACATTGTGAGTGATATAAAACAAGGCCCTCTTACGAGGGCCTTGTTTATTAATCGTCGCCGAGGAAGCTGCGAAGTCCCTCTGCTCGTGACGGATGACGCAATTTGCGTAATGCTTTTGCTTCAATCTGACGAATTCGTTCACGGGTGACATCAAACTGTTTACCTACTTCTTCTAAAGTGTGGTCAGTGTTCATATCAATACCAAAACGCATTCGCAGTACTTTAGCTTCGCGAGCGGTGAGCGTAGACAAGATATCGCGTGTCGATTCGCTTAAGGATTCGCTGGTAGCCGAATCAACGGGTGACAAAATATTCTGGTCTTCAATGAAATCGCCCAGATGAGAATCTTCATCGTCACCAATTGGGGTTTCCATCGAGATAGGTTCTTTGGCAATTTTAAGTACCTTGCGAACTTTATCCTCCGGCATTTCCATTTTGACAGCCAGTTCTTCTGGTGTCGGCTCACGGCCCATTTCCTGTAGCATTTGGCGGAAAATGCGGTTCAGCTTGTTAATGGTCTCGATCATGTGTACCGGAATACGAATGGTACGTGCCTGATCCGCGATTGAGCGGGTGATCGCCTGACGAATCCACCAGGTGGCATAGGTTGAGAATTTATAACCACGACGGTATTCGAATTTATCAACGGCTTTCATCAGGCCGATGTTGCCTTCCTGGATCAGGTCAAGGAATTGTAGTCCACGGTTGGTGTATTTCTTGGAAATTGAAATAACCAGACGAAGGTTGGCTTCTACCATTTCTTTTTTGGCGCGGCGGGCTTTTGCTTCGCCAATAGACATGCGGCGGTTGATTTCTTTTATTTCGGTGATGTTCAGGCCGTAGTCTTTTTCAAGTGCGGCAAGACGTGTTTGCGTCAGGCGTATTTCAACGGCATGAACTTGCAATGCTTCTGAATATTCATGACCTTCGAGAAACTGATCGATCCATGTTGGATCGGTTTCGTTTTCGGGGAAAGAGGTAATGAATTCTTTTCTCGGCATATGTGCTCTTTGTGTGCACAGATCCAGAATGTGGCGCTCCATGGTGCGAATACGGTCAACTGTGCTGCGAAGATCATTGTTTAGCTGGTTGATAAGCGGAATGGTGTATTTTAATTCCAGGAATTTTTCTGCCATTGCCGTTCGCGACTTATCGATGCTTTTGCTGTTTTTTGTAAGATCGGCCAGAACCTGTGCGTGCGCCTGTTTCAGGTCGGCAAAGATGGCAGATATTTCTTCGATCGTAGGGCCGGCGTCTTCTTCGACAATGCTGTCGTCGTCATCGTCCTCAGCATCATCCTCGGTTTGCAGGCCTTTATTAGTCGGTTGTGCAATATCATCATTAGCGTAAGCGAAGCCAGCTACCATATCTGATACACGGGCCTCTTCTGCCAGTACTTTGTCAAATTGCTCGAGTACATTACTAATGGTTTTTGGGTTGGTGGCAAGTGCAAGCAGTGCCTGACCCAGGCCTTCTTCAATGCGTTTGGCAATGGCGATTTCGTCTTCGCGTGATAATAATTCAACGCTACCCATTTCACGCATGTACATGCGTACCGGGTCAGTGGTGCGGCCAAATTCAGATTCGACGGAGGCAAGAGCAGCAGCGGCTTCTTCAGCGGCATCCTCGTCGGTATCGGCAACAGCATTATCAGACAAAATGGAACTTTCGAGATCAGGTGCTCTTTCATGCACCTTAATGCCCATGTCATTGATCATACTGATAATGTCTTCAATCTGCTCAGGGTCAATGATCCCTTCAGGTAAATGATCATTTACCTCGGCATAAGTAAGATAGCCTTGCTCTTTACCTCTTGCAATCAGTTGCTTTAAGCTGGACTGTTGGTCGGCTGTCGAAGGTTTATTAGTTGGATCTGACTCTGAATTCTTGGACATTATTTACCTGGCTAAAAGATTAAACGTCGAATGTTTGCTTCATACAATCGCGTATTTTACCACGCATTGACAATAGCAGCCATATGATTAAGGTTAATACAGTGATTTATCGGGTTAAATTATCGACAAATGGCCATATTATCATGGTGTGTTAAATTAGATTATCAATAGTGATGATGAAATAACGGGGTTTAAAATGGCAAGTTTACAGCCACCAGTGTGTGATTTTGGGGCACAGGCAGAGGATTTTGATTTGCCAGGTGTCGATGGCAAGTACTGGCGTTTAAAGGACTGCATGGGAGAGAACGGGTTACTGGTGATGTTTATTTGTAATCACTGTCCTTATGTTAAATCGATTCGTGAACGGATAGTTCGTGATGCGAATGAGCTTAAAGCACACGGGGTGAATTGCGTTGCGATCATGTCGAATGATCCTCATGAGTACGAAGAAGACTCGTTTGAGAATATGAAAAAAATCTCAGATCAGTTTGCATTTCCGTTTCCATACTTAATGGATTTAACGCAGGAGGTTGCAAAAGCCTACGGGGCGGTCTGTACACCGGACTTCTTTGGTTATAATAATCAATTCAAATTGCAGTATCGCGGGCGCCTGGATGAAAGCCGCAAAGATGCGGCTGCACCGGATGTGCGCCGTGATTTGTTTGAGGCAATGGTTCAGGTGGCGGCTAGTGGCGAAGGCCCTGCGGAGCAGATTCCAAGTATGGGCTGTTCAATTAAATGGCTAACTGACCATTAGAATACACAATGGCTGGGTGAAAGCACTACACTAAAGTCTTTATCTGGTTGTACTGATGTGAAATGGCCGGAATTAATTTATGTCAGGGCCTGCCGAGCTGCTTTTTAAGCTACCCCCCTGAAGGGGGTATGTCGGTTTGCTCATGCTCTGGTTATGATTTGTGCCCCTTTGAGGTGCCAAAAGGCGAGTTGATAGCCGCGTAATGCCTTTGCAGTTAAGTGTGTTATGTCGGAATTAACGACAGCAGGGTGATTGATGATAAACCACTCTGCTTCAGTATATATTCAGGATAAGACGGTTCAGTGTAGAAAGAACAGGCTTGAAAGCTCGCTCTGATAGGTGTTTTCTCTCAGGCTATAGTCCAGTTTATGGGGCTATTAGCTGCTTTTGGTTGCCGAAGTGGCTTGATTGGGAGAAAATGCTGGGCCTTGCGCACTGGGGTGTACATGTATTTCGGCTCTTTGTTTCCCTTGTTATTGTGCATCAGTGGACACTGAATAGAACAACAGAATGAGCGTTGAGACTCGTGTAACTTTAGAGTCTCGCAACAGATATTTAATAAATTTTTAAAACTTTAATGGAGAGACACAACGATGCCTTCTCGTAAAAACCTAGCTAATGCAGTCCGTGCATTAAGTATGGATGCAGTACAAAAAGCAAATTCAGGCCACCCAGGTGCACCAATGGGTATGGCAGATATCGCTGAAGTTTTGTGGAACGACAACATGAACCACAATCCTACCAATCCAAAATGGAGTAACCGCGACCGTTTCATTCTGTCGAATGGTCACGGCTCCATGCTTATTTACTCGTTACTTCATTTAACAGGCTACGACCTGTCAATTGATGATCTGAAGCAGTTCCGTCAGTTACATTCTAAAACACCGGGTCATCCAGAGTACGGCTATGCGCCAGGTGTTGAAACAACCACTGGCCCGCTAGGACAGGGTATTACCAACGGTGTTGGTATGGCGATTGCTGAAAAAGCACTGGCAGCCCAGTTCAACCAGAAAGGTCATGACATTGTTGATCACCACACTTATGTATTCCTCGGTGATGGTTGTTTGATGGAAGGTATCTCTCATGAAGCCTGTTCACTTGCCGGTACTTTAGGTTTGGGTAAGCTGATCGCGTTCTGGGATGATAACGGTATTTCGATCGATGGCCATGTTGAAGGCTGGTTCACCGATAATACTCCTAAACGTTTTGAAGCATACGGCTGGCATGTAATTGCTGATGTTGATGGCCATGATTCAGATGCCATTGCGAAGGCAATTGAAACGGCGAAAGCCATGACTGACAAGCCAACCATGATTTGCTGCAAAACCACGATCGGTTTTGGTTCGCCAAATAAAGCAGGCTCGCACGCTTGCCACGGTGCGCCATTAGGTGAAGAAGAAATTAACCTGACTAAAGCGGCTTTAGGCTGGGATCATGGCCCGTTTGAAGTGCCTGCTGATGTTTATGCTGGTTGGGATGCAAAAGAAAAAGGCGCCGCTAAAGAAGCAGCCTGGAACGACAAGTTTGCCGCTTATAAAGCAGCATTCCCGGAATTAGCAGCCGAATACGAGCGTCGTATGGCTGGTGAAATGCCTGCTGACTGGGCAGCTAAATCAGCGGCTTATATTGCGCAGGTTAATGCCGATGCGAAAAGTCCGGCAACACGTCAGGCGTCTTTAGCCGCTATTGAAGCGTACTCGCCATTATTACCAGAATTGTTTGGTGGTTCAGCAGATTTGGGTTGTTCAAACCTGACTGAGTGGTCTGGTTATAAGCCGATGGATGCCAATGAAGTACCTAATTATGTTCGCTACGGTGTGCGTGAGTTCGGTATGTCTGCCATCATGAACGGTATTACCCTACACGGCGGGTTAGTGCCCTTCGGTTCAACCTTCCTGATGTTCTCTGAGTATGCACGTAATGCCCTGCGTATGGCCGCTCTGATGAAAATTCAAAGCATCTTCGTATTTACTCATGACTCAATCGGTCTGGGTGAAGATGGTCCTACGCATCAGCCTGTTGAGCAAATTCCAACCCTGCGTATGATTCCAAATATGGCTGTATGGCGTCCATGTGATGCAGTAGAAGCAGCAGTATGCTGGCAGCAGGCGGCAGAGCGTAAAGACGGTCCGTCTACTCTGATCTTCTCACGTCAAAACCTGAATCATAACGAACGTACTGATGAGCAGATTGCTAACATCGCTAAGGGCGGTTACATCCTGAAAGATTGTGCCGGTACTCCGGACGCCGTCATTATTTCAACCGGTTCAGAAGTTGATCTGGCGACTGGCGCTGCAGCAGCGATGACAGGCAAAAACATCCGCGTTGTTTCAATGCCATCGGTTGATGCGTTTGAACGTCAGGATGATGCTTATCAGACGGCTGTTCTGGGTGATGGTATCCCAACGGTTGCTGTTGAAGCAGCGGTTACAACGGGCTGGTACAAGTATGCGGACGTTGTTGTTGGTATTGATCACTTTGGTGAATCAGCACCAGCTGGCGAGCTGTTTAAAGAGTTCGGCTTCACGGTAGAAAACGTTGTGAAGGCTGTTGAATCTGTAATGTAATAAATGAGGCCTGAATGCTTAGGGTGTTCAGGCTTTAGGAAATTTTAAACTAAGGGGAGTATTACTATGACTGTAAAAGTCGGCATTAACGGTTTTGGCCGTATCGGACGCATGGTTTTCCGTGCTGTATACAATGAGTTTAAAGACATCGAAATCGTTGGTATTAATGATTTATTAGATGCAGATTATCTGGCCTACATGTTGAAGTATGATTCAGTACATGGCCGTTTCGACGGTGAAGTTTCACACAAAGAAGGTGCAATGATCGTTAACGGTAAAGAAATCCGTTTAACGGCAGAACGCAACCCTGCTGACCTTAAATGGGGTGATGTGGGTGCTGATATCGTTATCGATTGTACCGGTTTCTTCCTGACTGAAGAAAGCTGCCAGGCTCACATTGATGCAGGCGCAGGCAAAGTTGTACAGTCAGCTCCTTCTAAAGATGGCACGCCAATGTTCGTATACGGTGTTAACCATAATGAATATGCTGGTCAGAAAATTGTTTCAGCAGCATCATGTACTACTAACTGCCTGGCACCTGTTGCTAAAGTACTGAACGATACCTGGGGTATCAAACGTGGTCTGATGACGACTGTTCATGCGGCAACTGCAACGCAAAAAACCGTTGATGGTCCTTCACAGAAAGACTGGCGCGGCGGTCGTGGTATTTTAGAAAATATCATTCCGTCTTCTACCGGTGCTGCTAAAGCAGTAGGTGTTGTTCTTCCAGAACTGAATGGCAAGCTGACTGGTATGGCTTTCCGTGTACCCACTTCAGACGTATCTGTTGTTGACTTAACGGTTGAGTTAGAAAAAGAAGCATCATACGACGATATCTGTAAAGCCATGAAAGCGGCTTCAGAAACAGGCGATATGAGCCGTACTCTGGGTTACACAGACGAGAAAGTTGTTTCTACAGATTTCCGTGGCGTTGGTTTCTCATCAATATTTGATGCCGAAGCCGGTATTGCATTAGATGGCACATTCGTCAAAGTTGTATCCTGGTACGACAATGAGTATGGCTACACTTGCAATATGATGCGTTTCGTAGAGCACGTAGCAGCTAATTAAGGATCTTTTTCCGGCTAGCGTTGTTGCGGCACGAATTTAAAATGCTCATGTGCTATTTGCACACTCCGCTTTTAAATTCGCACCGCGCCCAGCTAGTTGAAAAAATCTCTCTTAATTACTGACAGTTGTTTGGTTTTTTAAGCAACTTTCGAAGAATTAGATGTAGGTTGACACCGGTGCTGCGGGGTCCAACAAACAAAAGAGGGTGAGCTGCAAATGGCTGGCCCTTTCTACATTTTTTATACCAGTTATTGAAAGTTTTTTGTTAAGTTTTGCCGGCTGCTGTTGCTACCTGAGCTGTGACTTAACAAACAATTTTTAAGATTAATTAAATATTATTTAGGAGTTTCACCATGGCTTTTATCAAGCTGACCGATCTGGATCTTGCTGGCAAGCGCGTATTGGTTCGCGCTGACTTAAACGTACCTGTTAAAGATGGCAAAGTAACGTCTGATGCGCGTATTACAGCATCGATGCCAACTATCGAGCATGCGATGAAAGCCGGAGCTTCTGTCATGGTTATGTCGCATCGTGGTCGTCCTGCAGAAGGTGTTGCTGATGAGGAAAACTCTCTGGCACCTATCGCGGCAACCATGTCTGAAAAACTGGGCAAAGAAGTCCGTTTAGTAAAAGATTATCTGGATGGCGGTTTTGATGTGGCTGCCGGAGAATGTGTTTTACTGGAAAACGTACGTTTTAATGCCGGTGAAAAGAAAGACGACGAAGCCCTATCTAAAAAATATGCTGCATTATGTGACATCTTTGTGATGGATGCATTTGGTACCGCTCACCGTGCTCAGGCCTCTACTCATGGTGTAGGTGTTCATGCGCCAACAGCGTGTGCCGGTATGTTGTTATCTAACGAGCTAGATAGCCTGGCAAAAGCACTGGCTGAGCCTGCCCGTCCAATGGTTGCCATTGTTGGAGGCTCAAAAGTTTCTACTAAACTGACTGTGCTTGAAGCACTTTCTGAAAAGGTTGATCAGCTGGTTGTGGGTGGTGGTATTGCGAATACTTTCCTGGCGGCTAAGGGCTTTAATGTAGGTAAATCTTTATATGAGCCTGATCTTGTTGATACGGCTAAAGCGCTGATTGCAAAAATGGAAGCACGTGGTGCGAGCATTCCAATCGCAAGCGATGTGGTTTGCGCAAAAGAATTTTCTGAGTCTGCTGAAGCTACATCAAAAGATGCCAGTGAAGTGGCTGATGACGATATGATTTTTGATATCGGCCCTGACTCGGCGAAGGTACTGACAGATATTATTTCAAAAGCAGGCACTATTGTCTGGAATGGCCCGGTTGGCGTTTTTGAGTTTGATCAGTTCGGTGAAGGAACTAAAGCGATTTCTATGGCGATTGCCAATGGCAGTGGCTTTAGTCTGGCCGGTGGTGGTGACACAATTGCGGCGATTCAAAAGTATGATATCTTCGATAAAGTGTCATATATCTCAACAGCAGGTGGTGCCTTCCTTGAATATCTGGAAGGAAAAACTTTACCGGCTGTTGCTATGCTGGAAAATCGCGCAAAATAAAATGAACGAATGGTTCATTCAGTGGAATTTTAAAACAGTAACATTGAGTGATAGCTCGTGTCATGAAGATAGTAGGTAGAGAAAAAAGAAATTCCCGGAGGCCAGGGGGTCTCCATTATTAGTTATCATTTAGGAGAGTATGTTGCGCAGAACAAAGATTGTCGCGACTCTAGGGCCGGCAACTGACGACCTGAAAGTATTGGAATCACTGGTAGTAGCCGGTGTTGATGTAGTACGTTTGAATTTTTCACACGGCTCTTTTGAAGAGCAGAAGTGGCGCGCCGATAATATCAGAGCGTTTGCAGAAAAGCACGACAGAGCAATTGGCGTACTGGTAGATTTACAGGGGCCTAAAATTCGGACCTGTAAATTTAAAGAGGGTAAAGTTAATCTGGTTGAAGGCGATGCTTTTATTCTGGATGCAGCACTGGGTGATAATGAAGGCACTAATGATCGTGTCGGTATTACCTATAAACGCTTGCCGGATGATGTTCATGCCGGTAATACTTTGTTGCTCGATGACGGCCGAATGATTCTTGAAGTAACGGCGGTTGTCGGTCAGGAAGTACATACCAAGGTGATGCACACCGGGCCTTTATCGAATAATAAAGGCATTAATTTACAAGGTGGTGGTTTATCTGCACCGGCATTAACGGATAAAGATAAAGAAGATATTAAATCTGCAGCAAAAATTGAAGCAGATTTTGTGGCCGTGTCATTCCCGCGTTCAGCCAGTGATATTATTGAGTGTCGCAAGTTACTGCATGATGCTGGCGGCTCAGCGGCCATCGTTGCAAAAATTGAGCGTGCTGAAGCACTGGATAAGATAGATGAAATCATTGAAGCTTCTGAAGTGATCATGGTGGCGCGTGGTGATCTGGGTGTTGAAATTGGTGACGCGGAATTACCCGCTATCCAGAAAGACCTGATTAAGCGTGCACGTGAAATGGACAGAGTGGTTATTACCGCGACGCAGATGATGGAGTCAATGATTGAAAATCCGATTCCGACACGTGCAGAAGTGTTTGATGTCGCTAACGCTGTACTTGATGGTACCGATGCGGTGATGCTGTCGGGAGAAACAGCGGCGGGTAAGTACCCTGCTAAAGTGGTTGAGTCGATGGGACGGATTTGTGAAGAAGCTGAAAAACAGCGTTCTACACTGGTATCAGATCACCGCGTCCACCTGACGTTTGGGCGGGCGGATGAGGCCATTGCTATGGCGACTATGTACACGGCCAATCATCTTAAAGTAGATGGTATTGCAGCAATGACAGAGTCTGGCTCGACCCCATTATGGATGTCTCGTATCAGCTCGGGTATTCCGATTTTTGCGATGACACAACATGAGCATACAAAACGTCGTATGACCTTGTATCGTGGTGTTTATCCGATGAGCATTAACATTGATGATATTAAGCAGTATCAGTTAAGTGCTCATGCGCAGAAAGTATTGCTGGAAAAAGGTGTTGTTAAGAATGATGATCTGATTATTATCACCAAGGGTGACAAAGTCGGCGTTGATGGTGGCACCAATTCCATGAAGATTGTCCGTATCGGGGCTTGATTGTATAGCGCGTCTCGATATATAACGTGTTACAAATTTTAAACTATTAAAAACAGGAGAAGCAGAAATGGCTCTGATTTCACTACGCCAATTACTGGATCATGCAGCAGAAAACAGCTACGGCATGCCAGCATTTAATGTAAATAACATGGAGCAGGTTCACGCTATCATGCAAGCAGCTGACGAAGCTAACAGCCCGGTAATCATGCAGGGTTCTGCTGGTGCACGTTCTTATGCAGGTGAACCATTCCTGCGTCACCTGATCGCAGCCGCGATCGAAATGTATCCGCACATTCCAGTTGTTATGCATCAGGATCACGGTTCAGAGCCAGCTGTATGTCTGCGCTCTATCCAGTCAGGCTTCTCATCAGTAATGATGGACGGCTCTTTAATGGCTGACATGAAAACTCCGGGTTCATTTGAGTACAACGTTGCTGTTACTAAAGAAGTTGTAAAAATGGCACACGCTGGCGGTGTATCTGTTGAAGGTGAGTTAGGTTGCCTTGGTTCATTAGAAACAGGCATGATGGGCGAAGAAGACGGTCACGGTGCTGAAGGTCAGCTTGATCTGGATATGCTGTTAACAAGCGTTGAAGAAGCGGCTGACTTCGTTGAAGCAACCGGTGTTGATGCCTTAGCAATTGCAATTGGTACATCACACGGCGCTTACAAATTCACTAAAGAGCCTACCGGCGAGGTATTGCGCATTGACCGTATCCGTGACATTCATGCACGTCTGCCTAATACTCACCTGGTAATGCACGGTTCTTCTTCTGTGCCACAGGACTGGTTGGAAATCATTAACAACTACGGCGGTGACATGGGTCAGACTTTTGGTGTACCGGTTGAAGAAATTGTTAACGGTATCAAATCTGGTGTGCGTAAAGTTAATATTGATACTGATTTGCGTATGGCATCTACCGGTGCAGTTCGTAAGCACCTGTCTGAGAACCCAAGCAACTTTGACCCGCGTAAATTCCTCAAGGAGTCTACCAAGGCAATGAAAGATATCTGTAAGGCACGTTTTGAAGCCTTTGGTTCAGCGGGTAATGCAGATAAAATCAAAGCTAAATCATTAGAAGCTATGATTGGTTTTTACAAGTAACTATTACTTTAAAAGCTGGGCCTGCTGTTTGTAGCAGAGCCTGATAAAAAGGGAGCTATTTAGCTCCCTTTTTTTATCAGAGATGAATGTAATGATTGCAGCAAGAGGAAGAAAAATGAACAGGTTTGTATATGGCTGCCTGATATTAATGCTGAGCTTTAATAGCCTGGCTCACGAAGAAGCAAAAGAAGATAAATCATTCTGGTGGAAGGCAAACTGGTGGGATGGTGGTCAGTTACGTGAAGTGAAAAACCATAAAGTAAAGATCGAGTGGACAGAGTATGAACGTGATGAAGTGACCGTGCCGGCAATGGTGGCACGGCCTGCAGACAATAAAAAATACCCCGCTGTTATTTTTCAGCACGGTCGTGCAGGCTTAAGTGACTTATTACAGCTGCAGGTAAAACGAATTGCTGCGCGTGGTTTTGTTGTACTGGCGCCTGATATTTATCAGGCAAATTTTATCGGTACGCATCCCTATGCGCATGATTATGAACTGGAAAAAGATGCGGCTGGCGTGATTGATGTATTGCTGGCAAGAGAAGATATCAGTTCTACCAAGGCCTGCATTGTTTCACATACACGTGGAGGCTATTATTCACTGAAAACAGCCGTCACATTTAAACATCAGGAAAACAACCTGGCATGCTATGTTTCATATTACCCGCACTGGCAGGATCCGAATGCACCTGAACCTGCACAGGTTTATGGTTATGCGCCTGAAATTGAAAAGTTAACATTACCCGTTTTAATTTTTATCGGTGAACAGGAGCAATATCAGCGCCGGCGTGTGATTGAAACCAGTATTGATATACTCAAAAAGAATCAAGTAGAAGCGAACCTGATTATATACCCGGGTATTGGCAGAGGTTTTGATTTCAGGCCGCCACATGTAAGAACATTTGCCGATGATCTGGCATCAAAAGACGCCATTCAGCGGATGGCTGACTTTGTAAATCATCATCTTGAGAGCTATAAAAAGTAATTAAGATTCAGCTCATGCTGAAAGACACATTAATAGTACCGGTATGTGCTGTAGAGCGGTATGCTATAAAATGATAATTCATTGAGCCTCAGATTAGATGTCAGCAGCGCTGTGTTATGCAGAGCTCTCTCTGAGGTTAATACACGGGAGTTTGTATGAAAATATTTAAAGGCAGCTGTCATTGCGGTGATATATCATTTTCATTTGAGCATGATGACATCGAGAAAGGTTTAAGGTGTAATTGCTCTATCTGCCGGAGAAAAGGAGCAGTCATGTCGTCCTTTACACTTTCACCGCAAGAGCTAGAGATCAAAGTGGATAATGATGCGCTGGGCCTGTATCAGTTCGATACAAAAATAGCTAAGCATCACTTTTGTAAAACCTGCGGGATTTACCCTTTTCATGAAACTATCCGGATGCCGGGGCACTACCGAGTTAATCTTGGCTGTATTGATGAGATTGATACAAATGCCTTAACGGTTGATGTGTTTAATGGAAAAAGCCTGTAATGATGATCTTTATGTAAAAGATCAGAGTCTGTCATAAGCGTTATTGCTGTGAATCGTTCTGCAAATGTATATGCTCATGGTAGACAGAAAAAAGCGGGCTACACTTGAAATATTGAGCGGTAGATCGTGATACAGGTTAATTGTATATCATAATTCTGTTATTCATGCCGGTTCGAAATTATAATCCAGCCATACTTTATACTGCTGCGGGAAAACACAAATGAATACGGCTAATTCTAAACTGATCATCGGAAGTGAAGAGTGGTGCTCTTTTCCTCAGCTGGGGATCCCCGCAATCAAAGCCAGAGTGGATTCAGGAGCTAAAACTTCATCGATACATGCTTTTAATATTCAGACTTTTCGCAGGGCAGGCACGCTCTGGGTGAGTTTTGAAATTCATCCCGTACAGAATAATCGCAGGATTGTTATCCGCTGTGAACAGCCCGTTGTTGATAAACGGATTGTAAAAAGTTCGAGCGGACTGGGTGAGACACGTTATGTGGTCAGCGTACCAATAAAATTTGCCGATAATATCTGGGATATTGAACTAACACTGGCAAACAGGGACTCGATGGGCTTTCGTATGTTACTGGGGCGTGAGGCTATGATTGATCGCCTGATTGTTGACCCTTCGATGGTATGTACGCTTGGCACAGTCAGTAAAGATGAGCTGAATTCATTTTACGGTACGGCTGAGGGTGCAAGCAGCGGACTGAAAATAGGCCTGCTTGCCAGTGATGAAAGTTTATACAGCAATCAACGCTTACTGGAAGCGGGAGATGAGCGCGGACATGAAATGATATTCTTAAATGCCACGCAATGTTATATGAAACTGGATGCCAGCGAGCCCGAAGCACATTATCGCGGCGGTAAAATACTGAATGACCTTGATGCGGTGATTACCCGGATCAGACCGAGCGTTACCTTTTACGGAACTTCTTTAGCGCGACAGTTTGAAAGTATGGGTATCTATACAACTAATTCATCCAGAGCTATATCACAGTCAAGAGATAAACTGTTTTCCTTACAGCTCATGCTTAAGAATGGAATTAATATTCCGACCACAGGCTTTGCAAACTCGCCAATGGATACCAATGATATTATTGAAATGGTCGGTGGGGCTCCTTTGATTGTAAAGTTACTGGAAGGCACTCAGGGCCGGGGTGTGGTTTTAGCAGAAACACAAAAAGCAGCGGAAAGTGTGATTAATGCGTTTAAATCTTTAAGGGCTAATCTGCTGGTTCAGAAGTTTGTAAAAGAGGCAGATGGCAAGGATTTGAGATGCTTTGTGATCGATGGAAAAGTGGTCGCTACTATTGAAAGAACAGCGGCACCGGGTGAGTTTCGTGCCAATCTTCATCAGGGTGGTTCTGCATTAGTTGCTAAGCCCACAGCAGAAGAAAAAGCACTGGCAATAAAAGCGGCAAAAGTACTGGGGTTACAAATTGCCGGGGTTGATATCATCAGGTCTAAAGACGGACCGTTATTGCTGGAAGTGAATTCATCACCGGGTCTTGAAGGTGTTGAGTCGGCAACCGGTAAAGACATTGCGGGTATGATCATTAGCGCCATAGAAAAAAAGCTTAAATGGAAACGAGAGCTGACCAGCGGATCTGAAACAGAGTAATGCAGTGTGTTTACGGCAGCTCGGCTGCCGTAAAACAGAGCCTGCAAGGCCATTAAAATCGGTGTTCTATCGTCTCATTACCGGTATGCTTGTTCTATTGTTCATATGAAGCGGACCAATTCGTCTGTCTGTACCTGCCTCCGGTTTAATGCTTTGTCTGCCACGCGGTAAACTATTCATATCAACTTCACGATCAAAAACAAGCTCACCGGCTTTTGTTTTATGCAGCTGTAATATTTTAATTTGAGATTGCGTTGCTGTCGTATTGGGCGATTGTGTCAATACAGTTGACTGCTCACCAGTCGTTAAAGTTATTTGATTTTTTTCTGCATAGGTCTGTATCAGCCAGCGACTTGTCTGTTGGCTAAACGGTAACTCGGTACGGCTGCGCAATAAGCTTTTCATATGCGTTGCCGGCTTTACTCTGGTTGCCTGTATGGTTTTATCATTCGTCCGGAAGCCACTTATTGCAACGTTTGATCCCGGCTGTGGTAAGGGCGTGTCTAATGCCTGAATAATGGTTTGCCCGAGCACGGTAAAGCTTGCTGTTTCGGGACTTACCGATTCCACTTTACCAATGACTTCATGTCGGAGGTTAATGATACGGGCATGAGTATGTTGTTGTGTATTGCTCGTCAGTACTTCAACAACGTCACCCATTTGCAGTGCTTGATGAGTGGCTGCTGTACCATCAATCGTGAAAGGCGTGGCGTTGTTGTATTCAATCTCAACACCGTTGACAAAGATGCTGCCGAAGCCGGTTATGACACCGTGAATGCCGGTGCCTCCCAGCCCTGCGCCCGTATTGGCCAGCATGCCTGTGCCACCTAAACCGATATCTCGGTCTTCATCATTGCCGCCAGCGATGTTCGTTTGTGTTGAGACACAAGCGCTGACACTGGTTATCAGGAGAAAAATAAATACCCGGTATAGATGAATCATTATTTCGCTTCTCCGTTATCATTAAGCTGTGTTTGATACCAGTAAACGCCTAAACGTATGCGCTGGTTTGCATCGGCTTTATCCTTATCAGCATCATAAAAAACAATCGCCTGTTTGTTTAAATACTGCAGCAGTTCATTGCCTTTTTCGCTCGCCATCGTCCGTAGTTTTGTCACTGAGTCCTTGCTCAGGTCGCTGTAATAAACGCTGCGTTCTAACATTGGCCGATCTTCTTCTAAAATGTTATTCACACAGCTTGCCATATGGTCATGCATGTTGTGCCCAAGGTAGTAGGCCATTTCGTTAAATTCTTTGTTGCTGACAAATGCGGATTGATTGAGCACAATATAGTCATCCCTGATGTGCACAATATTAAGGCGTAACCATTCATCAAGGATGACTTTTGGCCTGACGTCTTTGTTAACGCTGCTGACCAGCTGGTCAAACCCTGAAATATTCTCTTTATCAGAGCGAAGTAATGACCTTGGTTTGCCCGCTTTATCAAGGTACTGTGGCATGCTGCTCCAGCGCGCGACGATCTCACCCGTCAATGAGGCAGAACTACTGATCGCCTGCTCTTCCTGTTCCGATTGCTGGCGGATGCGCTTGATGTCTTTGCGATGTACCCCTGTCAGCACAAAAATCCGGCTGTCACTGGGCTTTTTTTGGTCGAGGGCGAAATGCTCATCGGCGACTTCTACATAAAGGGCTTTGATTAAGTCACGAAACTGCGTGAAAGAGATGCCTTTCTCTATTAACAGCCGAATTAAAGGCCGGCAAAGCATTTTTATGGCTTTGATCAGTGCTAGCTGTGTTTTGGTGTATCCGTTCTGGCTCATGTTTGTCGGTACCTTGATTCGTCCGCTGTTGATTGAGAGCTGCTTCACAATCTTGTCTGTGGTTATAACTTTTGCTGATTATATATTGACGTGGGAAATATTACCACGCATAATGACTGCATGTGGGAATTAATCCCACATTATTAACTTTATCGGAGATTTACATTATGTCTATTAATACAGCAGTTGGTTTAAGCGCAACTTTATTACTTTCAGTTGCTATGGGTTCTGTTTCGGCAGCAGAGGCAGATATGACGCAGCTGGGTACACAAGAGCAGGTTCGTACTGAGCTTAGCCTGAATGCGCCTGAGAATGAGCAGGCGAAGCTACGTGTTCGTGAACAGAAGATGGAGCAAAAAATGGAGCAGAACAAGGAACAGAGCCAAAGTGAAATTCGTAATGAAAACCAGAATAGAATGCAATCACGTATGGATAATACCGGTTCTATGATGCGTCAGGGTATGATGAATCGTCCTATGAGTGGAAACCGTTAAGAACGATTGCACTACCGGGTGAGGTTATCTGCTATATATCACGGCAAGTAAATTGGTTTGATGTCTGCCAGATTTGTTTCACCCGTTTAGTATCAGATGTGTTCAATTATGTTTAAGAGAGAGAAAATGAAAAGCCATGTTTTACTTCTTATAAATCTGTCAGCGATGATATTCATATCTGAACATGCGCTGGCTGATAGCCGGGCAAGTGTCAGTATTGGCTATGAGCAAACCAGCGGTAATTATGGCCTGACAAATGAAACAAACAGTACGACCGTGCAATTAAGTATGAAGTATATGAGCGATGCCTGGAGTTATAAGCTGAGCGCTCCCCTGATTAGTGTGACGGGTGATGGCAGTGTTATTCCAAGTGGCGGTGGCGGAGGTATGGGAGGCTTTGGTGGGACAACAGGATCTGCGATTACCACAGAAACAGGGCTGGGTGATGTTTCAGCAGGCATCGCTTATTCGATACTGCCAGAAAACAGTTTCATGTACTACGAGCTGTCCGCTGGCGTTAAGCTGGGAGCAGCCAGTGTGGAAAATAATCTGGGTACCGGTGAAAATGACTATTCCATGAGTCTGTATAGTTCGTATGAGAAAAACCCGGTGAAGCCATTTTTATCAATTGGATATACGCTTGTTGGTGATACTGACACAATTAATTTCAATGATGTGTTTTTTGCAACGGCAGGTTTTAATTATCAAGTGAATGCAAAGACCTCGGTTAGCCTGTCCTATGATTATACTCAGGCAACAATTGATGGTGACGACGACGCTCAGATATTGGGACTGGGTATTGGCAGAGTGTTTAATGACAACTGGTTCTCTAATATTTACCTGCTGAACGGTTTGTCGGATTCGGTGGCGGATTCTGGCATTGGTTTTAGTTTGACGAACAGTTTTTAATCGGCAGGAAACAAAGGCGCCTAAGTGGCCGGTAAAAAGATCTTGCTTTAAAAAAAGTACCCCCAGAGCAGGGCACTTTAAATGTAGCTAATTGTTAAGTTTTTAATGCCTTTGCATGATAGGCAATGTGCTCACCAATAAAGCTGGCGATAAAATGATAGCTGTGATCATAACCATCCTGCATGCGCAGCGTTAGTGCCTGTCCTGATTTATCACAGGCGGCTTTAAGGTTTTCCGGCAGCAATTGTTGTTCGTCGTAAAACTCATCGGCTGTGCCCTGATCTATCAGGATATCAGTCACATTTGCACCGGCTTCGATTAAAGAGGTGGCGTCATAATTCTTCCAGCTATTAGTATCTTCGCCTAAATAGGCACTGAAACAACCCTGCCCCCAGCCGCAGTTAAGCGGATTGCAAATCGGTGAAAAAGCCGAGACAGATTTATAGCTGTCAGGGTTTTTAAGAGCGCAAATTAATGCGCCGTGGCCACCCATTGAGTGTCCGGAAATGGATTTCATACCGGGAATCAGCGGTAAGTTTTTCTCCAGTAATGCCGGCAGCTCTTTAGTGATGTAATCGTACATCTGATAATGCGCTAACCAGGGCTCTTGTGTTGCGTTGACATAAAAGCCGGCACCTTTACCAAGATCATAGCGCTCTTCTGCATCGGCGACATCATCCCCGCGCGGACTGGTGTCCGGAAATATGATTGCAATACCGTGCTCGGCGGCATAGCGCTGAGCGCCGGCTTTAACGCGGGCGTTATCATCATTGCAGGTGAGACCGGATAACCAGTACAAGGCCGGTACATTGCCGGCTTCTGCCTGTGGCGGTAAATACACTGAGAAGGTCATTTCACAATGACAGGTTTCTGAATCGTGTATGTAACGATTCAGAAAGCCACCGGATTCTTTGATGTTTTCTATTTGTTGCATAGTGATCGTACCGTCCTTAAAAAATAATCACTGAGCGAATGCTTTCGCCGCTGTGCATTAGATCAAAAGCGCGATTGATATCCTCAAGCGGCATGGTGTGAGTGACCAGACTGTCGAGTTCAATTTGACCGGCCATATAACGATCAACATAACCGGGTAACTCGGTGCGGCCTTTAACGCCGCCGAAAGCTGTGCCTTTCCAGGTACGACCCACTACCAGATTGAAAGGACGGGTTTGAATAACCTGACCACCACCGGCCACACCGATAACGGTGGAGACTCCCCAGCCCATGTGTGTGCATTCGAGAGCATCGCGCATCACGTGTACGTTGCCGATGCATTCAAAAGAATAATCCGGGCCACCGTTAAACGTGTCCTGCATGTATTCTACAAACGAGCCATCAATCTCATTCGGGTTAACAAAATCTGTCGCGCCAAGTTGTTTGGCAAATTCAAATTTATCGGGATTAATGTCGATCGCGATAATACGTGTAGCACCGGCCATTACCGCACCTTGAACGCAAGATAAACCAATACCGCCAAGTCCAAACACGGCAACGGTTGAGCCAGCTTCAACTTTGGCTGTATTCAATACGGCACCGATACCGGTGGTGACACCGCAGCCTAATAAACAGACTTTGTCGAGCGGTGCGGCTTTGTTGATTTTAGCTAGTGCAATTTCCGGCACCACAGTGTACTCAGAAAAAGTTGAGCACCCCATGTAATGGAAAATATCTTTACCGTTTTTAGAGAAGCGTCGGGTGCCATCCGGCATATAACCGGTCCATACTGTTGACGCAATGGACTGGCACAGATTTGTTTTAGGTGATTTGCAGTATTCGCATTCGCCGCATTCAGGAATGTATAAAGGGATAACGTGGTCGCCCACTTTTAAATCTTTAACGCCCGGCCCCAGTTCAACGACTTCACAGCCACCTTCATGGCCGAGGATAGCGGGAAAGACGCCTTCAGGGTCATCACCGGAAAGAGTGAAGGCATCGGTATGGCAGACACCGGAGGCGATCACTTTTAGCAGGACTTCACCGAATTTTGGGCCCATCACTTCAACTTCTTCAATTTCAAGGGGCTTTTTAGCCTCCCATGCAACAGCGGCTCTGGCTTTCATGATATGTCTCTCTTATTAACTTGTAGGGTGGTAATGAAAGGTAGGTAAGGTGCTTGTATGATAATCAATATTGAGGGGTAGTTCTAGCACCTCAGGTGAAAGCAGGCCTGATATAAAGGCAGTGTTTTATTTAAGTGAGTATAAAGCATACGCTAATAATGCTGATTTAAATAGGTAAAGGTCAGTCGTAGCAGCCTGTCTGGCTTTTATAGGTAATTATGATAAGGGCTGATAAATAAATTTACTTGGTATAGTGTCTCATCTCTCGCCTATAGTGTATTCATTGCATTCAATAAATTAATTTAGGAGAAAAAGTTATGGCCAGTCACTTTACCTCTCTGCAACATTCAAAACTACATCAGGGCACGATATTAAAATCAGAGGCTGATCGCGCACGGGTTTCCAGGCATTCACCGGCGACCGAAGTAATGACCGATTTGCAGCATGCCGCTGCATACACGATCAAGCCGACGGCATCGATTACAGAAGCTGAAAATAAAATGATCTTATGTAGTGTAAAGTTGTTATTTGTTACCGATATGAACGATGAGCTGAGCGGCTTGATCACTGCAACAGATATACTCGGTAAACGCTCACTCAATTATCTGCGCGAACACGGTGGCAGTCGTGATGGCATTATGGTGCAGGAGATCATGACGCACAGAGACGCTATTGAGGCGATTAGCTACCCTGAGGTCGTGCGGGCTTGTGTGGGCGATATTGTGGCTACCTTGCACAATGTAGGGCGGCAGCATGTACTGGTGGTTGAAAAGGATTGCGTGCGGGGATTATTTTCATCGACCACGGTGGCACGCTTAATTGGTGAGGCTGTTGATATAGATGTACGGGCAAGAACATTTGCTGAGCTGGGGGCGGCTTTAGTGTCTCATTGAGGAGCGGAAGCTTTATTATAAAACTCAGGCAATAAAAAAGGAGCATTAAGCTCCTTTTTTATTTAACCACAAAGTGGTTTGCGGTAGCACCGGTTATGCGGCTTTAGGCTGGGTAGTGTAATGCGCCAGACTGTCAGCAAACTCTTTCAGAGACTGGATGCCGGTGGCTTCTGCCTTAGCAATCCATTCTTTTAATGCCTTAACCAGTTCGTCGTTATTCGTCACCTGTGTTTTCCAAACATTTTGTAGCTCTTTGCGTTTTTCGTAAATCGTCTTCAGTACCGCATTATGTTCAATGATTTGCTGAATTCGCTGACGATCCTGCTCAGTAACCAGAGACTCTTCGCGAGAAAGGATCTTGGCGGCTTTATTAAACAGATGTTTTATACTCTCATCGGCCTGAGCGGCTTCCTGATCGACCAGTGGCGCCATTACTTTTTTCGCATAAGTGGCCATTACCTGGAAGCGGTTGTCAAAAATAGCGGTGAGCGTATCGGTATCGATAATGTTTTTGCTGGTATCCGTCTGCGCTTTAGGTGCCACGCGCTTAATTTTTAGCAGTCCCAACATTTTGAAGATGTTGATATACATCCAGCCAATATCAAATTCATACCATTTATTCGACAGCTTGGAAGAGCTTGGGAATGTGTGGTGATTGTTATGCAGTTCTTCGCCGCCAATCAGGATGCCCCATGGCACGATATTGGTTGATGCATCTGCACACTCGTAGTTGCGGTAGCCCCAGTAGTGCCCAATGCCATTAATGACACCGGCAGCAAAAATCGGAATCCAGGCCATTTGCACAGCCCAGATAGTGATACCCGCTGTACCGAATAATAAGACATCAACAACTAAAAACATCATGATGCCGATACGACCATGTGGACGGTAGACTTTTGTTTCCAGCCAGTCTTCAGGTGTACCTTTGCCGTATTTTTCAAGCGTTTCATCGGTCAGGCCTTCACGGTAAAGTTCGGCGCCTTCACGTAATACCTTACCAATACCCAAAACAACCGGGCTATGAGGGTCTTCTTTGGTTTCACATTTTGCATGGTGTTTGCGATGAAGTGCTGTCCAGCCTTTAGTGGCCATACCGGTTGTGGACCATAGCCAGAAGCGGAAAAAATGTCTCAGGATCGGGCCGAGTTCCAGGCCTCGATGTGCAGAGTAGCGATGCAGGTAAACGGTAACGCTTACAATAGTTATATGAGTAAACAGCAAAGTGACGCCGACTAATTGCCAGACGCTTAAGTCTAATAGACCGTTATACCACATGTTTTATGTCTCCTTTACGAGAGTAACAATTCTGCTTTGAATGTTTCAAAACGGATAAAAATCGGGCCGAATCAGGCAACTGCGGTGACATATGACGTGTCGCTAGCGGCTGATTCAGGTGTAGTCTTTGTATTTTTAAGTTCCGTCTTATCCTGGCTGCGTTGTCCCGGCAGAGTGGCTTTCATGATGCTGTCGCTAAATAAAATAGACATCTCTTCTTTGCCGGTGGCTCCCTGCTGTACAGCCCAGCGTATAATAACCTGATACGCTTCGTCATTCAGCTTTAACATGGCTACTTTTTGTGATTTATCAATCTGATGTTGCTTAATTTCCTTTAATAAGTCGTCAATGTCTTTAAATTTGCGGTCATCCTCGATGAGATTGCTTTTTTTAGCAGCTCTGGGTAGTTTGTGTTTACTTAACCACTCACTGACCCGAACAAAAAACATTTGTTTGTCGTAAATCCCCTCGGAAATAGCCCACTCTGCCAGCTTATCGAACGCTTCAAGACTGATCGCGATCTGATGAGATGCGTTGGTTTTTATGCCTTTGGCTTTGATGAGTTGCTCGAAACGGTTCTTAACCACTTTCATGTTTGTCTAAAACCCTGTTTGAATGACTTTAAAAAGTGCGGCTAATGTATCAGTATTCAAATAAATAAGAATAAATATATTTCAGTATATTGTTATTATAAAAATCATTTTGTATAAGATTATATCAAATAAAACTACACTAACTTTTTGATTTTAAAGATTATGTTTATAATTAATCTATAAATAGTAATTTTTAGGCCACCAAAATATACTATGATCTTGAATTATAAGATTTAAAGACATGGCATTAAAAAACTATCTGATTGATTTATATAGGTTTTATTTGGAATGATAGAAAAACAGACAAAAGGTCGATTTAGTGTACTCGAAAGAGCGAAAGTCAGTCAGAAAATGGCCGATTTTATAACAAAAGAGTCGCTAAAAGCCGGTTGTAGTCGTAGTCAGGTTGTACGAGATGCACTTGAGCAATATATGACATATGAGGAGTCCAGGGTTTTAACCGAAGTAAAAGTCTTGCATCAAGTGATAAATGAGATGAGTCTGCGTATAGAGGTAATGGGTCAATATGAGCAAGGGCGGTTTGATCAGCTTCTGAAAGCGGTTAAGGCGTACCGTAAGGCATAAGCGATTACTCGTTCAGCAATAGTAAGCTCCTGAACATTTGCGGGTGATTGCCAAATAAGTCGTTAAGTTCACTATGAAATGAGTGCAGGCTATTGCTGGCCATAGTAATCCAATCGGGCCGTTTTATCAGGCGGGATAAAAGAATCAGGTTTTCAACTGAGACAGCGTTGGCAGAAGGCAGAGAGCCGTCGTACAGATGCTTCGAACGAAAGAGTATGTTTTTGTCATTGCCGCTGTTGTCAAAAAAACCATGATGACTGCGGTCATAAAAGACACTGATTTGCTGGTCCATTAGCTCATTTGCCCAGATCAGCCATTGTCGATCATTGCTGGACTGATAAAGGCTGAGCAGAGCGTTTATCAGGTAGGCGTAGTCATCCAGATATGCTTCACCGGATTGTTTACCATTGCGAACGCTGCGATAAAGCTGTTTTGAGACCGGGTTATAGAGCTGGCGGTGTATAAAGCGGGCTGCCTTTTCAGCGGCGGCTTGATAATCGTCTCTTTTAAGCTGGCTGGCCGCTTTTGTCAGTGCTTTTAGCATAAGGGCATTCCATGAGGTGATGATTTTATCGTCGAGATGCGGCAGTGGTCGCTTGCTACGCTGCTGCTTTAGTTTGGTCATACTGGAAGCTAATAATGTCTTAGCTTCCGAAAGCTTTAGTGACAGATCATTTGCGGTTCTTTGTAAGCTGTATTCAGCGTGCAGGATGTTCAGTTTGAGGAATTCATTTTGCGGGTCGCTATCAACATTGCCTTTTTTCTGGATATTAAAGTGCTCATAGAAAACTTTCTTTTCCGCTGTGCTTAGCAGCCGGTCAAGCTCGGCTTTATTCCATACATAGTATGCGCCTTCGCCATGCTCCTCTGGGTTGTCCGGGCGGATACTGTCGGCATCATAGGCCGAATAAAACCCGCCATTGTCACTGCGCATTCGCTCAAGTACAAAGTCCAGGCTTTGTGTAATGGCTGCATGATAGCGCTGAGAATCAGTCGCCTGACTGGCATCCAGCAGAGTGTTAATGATTAAGCCCTGGTCATAAAGCATTTTTTCAAAATGCGGTACTTTCCATTGAGCATCGACGGCATAACGGTGAAAGCCACCACCGACCTGATCGTAAATACCGGCGCGAAGCATCGTATCCAGAGTGTTAATGACCATTGCTTTGGCTTTGCCGGATGGATTGTGCTTGTCATATAGTAATAAAAAATCAAAAACCGATGTGCGGGGGAATTTAGGCGCATGACCAAATCCGCCGTGTTCTGTATCAAAGCTTGATACAAATTGCCGGTATGTTTTTTCCAGACTGGATGCACTGACTTTACCTTTAGTGACTTTGCTTTGTAGCTGAGTGCGTAAGATCTCGGTCACTTCATCGGCGACTGTGTTTATTTTTTGTCTGTCCTCATGCCAGAGCGCAGTGGCACTGTTTAAAATATCCTCAAGACCCTTGCGTCCATCGGCTGCAAAGGGTGGAAGATAGGTAGTGGCAAAAAAGGGTTTTAGTTCGGTGGTGGCAATAATAGTGGTTGGCCAGCCGCCATAGCCGGCGAGTACTTCAGAGGCTGTCAGGTAGATACGATCAATGTCCGGTCTTTCTTCGCGGTCAACTTTTATGCTGATAAAGTTGTCGTTGAGAAGTTTAGCAATTTTGTTATTTTCAAATGATTCATGTGCCATGACATGGCACCAGTGGCAGGTTGAATAGCCGATAGAAATAAACAGGGGTTTGTTTTGCTGCCGGGCTTTTGTGAATGCAGCCGCTCCCCAAGGGTACCAGTTGACCGGATTATAGGCATGTTGTAACAGGTAAGGACTGGACTCGTTAATCAGCTGATTGCTGGTTTTGTTGTCAGAGGCAAAAGCAATACAGGTGATATTTAGTAATAATATAAAACTGATTATGCGCATTATATTTTCTGACCATTGATAGTTAAAAGGTGAATAAAATAATTAAGACGTCACTCGTTAGAAATAATTCAATGTTTAACAATGGTTGCTCAGTGTTACGGAAGATGCAGCTGTCATTGTCGTTCTCCAGTCACTGCTTTAAAACAACTGCTCACTTAAAAGTATAAAAGAGTAAGGGGTTAATAGCATGAATGATCAAGTTTGATACTCGACAGTCATAGTGATAATACTGAGGGAAACATTTTATTATGCCGCTGGTAAATGAGTTTGATTGTGATATTGGTGTATGGACAGTGTAACAAGCGCTCTCTTTGCTGGTGAGCGATAGTTATGCTTTATTGACAGGTCCCGGTGCAGTCGTTCAGCGTTGAGTCTTTCGGTCATATTGCGGCAAACAGTTCAGTCTCGTACCTTCAAGTGACAGTAAGTAGGGAGAGGCGGTTATCGATGGCATTACAAAAAACATGGATATGTTTAATTAGCGGTGTCATTTTCATGAGCATGGTGTAAGCTTGCTTTTTAATTTTTTTGCGCTCAATTCGCTCTGTGTGGATTGGGGTTTTACACTAAATAGTCAGTGGCATCAGATTTGTATTCAAAATTTCATCAACGTTTAAGTGCTATGCTGGCAACTGCCCCGGCGGATATTTTTCAGTGTGGCGGTATCGGGCTTGAAAAAGAGAGTCTGAGAGTATCGAAAACCGGAACCCTGGCGCAAACGCCCCATCCGGCTGTATTAGGCTCGGCATTAACCCATCCCTATATCACCACCGATTATTCAGAAGCGTTGCTGGAGTTTATTACGCCGCCTTTTGCCGATGTCACTCAGGCCATGGGCTTTTTAAGAGACACACAGCAGTTTGTGTACGGTAAGTTAGATGATGAACTGCTCTGGTCTGCCAGTATGCCTTGCGTGGTGGCCGGGGAAACCAGTATTCCACTGGCAAAATACGGCTCATCAAATCTGGGTCAGATGAAAACAGTTTACCGTCGTGGTTTGGGGCATCGCTACGGACGGGTGATGCAGGTGATTGCCGGTGTGCATTTCAACTACTCATTCAAAGATAGTTTCTGGCGGCATTATCAAAAGCTGGAAAATGACAATGCGCCAATGCAGGACTTCATCTCAGAAAAATACTTTGATATTTTACGAAATCTGCAGCGATATGGCTGGATCATTCCGTATTTGTTTGGCGCGTCACCGGCCATCTGTAAATCATTTTTAAATGGCCAGGAAACCACGCTGGATGAATACAATGAGAGTACGTTTTACGAGCCTTATGCTACCTCGCTGCGCTTAGGTGAAATCGGCTACCGCAATTCACGTGAAAGTGAAGTGGGGGTGACGGCCAACTACAATAGTTTGCAGGAATACATAGACTGCCTGCGCTGTGCTATTCAGACGCCTTATGAAGGTTATGAAGAAATTGGGTTAGTAAAAGACGGCGTTTATCAGCAGCTTAATAGCAATATTTTGCAGATTGAAAATGAGTATTACAGCAGCGTGCGACCCAAGCAAATTTTACAGGGGCTGGAAAAGCCGGTTAACGCTTTGCGAGATCGTGGCGTCCGGTATATAGAATTACGTTCGGTTGATATCAGTCCTTTTGATCCGACCGGCGTTAATGAAGCACAGCTGCGTTTTATACAGGCCTTTATTATATTTTGCAGCTTACAGGAAAGTCCGGCAGTTGATGATGCTGAGCGTAAAATGATTGATAATAATTTATTGGCCACAGCACACCGTGGACGTGAGCCCGGTCTTAAATTACAAACGCCTGCGGGTGATAAGGTGCTGGCCGACTGGGGTCAGGAACTGGTCGAGCAAATACTGGTTGTGGCGGATGTGCTGGATCGGGAGGTTACTGATCAGCCTTACCGAGATGCCTGTCTGGCGCAGACGGAATTATTTGCCGATGCAGAAAAAACACCGTCGGCCAGAATATTAAATACCATGGATGAAGAAAGACTGGGCTTTTATCATTTTTCCAAGCTGATGTCTGATAAGCATCATGAGTATTTTAATCAGCTGAGTGTACTGGCAGAAAAAACTGATTTTTATCGTCAGCTGGCTACCGAGTCATTGGCAAAACAGGCTGAGCTTGAGGCCAGTGAGCAGCCTGAGTTCTCCCGGTTTCTGGATCAGTACTTCTCGCAGCAATAACTCTGTGGTCGCTTTGCTTAACGCCGGGTGTTTTATTCAAGCGCGGCTGAGTCTCTCTTGTGCAGTCATATGCTCAAATAACCTGTCACTGGCTTGTCTCTATGCCCTGCTAAAAGCTGATAGGGCTGTTAGCATACGCCGGGTAAAGCATGTTTATTTCTGTGTTATTTATAAATCGGGCATTATTTAATTTAGCTTTGATATTAATTTAAAGCTAAGAAACATAAGAGGAATTGTTGGTTGAGATGTTTTTGTAATTCATTCATCCCATTTGATCGTTGTTGTCAGCCATATCACGACTCAATACTGCCAGCTGAAACCGCAGAGCAGTTAATGCGCTCGAGATACAGTGCTTATGTGCTTGCGAATGAAGACTATCTGAGGCGAACCTGGGACAGCTCCGGCTGTCCGCAAGAGCTGATACTGGATGAGAAAATTAAATGGATAAAACTGGAGATCATTTCAACCAGCGCTGGTCAGCGTGAAAACGCGCAGGGGACCGTAGAGTTTAAAGCCTGGTTTATTGAAAATGATAAGCTGGCCTGTTTACATGAAAAGAGCGACTTTATTCGTCAGCAAGGGCGCTGGGTTTATTACGGTGGCTTGCTGTTTGATCAGCCTGCAGAAGTGCTTAGTATGAACCAGTCTTGCCCTTGTGGTAGCGGGAAAAAATATAAACGCTGTTGTCGAAATAAGTAAAACAGAGATAAATTGATTTGTGTTAAGTATTATTAAATAAACGCATGCTAATATCAGTTTTAGCAAATTAACTGATGCCAATGAATGCCTTAATTAATTAGTTATATTGTTATCTTTGTGTATTATTCTATTCGATTATTAGCAAGTTCTCAGATTAAAGTCCCCGCTATATAAGCCTCTCAGGCGACTTCCTCTCTTTATAATTTTTAATGTTGCCAGCTAAAATACTTTTTATGGGCTTTTTTGTGTTCTTTGTAGGCAACGGGATAAAAATCAATTATTCTGCGATGGCTTAAAGTTAGAAATCCCGCGTATAAAGTATGGTTAACAATGCTGATTATGTGTGTGATCCCTTTAAGTACAAAAAACATTAATAATAAATGGGGGATGGCATGTCAGTACTACTCCGTACAGTTAAGGCAATAAGCCTTATGTTCGTTAGTACCGAACTGTTTGCGGCAGCGCAAATGGACCTGACACCTGGCGTGACTGCAATCAGTCAAGAGGTTTACGAACTCCACACGCTCATATTGTGGATTTGTGTAATCATCGGCGCCGGTGTCTTCGGTATGATTTTTATATCTATGTTCAAACATAGAAAATCTAAAGGCGCCGTTGCGGCGAACTTCCACGATAACATGACAGTAGAAGTCTTATGGACGGTTATACCGTTTTTGATTCTGATTGGTATGGCTATTCCAGCTGCCAAGACCTTAATCAGAATGGAAACACCTGCCGATGATGCTGAAGTGACGATTAAGATCACGGGTTATCAATGGAAATGGAATTACGATTACATGCACGAAGGCTTTGATTTCTTCAGTAATCTGGCAAAAAGTAGCCGGGATGTTATTTATGCTGAAAATAATAAAGACAGGGAAGGCATTAATTACTTGCTGGATGTGGATAACCGTATGGTTTTACCAGCCGGTAAAAAAGTGCGTTTCCTGATGACTTCAAATGACGTTATTCACTCCTGGTGGATTCCTGCGTTTGCCGTTAAGAAAGATGCTATTCCTGGTTATATCAATGAAGCCTGGACAATTGTTCCTGAGCCTGGAGTTTACCGTGGTCAGTGTGCCGAGCTTTGTGGTAAAGATCATGGTTTTATGCCGATTGTTGTCGAAGTTAAGTCTGCAGAAGATTACGCTGCATGGGTTAGCGAGAAGAAAGGTGCGGCTATGACTGCAGCAGCTGGCGACAACAAAGTCTGGACTAAAGATGAGCTAATGGCGAAAGGCGAACAGGTTTATGCACAGTGTGCATCTTGTCATATGGCCGACGGCTCAGGTATCCCTGCTGCAGGTTTCCCTGCACTTAAAGGCAGTGCCATTGCAACAGGTCCTGTTGCTGCTCACTTAGACATGGTTATCAATGGTAGTAAGGTTAATCCGGCCATGGCTGCCTTTGGTTATATGTCTGATAGCGATCTTGCAGCAGTGATTACTTATGAGCGTAATGCTTTTGGTAATAATACTGGTGATGCCGTTCAACCTGCCGACGTAAAAGCGGCTCGACAATAATTGGGGGATACTCAAATGAGTGAAGATCATCACGATCACAAGCCTACGGGTATTGGCCGCTGGTTATTCAGTACCAACCACAAAGACATAGGTACGATGTATCTATGGTTCAGCTTCTTAATGCTGTTCATTGGTGGTGGTATGGCCATGATAATTCGCGCCGAGTTATATCAGCCTGGTATGCAGCTGATAGAGCCGGATTTCTTTAATCAAATGACAACCTTGCATGGGTTGATAATGGTGTTCGGTGTGATCATGCCGGCATTTGTGGGTTTTGCAAACTGGTTAGTACCAATGATGATTGGTGCACCGGATATGGCTTTACCACGGATGAATAACATGAGCTTCTGGATACTTCCGTTTGCTTTTGGTACGTTGATTAGCACGCTGTTTATGGAAGGTTCTGCGCCAAACTTCGGCTGGACTTTCTATGCGCCGCTATCGACGACCTACGGGCCAGCATCGACGGATTACTTTATCTTTGGTGTTCACTTAATGGGAATCTCTTCCATTATGGGTTCTATCAATGTGATCGTAACCATCCTGAATATGCGTGCGCCTGGCATGACACTGATGAAGATGCCGATCTTCGTATGGACCTGGTTAATCACGGCTTTCTTATTGATCGCGGTTATGCCGGTTCTTGCCGGTGTGGTAACCATGATGCTAACTGATCGTAACTTTGGTACGTCGTTCTTCGAAGCATCTGGTGGCGGTGATCCGGTTATGTTCCAGCATGTGTTCTGGTTCTTCGGTCATCCTGAAGTGTACATTATGATTTTACCGTCATTCGGTATTATCTCGCAGATCATTCCTACGTTCTCACGTAAGAAGCTGTTTGGTTACAGTTCAATGGTTTATGCAACATCGTCTATCGCGATCTTGTCATTCATCGTCTGGGCTCACCATATGTACACAGTTGGTATGCCACTGGCAGGCGAGCTGTTCTTTATGCTGGCAACCATGCTGATCGCTGTACCCACCGGGGTTAAGGTTTTTAACTGGACGGCAACCATGTGGCGCGGATCATTAACTTTCGAAACGCCTATGATGTTTGCGATTGCCTTCATTATCCTGTTCACCATCGGTGGTTTCTCAGGTCTGATGATGTCAATCACGCCGGTTGACTTCCAGTATCACGATACTTATTTCATCGTGGCTCACTTCCATTACGTTCTGGTTACCGGTGCTCTGTTTGCGATCTTTGCTGGCGCGTACTACTGGCTGCCAAAATGGACCGGTAATATGTATGACGAAACACTGGGTAAAATTCATTTCTGGATTTCACTGGTGTCGGTTAACGTTCTGTTCTTCCCGATGCACTTCTTAGGATTGGCAGGTATGCCTCGCCGTATTCCTGATTATGCATTGCAGTTCACAGACTTTAACCAGATGGCGTCAATCGGTGCGTTTGTATTCGGTGGTATTCAGTTGTTATTCCTTTACATCGTGATCAAGTGTATCCGCGGTGGTGAGAAAGCAACTGACCGGGTTTGGGAAGGTGCGGAAGGTCTGGAGTTTGAGCAATTGCCATCTCCAGCACCATTCCATAGCTTTACTGAAGCACCAGAAGTGAAATAAGGAAACGACAATGTCTGATCAGAACCAGCAAAAAGACGCTAACAGAAAGGTAGTTAAAAAATTACTGCTGGCCACCGTGTTTATGTTTGGTTTTGGTTATGCATTGGTTCCCCTGTATGACATTTTTTGTGACATAACCGGTCTGAATGGCCGAACCAGCGATAAGGCAGCAGAAGTTAAACCTGTTGATATCGATATGAATCGCTGGATCACGGTTGAGTTTACAGGCAGTCTCAATGACAACATGCCATGGAAATTCAAGCCGGCTGTTTCAAAAATGAAAGTACGTCCTGGTGAGCCAAGTCGAGTCAATTATATTGCTAAGAATGTGTCCTCAAACTCTATTGTTGGGAATGCTGTTCCTAGTGTATCGCCTGGACAGGCTGCAAAGTACTTTACAAAGACAGAGTGTTTTTGTTTTACGCAGCAGGAATTAAAGTCAGGTGAAGAAAAGGAAATGCCAGTGGTGTTTATCGTGGATAAAAATATTCCAAAGCGAATAAATACAGTGACACTTTCTTATACATTCTTTAATAGTCCAGCGGCAACTAAAGAGAAATCTAAAGTGTCGATGGCAAATAAATAAAGGGTAAGTATTATGTCTACAAATGATGGATATTATATTCCTGAACCCAGTAAATGGCCGATAATCGCAAGTCTTACATTATTTGTCACGGTGTTCGGAGCAGTCAATACAATTCATGGAACAAGCATTGGTATGCCGGTTCTGATGATTGGTCTCATATCTGTTCTGGCTATGATGTATGGCTGGTTTAGTACAGTGGTTGCAGAATCACCGAGCTATAACGGACAGGTCGATGTGTCATTTCGGATGGGTATGATGTGGTTCATCCTTTCAGAAGTGATGTTTTTTGCTGCTTTCTTTGGTGCATTATTCTACGCACGTGTACTGGTTATGCCATGGCTGGGTGGTGCAGGTAATAACGCGATGACGCATGAAATTCTATGGCCTACGTTTGAGGCAGTATGGCCAGTTCTGACAAATCCAGACAATACAGCTTTTGTTGCACCTAAAGAAGCAATGGGTGCATGGGGTCTGCCAGCAATTAATACCTTACTACTGTTAACATCATCTGTTACTTTAACTATTGCGCATCATGCTTTACGTAAAGGTGAACGTGCAAAGTTAAACTTATGGATGGTTATCACGCTGGCATTAGGTGTGGGATTTCTGGTATTGCAGGTTATCGAGTATATGCATGCATACGATGAGTCAATGGGTTTAACGCTGGCTTCAGGTATTTATGGTAGTACCTTCTTTATGCTGACCGGTTTTCATGGTTTCCATGTAACAATCGGTGGCATCATGATTGCTGTTATGCTGGTTCGTTGTCTGAAAGGGCACTTTACCGCTGACAATCACTTCGCATTCGAAGCGGCTGCCTGGTACTGGCATTTTGTTGATGTGGTATGGTTGGGCTTGTTTATCTTCGTTTACATATTATAAGAAAGGATTTGTGGGTGAGAGCGGTGTTAAATGATTTATATATGCCAGCTCTCATTTACAGTCTTCACTTAATGTGAGTGAAGTTAGGTAATTGCATGGGGTGTGATCCATCCCATGTAAGTTCCGAATAGAATAAGAAAAAATAATAAGACAGAGAGTGAGATACGAACTGTCAGAGAGTTTACAACTCCGTCGGGATTATTCTCCTTGCGCATCATATGATACAAGGCCTGGCCTAAGCTAAAAATGATCAGGAGCAAAAGAATAATAATGATGGCTTTGAATAACATGGCTGTACCGTTTTAAAATCAGTTGAAGTTAGCTGATTATATAGATACTTGATGACTCGAACTATGCTGGATTTACGATTATTTACAATCAGGCTCGGGTCCTATACTTTTAGTCCGAAACTGATACCGACAGTGGTAACACTGTTGTTGTTAACCTTGCTGTATTCTTTAGGGCAGTGGCAATTGTCACGCGCCGAAGCCAAATTAATTCTCAAACAAAATATTCAGTCACGTAGTGAGTTAAAAGCTAGTGAACTGGATTTGCTGCCGGAGCCGGATGATGAAAAACAGTTTATGCCTGTTCTGGTTAAAGGTCACTTTGTGGCGGGTAAGAGTTTTCTGCTGGATAATAAGGTTATGGGTCAGCTGGCTGGCTATCATGTCATCTCTGTTTTTGAAAGTGAAAATGGCAATAATTTATTAGTTAACCGTGGCTGGATAACAAGAACAAAATATAGAAAAGATTTGCCGGTGTTTGTGACGCCGGATGGTGTGGTTACGTTAAGCGGGTTTGTACGTACGCCATATGAAAAAGTATTTATGCTGGAGGATCAGCAATATGATCTGCAGCAGTGGCCGGTTATCATCCAGAGCATAAACATAAAAGAACTGGAGAAAGTGTTAAATACCAGATTAAAACCGTTTGTGATGATGCTTGATCAGGATTCTGTTGCGGGGTTTAACCGGAACTGGCCAGCATACAAGCTGGACAGTGATAAACATATTGGTTATGCCGTGCAGTGGTTTGGTTTATTTTGTGCCCTGCTGGGTATATTTTTTATAGTTAATACAAAAAGAAATGAAGATGATGAATGAAGAAATAAAAAATAATAATAACTTGAAGTCTTATATGTTGTGGCTGTTGATATTAACTTTTATTGCGCCTATTGGTGCTGCGTACTGGCTTTATAGCAGTGGTGGAACCGACGAGACGGTTAACCGTGGGGAGTTTGTTAAAGTCGGTGTACAGATGATGGACCTGGGTTTGCTGACACTGGATGGCAGTAAGGCTGAGAAAAATAAAGTCTATGGTCACTGGCATATGATGTATTTTATGGATTCTGACTGCGATAAAAAATGTGAAGAAACAATATATACTATGCGTCAGATAAAGACCTCATTTCATAAAGAATCTCCGCGTATTACCAATGTATTAATACATTTTGATAAAAATATAAACAGTGAATTCAGAGGGAAGATTAAAACACATTATGCAAACTTCGATCGTTATTATGCAGATAAAGAAGTTTTTAATCAGGCACTGGGTTACGCAGGTAATGAGCTGACTGAAAAGAATATTGTGTTTATTGTTGATCCGATTGGAAACGTGATTCTGAAGTATAACAATGAAAAAACGGCTAAGGATATTATCAGTGACATTAAACGCCTGTTGAAGGCATCTCATATTGGGTGAGAGGATGAAAAAATTACTAACACACAAATTCACATTTGCTACTGCGGTTCTTGCGCTGGTAGTTATTTTGCTGGGTGCTTTTACCAGGCTGTCTGATGCGGGGCTGGGATGTCCGGACTGGCCGGGTTGTTATGGCCATTTAAGTGTGCCGCAAACAGAACAGGCTCTATCCAAAGCACTGGAACTGTTTCCGGATCATCAAGTAGTAGCGGCAAAGGCATGGCCTGAAATGATTCATCGCTATTTTGCCGGTGCGCTGGGTCTGCTGGTATTTACAGTCTGTTATTTGCTGATCAAATACAGAGAAGAATTAAAAAACATGACGCCGCTCGCAGTGGGATTGGGTGGCTTAATTATTTTCCAGGCACTATTAGGAATGTGGACGGTGACATTGGGTTTGTGGCCTGTGACTGTTATGGGGCATTTGCTGGGTGGCTTCATAACACTGAATCTGCTTTGGTATATCACACTACGATTACGTGATCGAAAACATGATCAGTTCCCGCATGAGTTAACCGGCTGGGTCAGATTCGCAATGCTTGTGGTGCTTGGGCAGATATTTCTGGGCGGCTGGACCAGCTCAAATTATGCGGCCATTATCTGCTCTGATTTTCCAACTTGTCAGGGCAGTATGTTGCCGCCGATGGATTTTGTCAGTGCTTTTCAGTTATGGGGTCACGGTGTAGATAATTATGAGTTCGGTATTTTGGGTAATGATGCGCGCGTGACCATACAGTGGACTCATCGCTTAGGTGCCTATATTACAGTGGCCGTGTTGATCGCCATGATGGTAAAAGTGTGGCGTTACAAGCGCTTCAGAAACTTTGTAAAAATAATTGCCGGGCTGATGACAATTCAGGTTGTATTGGGTATCAGTAATGTACTACTGTCGATACCAATGGCTGTTGCACTGGCGCATAATGGAGTGGCCGTATTGCTATTACTGAGTCTGGTTACGTTATTCCATTATATGTCGTTACCAAAAGAGAGATTTTGATCATGAGTAAAGCTGAGTCCGTCGTAATGGAACACACTGGCCGTGGGAGCTGGCGTGATTATTTTGAAATGTGTAAACCAAAAGTGGTGGCATTATTAATACTGACATCGGTAGTGGGTACTGTACTGGCCAGCCCTGCCTGGGGTATTCAATGGGATGTTTTAATCATAGCGAATATTGGGATTGCACTGGCGGCAGCGGGTGGCGCAGCGGTTAATCACATTGTTGAATGGAAATCGGATGCAGGGATGAAACGCACGGAGGACCGTCCGTTAGCGAGTGGCCGCGTGAGTTTAAGCAATGCCATTATGTTTGCTATGAGTATCTCAGCGCTGTCGATGGTGATACTGGTTGTCTATATAAATGTGTTAACAGCGGTATTAACATTTGCCAGTTTAATTGGCTATGCCGTGATTTATACCATGTATTTAAAACGCGCGACGCCGCAAAATATTGTTATCGGTGGTCTGGCCGGTGCAATGCCACCATTACTGGGCTGGACAGCGGTAACAAACTCAATCGATCCGTATGGTCTGTTACTGGTGCTGATCATCTTTACCTGGACGCCGCCGCATTTTTGGGCGCTGGCCATCCACCGGCGTGATGATTATGCAAAAGTGTCGATCCCGATGTTGCCGGTAACACATGGTATTAAGTACACAAAGCTTGCCATTGTGGCCTATACGATCCTGATGGTGATTGTTACCTTGCTGCCATATCTTGCCTATTTTGCCGGCTGGATTTATTTATCAGCGGCAGTCTTGCTGGGTGGTTTCTTTATGTATAAGTCACTCGAACTGTTTTTTACAGAGCGTGAAAAAGCCGCGATACAAACATTTGTCTATTCGATAAATTATCTAATGTTATTGTTTATCGCACTTGTTGCTGATCATTATATTTTGAGTTAAAAAATGAATAAAAGTAATTTAATAAAACTGGGGATGGTGCTGGCTTTGTCTATAGCCTCCATGTGGGCCGGATTCAAGCTAAGCAGTATGATGGAGTCCGGGCAGCAGGTTCCTGTTATTGAAGGTACATTTCTCAATCCGCCAAGACAATTAAGTGATTTTGAGTTGATAGACCAGAGGCGGCATGAGTTTGGCCTGCAGCAATTAAAAAACAAATGGTCATTGATATTTATCGGTTATACAAACTGCCCGGATGTTTGTCCCGCTACACTGAGTGTGCTGAGGCAGGCATATATTGACATGAAAGCACTAAAGATGGAGCTGCCACAGGTGGTATTTGTTTCTATTGACCCGCAGCGCGATGAGCCAGAAATTCTTGGTGACTATATGTATTATTTTGATCCATCGTTTATGGGTCTCAGCGGAGAGAAGTCTGAGATAGATAATGTTGTTAAACAACTCAGTTCGGTTTATTTACGCGCTGCTGGCAGCAGTGGTGATATAAAAAATGATGATTACTTGTTTGATCATAGTGCATCGATTTTACTGATTAACCCAAAAGCACAATTGCAGGCTGTTTTTACAGCGCCGCATAATAAACTGGGCATAGTTGATGGTTTACAAAAGATAACCGGGTTTTATAACGATAAATAAATACAATTTTTGACGATAAAAATATTGCGCTATTTGCGAATAATTCTTTTATAAAAAAGGCAGTGGCATCGCTGTGATGATTTATTTTAGTGTGTTATTTCAGGGGGGTGTAGATGTTTTATTTATTAGATTCCACTACTACTCTAATATACAAAAAAGAATTTGATTCATTTGATATTTTTCATATACTTTAAGTGAGGGTTTTTAATTTTTTAAAAAATGCCTCATAAAATAAACGTGATAACCGGGTTTTTGATCTGGTGTATTTCGTTTTCCCGACCAGGCTTTTGAACGTTGTATGTCAGTATCGATGAAATAAAATTTTGCAAAGTTAACAAAAAATATAAATAACGATTGCATTGTTGTTTTATCAAAACGTTCATTGAAGAGTCTGTAAGCCTAACGAGGAATAAAGGAAGCTACTATGAACGATACAACAATTGATCATACAGAAGAACTTAGACGGCAGATCATCACAATAAATAAAGTTGATATGTCCAGCCCTGGTAAGTGGATAAAAGCTGGCTGGAATGATATCAAGACGACACCGCTTGCAAGCCTGTCCTATGGTGCGTTGTTTGCAGTCATTGGGATGTTGCTGGTTTATGCCTATTCAAGTTCATCTCATCTGGTGTTTGCCATTACTACGGGTTTTCTTCTGCTGGGACCCTTTCTTGCAGTGGGTCTATATGCCATCAGCAGAAACTCACAAGACCTTGCCCGGTGTGAAACAAAGATGTCGTTTTTGTTGGGTATAAAAGCCGGCTGCGGTAACCCTGACTGCATTGCCATGTATGCGCTGATGTTAGGTATTATTACTGTGGCGTGGGTTCGTTTGTCAGCTATTCTGGCGGCATTATTTTTCAATTCTGCTTTACTAACATCGCATGATATGTCGGTAATGGAATTATTGTATTCTGAAAACAGTGTCGGGTTTTTAACCTTGTACATTGTGACCGGTGCCGTTATTGCGTTCTTTGTGTTTTCTATCAGTGCTATTTCAATTCCAATGATTATGGATAAAGAAATGGATTGCATCACCACCTCAATCACCAGCTTTAAAGCGGTTATGAAGAATAAAATGGCTATGTTCTACTGGGCGGGATTGATTGTGGCCTTTACCGGAATTGGTATGCTGACGTTAGGAGTAGGCTTGATTGTGACCATGCCACTGATTGGCCATGCTACCTGGCATGCGTATAGAGATCTGATTACAACAGAGCAGGCAGCTTAATTTTGCACAGCATCATAGCTGCTTAAGCGGCTATGATGCAACGTCAGATAATTTCAAATACAGTTCATTATTCTCAATAATAAGCGTGAGCTCTTCCATACTACTGCCACTGCAGGGGCCGGCAATACAGTAACCGCTGTCCACTTCAAATAAAGCATTATGTACACTGCACTGTATAAATGCATTATCCATATCGAGAAACTGGTTTTCCTGCCAGTTAAGGCTTGCACCGGTGTGTGGGCAGCTGTTCTTATAGGCAAAAAACTGGCCGTCTTTGTGTACCACAAAAAAATCTAAAGCACAGTTCGCTAACTGCAAACTGAACTCGCGAGATCCCGGGTCAGAAATATCGTTTATATGACAAAGCTTATGTCTCATTCATTGCTCTATAGTCAAGGACGGTGTGATAATAGTGTATTACTTAAACTTATAATAACAGAAGAAAATGACACTAGAGCAAATACTATTAGTTGTAATCACCATTATCAGTGTTGTGCTGATGATACTGTTAATTTCTCAGCTCAGAAGGCAGGATGTAATGTCAGGACGGGCTGATGAGCAGGCGAGGCAGTTTGAAAGCATGCGGGCTGTAGTTGAGAAAAAAGTATCTCAAATGCTTGAATCAATGAGAGAGTTTCAGGGCCAGTTAAAAATCACTGATCTTGAAAACAGAGAAAATCAGGCAAAGAGAGTGTCTGAGTTACAGAATCATCTGAGCACAAATTTTAATGAATTTAAAACAGACATGACGGCTCTGCAATTCAGAAATAACGAGACAGTTCTGAAAAATACGGCAGAGTCATTAAAGGCGCTGAATGAAACCTTGTCCGCTAATAGTAAATCTCAAAACGAGCAGATTGCTGTTTCGCTGAAGATATACGGTGATGAATTTGGTAAACGTGTTGAAAGCCTGACAGATAAAACTGATCAGCGACTTAAGGAAATAAGCGGTCAGGTCGAGAAAAAATTAGGCGAGGGTTTTGATAAAACGACGGAAACATTTGCCAGTGTATTAAAGCGCCTGACATTAATAGATGAAGCACAGAAAAAAATAACAGAATTATCAACTAACGTGGTGAGCTTGCAGGAAGTGCTGGCGGATAAACGATCAAGAGGGGCCTTTGGTGAGGTGCAGCTTTCGGCGCTAGTAGGTAATGTTATGCCGGAGAAGAGCTATGCCCTGCAGCATGTATTATCAAACAACACCCGGGTTGATTGCATGCTGTTTTTACCGCAGCCCAGTGGGAATATAGCGGTCGATTCCAAGTTTCCGCTGGAAAACTATCAAAAGATGACGGCATTTGATGTGCTTGATGCCGATAAGCTAAAAGCGGAAAGACAGTTCAAAGCCGATATTAAAAAACACATCAGAGATATATCAGAAAAATACATTATCCCCGGTGAGACGGCAGAAGGTGCTGTTATGTTTATTCCCGCAGAGTCTGTTTTTTCAGAAATACACGCACATCATCCTGATCTGGTTGAAGAATCACAGAGAAAGCGAGTCTGGATGGTGTCACCGACAACGCTTATGGCAGTGCTGTCAACGGCAAGGGCGGTGATCAAGGATGATGCGACACGTCAGCAGGTGCATTTAATACAGGAGCATCTGTCTAAGTTGTCAGTGGAGTTTGACCGCTTCGGCAAGAGAATGGAGAGTTTGTCCAGACATATTGGGCAGGCACATAAAGATGTCGGTGATGTAAAAGTTACGGCAGACAAGATAAACCGGCAGTTTATCAGCATAGAAAAAGTTGAATTGAACGATATTCATAAGGAAGTGGTTCTGGTAGACAAAAATGATGAGTAATTGACCTCAGTTATGCTTATTTTGATCTATAGTCTTAGTTAGTCATATTCAATAATATATTCGAGCCGGGGTTATGTTACTAAATGGTTACAGAAAAACCATATCTACGATTTTTTATGCCAGCAATCATAATGAGTATCATTCTATGTGGCTTAATTATTATCGTAACCAGTGCCTGGCTGAAGGTGAGTATCTTGTTACTAAGCATCATCATCTGGCTAATCAGCTTCAGGCGGTATCTGAAATTAATCAACTCAGAAGAAAAGCAGCAAGAAATGGATTCCATATATAGTAATGAAGTCAGTGATTTTGCGACGGAGTTCTGCCGGGTTGAGGATGAAGTTAATCCATCGCTCGAGGCTGTTGCGCAAATAAAACAGATTGTTTCAGACTCGGTCGTAAAATTAAATACCAGCTTTATGGCGCTGGGTGACTTGTCTGCACGGCAAAAGTCAGAAATAGGTATTCTCACCAGTCATTTTAGTGAGAATGATGACGAGGTGTCATTTAAAGAATTTACGGTTGAACTTGATGAAGTCTTGAGAAACTTTGTTGATATCATTGTAAATGTCAGTGATAAAGGCGTCGAAGCAGCCTATAAGATGCAGGACATGATCAATATTATGGATGAGGTCTTTGAACGTCTTGTTGGCGTACAAAAAATAGCCTCTAAAACCAACTTACTGGCACTAAATGCGGCAATCGAAGCGGCAAGAGCCGGTGAAGTAGGGCGAGGATTTGCTGTCGTCGCTGATGAGGTGCGTGAGCTTGCACAACAAACACGCATTCTTAATGAGGGAGTACAGGAAAGAGCCGTGGCTGCCAAGGCCGGGCTTGTTGCACTGAATGGCGTGGTTGGTGAGATTGCACAAATGGATATGAGCTCAGCGCTGAATGCAAAGGACCATATTAATGACATGATATTAAAAATTGATCAGGTTAATGAACAGGTCGCTAATGTCATAGATAATACGGCTGGCATTGCCGTGGAAATAGGCGGGCATGTGTCATCAGCTGTGATGGCGTTGCAGTACGAGGATGTGGTAACACAGCTGGCGAGTCATATAGAAAACCTGCAAAATGGTATTAAAGAAAAAATAAGAGCCGTAGAATCAGGTACCGGTAATAATGGAGCACTGGATACCCTAATGACAGTTAATGAAATGTTAAGAAATATAGACAGGCAGTTAGCGATGGCATTGCATGAAAGTATTCAGTCTACATCGGTAGAATCAGGTGATGTGGATCTTTTTTAATTAAAGAGAACTTAGTATGAGTATTACAAGTCGGTTTTTAGATGAAGCACAAGAGTATCAGGTAATTCTGTCCGGGCGGTTCGATTTCTCTCAACTGTCAGAATTCAGAGATGCTTATGAAAATGCACCAGCTAAAGCAAAAAAATATGCGATTGATATGCGTGCAGTAGAGATGATTGATAGCTCGGCGCTGGGTATGTTGCTAAAAATGAAGAGAAGTCTGAACCTGGCAGATGGTGAAATCGTAATTACAAATTGTAGCAATGATGTGGAAAAGATTTTAAAAATTGCTAAATTTGACCTGATGTTCTCGATTCAATAATGCTTGTTCTCATTGTCGATGATATAGAAAAAAATCGCCTGCTTCTGGCTCGCTATTTAAAAACTAAAGCATATGATGTACTGCTGGCAAGTTCAGGTGCTGAGGCGATTGAGCTGGTAAAAGAACAGGAGATTGACCTCATCTTAATGGATATTAAAATGCCCGATATGGATGGCTATGAGGCTGCACGTCAGATAAAAAGTATCAGCTCGGTTAATTATCTCCCTGTCATTTTTGTTTCCGCGCTATCAGAGGATGATGCACTAGAAGAAGCACTTGCAGCAGGTGGCGATGATTACATCACCAAACCGGTGAGCTTTAGTATCTTGATATCGAAAATATCAGCGCATCAGCGCATCAGAGAGCTTCACAAGGAGGTTAACCGGCAGAATGAAGAGCTGAATGAGCACAATAGAAGACTGCAAAGAGAGCATACACTGGTCTCACATTTTTTTGATCAGGCAAGGAAAAAATGCTTTTTTGATGAGGGAGTTATTAAGTCGGTAAGCCTGCCGATGGAAACATTCAACGGTGATACTGTTCTGGTAGGGCGCCGGCCGAATGGTGGCATAACCATGCTCGTAGGTGATTTTACAGGGCATGGGCTGGCGGCGGCAGTCGGCACATTGCCGGTATCACAGATATTTTTCAAGATGCTTGAGGACAATGCCTATATTGGCGATATAGCAAAAGAAATCAACCGGCAAATCAGCTTTCTGTTGCCAGTTGAAATGTTTCTGGCAGCATCACTTATCGAATTGTCGGCAAAAGGTGATCGCTTAATGATCTGGCATGGCGGGATGCCGGATGCGTATTTATACAACCAGCGTACCAAGGATATAATCACTATTAAGAGTCAGCACTTACCGCTTGGTGTGCGTGGATATAAAGATTTTAGTGATGAAGTGCAGCTGTTCTATGTAAATGAAGACAATAAGCTCATCGTTATGACGGATGGCCTGTCAGAAGCGATAAATACAGAAAACCGGATGATTGACAGTGACGAGTATAAAAAATCAATTATTGGCAGCGCCGATATTACTGAGGGTGTATTAAATAAGTACAAAGAATACAGTGAAGGTGTAGCACGGCATGATGATATTTCCTTGCTTGAGTTATCATGTGTTGAAGTTAAACGAAATGAGGTGAGTAAATCAACCGAGGCTGATCACGGGACTATTCCATGGAGTACGCATATGATCATTGAGGATGATATGCTGAAAAAAGAACCGGTGCAGAATATTATCAACATGATAGCAGGTGATTTAGCGATCAAAAATATGAAAGGCGTTGTGCACACATTGCTAATGGAAATGTATAACAATGCACTGGATCACGGTATTTTGGGGCTGGATGGATCAGAGAAACATTGCGCTGAAAGCTTTGATCAGTATTACAGAGAAAGGGAGAAATTACTGCAGCAGGTTAAGAGCGTTTTTATAAAAGTCAGTATCAGTCATGTTATAGAGGATGATGCTTCCGTTCTGAAAATAGAAATGTCACATAACGGTAATACCTTCGATGTTAGCGAGAGTAATGCATGCGAGGGTGATTTGTATGGCCGGGGCATGGCACTGATTGAGGCCATATGCAAAGACGTCAGCTATAGTGATGACGGCCGTTGTCTGTCGATATCTGTGGCGCTTTGAACAGGTTTCTATAAACCGGATAAAACCGTTTGCACAACAGTAATCAAAATAGCAATAAAGATAGCCGCAAAAATCAGCCCGCCTAATATATAATGCCAGAGTTTTCCCTGAGTAAAATCACGCTGTCTGTTTTCTTCTGACTGAACACCAAACATGGCAGCTAAAACACTTTTAAATACCTGTAAAAAAGAAACAGACGCACTATTTTTATTATTGTCGTTCACTGTATTATTCTCAGCTGGCATGTTATGACAGAGAGATTATGCACCATCTGATGAGATAATTACAGAATAAGCAAGGAAATCGCATGAACAAACTTTATATTATCTGTTTAGCCGTATTTAGCCAGATCGTGCTGGCGAATGAAGTGAAAATCGTTGATGTGTCGCTGGTTAGCAAAGGCGCGCAACATTACCGTGTGAATGTAACATTGTTACATGAGGACACGGGCTGGGATCACTATGCCGATGGCTGGAAAATATTAGATGAAAATAAGAAAGTGATCGGACAGCGAATATTACATCATCCTCATGTTAACGAGCAGCCATTCACACGATCACTGCATGATGTTGTGATACCTGAAGCTGTTCAGTTTATTTATATACGGGCGCATGACAAGATTCATGGTGATAGTACTGATCGTAAAGTTGATATTAATTGAGTAAAAAGTAAGTGACAGACATTGATTTAGAAATTAAGAATATAGCTGAAAATATTAAAAATAGTTTTAGTAAAGATAAGGCTGGCTTTAAACGCCGGCTAAAGAAAATTCAGAGTCAGACCAGATTGACTGGAAATAAGGTTGCTGATGAGAGCCTGTTGCGCTTAAAAAAACAAGCCGAAGGTTCTGCTCTGAGCCTGCAGAAAAAAAAGCAGCAGCTGCCTAAAATAACGTTTTCCGATGAGTTGCCGATTAGTGCAAAGCTGCAGGATATAGCTGCGGCAGTCGATCAACATCAGGTGGTGATTCTGTGTGGCGAAACCGGCTCGGGTAAAACAACGCAGCTGCCTAAATTATGTCTCAGCATGGGTCGTGGTATAGACGGGCAAATCGGCCATACTCAGCCCCGTCGTTTAGCCGCACGCTCTGTTGCTGCACGGATAGCAGAAGAATTAAATACTGAACTGGGTAGCGCGGTGGGCTATAAGGTTCGCTTTAAAGACCAGACTCAGGACAGTAGCTATATTAAGCTAATGACAGACGGCATATTACTGGCTGAGATACAGGCATCCCCGTTGTTAAAACAATACGATACGCTGATAATAGATGAGGCACATGAGCGCAGTCTTAATATTGATTTTTTACTGGGTTACTTAAAAAGACTATTACCGAGGCGCCCTGATCTGAAAGTGATTATCACCTCAGCAACGATAGACCCCGAAAAATTCTCAAAGCACTTTAATGATGCACCTATTATTCTGGTATCGGGAAGAACCTATCCGGTAGAGGTCAGGTACCGGCCATATGAAGACATCTCACTGAGTGAAGCCATTGTCGAAGCAGTGGACGAGTTAATGCGTGAAAAGGACGGTGATATCCTGGTTTTCCTCAGTGGTGAACGGGATATCCGCGATGCCACCGATGAGCTTAATAAAAAGTTATACCGTCATACCGAGGTACTGCCGTTACTGGCAAGGCTGTCCGCAAAAGAGCAGAGTAAAATCTTTCACCCGGGCGCATTAAGGCGAATCATCTTAGCCACAAATGTGGCTGAAACATCACTCACAGTACCCGGTATCCGTTATGTAGTCGACAGCGGGCTGGCCCGAATCTCGCGATATTCATTTCGCAGCAAGATGCAGCGGCTGCCGATAGAAAATATATCAAGAGCGGCGGCAGATCAACGTAAGGGAAGATGCGGGCGATTGTCTGATGGTATTTGTATCCGGCTATATAGTGAAGATGATTTTAACTCCAGGGCTGAATTTACTGAGCCTGAAATTCATCGTACCAATTTGGCATCTGTTATTTTACAAATGGCCTATGCCGGTATGGGTGAGATGGAGAACTTTCCTTTTGTCGATGCGCCTGATCAGCGTTTGATTAATGATGGTATGCGCTTACTGAAAGAACTCCACGCTTACGAAGACACTGAGATCACAAAGACGGGCAGGGAAATGGCTGCATTTCCGCTTGACCCTCAGCTATCCAGAATGCTGATAGAAGCAAAGAAGGAGTCATGCCTGAGTGAATTACTGATAATTGTGTCGGCACTGGCCATTCAGGATCCGCGTGAAAGGCCGGTAGAAAAGCAACAGGCAGCAGATGAACGGCATCAGGTTTTTCAGAATAAAAAGTCTGATTTTCTGTTTTATTTAAACTGCTGGAATAGCTATCAGCAAAAAAGAAAAGAGTTGTCGCAAAATAAAGTCAGGCAGTGGTGTAGTAAAAATTATCTGGCTTATATGCGAATGCGGGAATGGCAGGATGTTCATGAGCAGCTTGTCTATCAGCTAAAGCAGTTGTCTTACAAAACAAACGAAATAAAGACAAATACTGATGCTGAAAAAGAAGTCAACTACGATGCCATTCATCGTTCGATACTGACCGGGCTGCTGGGTCATATCGGCTTTAAAACTGAAGAAGAGGATTACCTAGGGCCGCGTGGCCGAAAGTTTTTTATCTTTCCCGGTTCCTGCCTGTTTAAGAAGAAACCAAAACTGATCATGGCAGCTGAGATTGTAGAGACGCAAAAAGTGTATGCACGGACAAATGCTATTATTAAAACTGAATGGCTGGAAGAAAAAGCCAGACATTTATTAAAGTATCAGTACACGGAACCCAGCTGGCAAAAAAAATCATCGCAAGTGTCCGCGCTGCAGTCGGCGCTGCTTTACGGGCTGACGATTTATTCAAAACGGAAAATAAACTTCGGCCCGGTTGATCCAGAGACGTCGAGAAAGATATTTATCTGGGCGCTGGTGAATGGTGAATATGAACCAAAAGCCGGATTTATTGAATACAATAAAAGACTCATGGCGGATATTCATAAACTGGAAGCAAAGTCACGCAGGCAGGATGTATTAGTTGATGAACAGGTGTTATTTGATTTTTATGATCAGCGCATAAAAAGCGGTGTTTATAATGGTCCGGCTTTTGAGTCATGGTGGAAAACAGAAGTAAAGAACCGGCCTGAACTGTTGAATATGAGCCGTGATGCGTTAATGCAGCATGATGCCAGTGGTATCAGTGGTGAGCAGTTTCCTGATGAGATGAATTTCAACGGGCTTAAGTTAAAACTGGAATATATTTTTGATCCGAAACATAAGCATGATGGTGTTTGTCTGCACGTGCCACTGATGGCGTTAAATTCTGTCAGTGCTGTCCGCTGTGAGTGGCTGGTTAGCGGCATGCTGAGAGAAAAGGTGATTGCATTAATTCGTTCGCTGCCAAAAAATCTGCGCAGGAATTTTGTACCGGTACCGGATTTTGCCGATGCCTGTTTGCAGAGTATGGTTGCCGGAGATAAACCGTTAACCGTTGAACTGGCAGAACAGTTAAAACGTATCACCGGTGTGAGTATTCCGCTTGATGAGTGGAAGCCGGAGTTACTGGATGATTATTTGTTTATGAGTTTTAAGTTGCTGGATTCTAACGGCAATGTTATCAAACATTCTAATGATCTGCTGGCCTTACAAAATGGTTTTGATACGGCTGAACGCGAACAGGCGCTGCCGGAAGATTTGACTGCAAATGAAATTGATAATGTGACTGGCTGGGATTTTGGTGATTTGCAGGGAGAGACAGTGATCGAACAGGCGGGCGTTGAGATCAGGCTCTATCCTGCACTAAAAAAAGAAGGAAAAAAAGTCGCGCTAAGATTGTTTGAAAACCAGCAGCAAGCCGGGGCCTCTATGCAGGAAGGCTTGCGTCAGTTAATTCGTATTAACCTCTCTGAATTATTGCGCAATATGCAGCAAACACAAAAAGGTCTGCAGGCCATGTGTTTGTTGTATCGAAATATTGGCAGTTGTCAGGAGCTGGCTGATGATTTGCTCGATAGCAGTATTCAGGAAGCTTTTATTTTGCAACCCGTACCATCAACTGCTGATAGCTTTAACCAGTTATTGAAAGCAGGCCGGGAGAGATTAAGTGACTGTCTGCTTGATCGTTATAAACTGTGTGCTGAGATACTAGAGCTGTATCAGGTGATACAAAAAAGACTGAAAAAATTGCCGGTGTCCTGGCTAGAAGCCGGTGCTGATATTCAGGATCAGTTGCAGCATCTCTTGTTCAGGCGCTTTCTAGTCGAAACCGAAGCGGACAAACTACTGCATTACCCGCGTTATCTAAAAGCAATGGTGACCAGGCTGGATAAGCTGGAAAGTGACAGCAGTAAAGATCGCGGGCTGAGAGTTAAGGTGCAGCCATACTGGGATAATTATAAAAACAGACTAAAAGCCATGCAGCAGCAAAAAAGGCAATCAGACGTGCTAAATGAGTTCAGATGGATGATTGAGGAGTATCGTGTTTCCTTATTTGCGCAGCAATTAAAGACAGCACTGCCGGTTTCTGAAAAGCGGCTGAATCAGCTGTGGGAGCAAGTAAAACTGGGTGTTTAGTGCATCTTCTGCTTATTTAGGCTATATATTGTTCAATGATAAAACGTTACAGGCAGAAAACAGGCTTATGGTGCAGGATAATCAACGTACTAATATAAGGCATCCTATTGAAGTGGCAATTCGTTTGATTGACGAAAATGGTGTTGAGCAAAAAGCCGTTTCAGGCAATGTCAGTGATTGTGGTTTGTATGTGACGATAACCGTAGAAAACAGGCCGGCGATTAATAGTGTAGTACAGGTTCAGGTTATGTCGGCCATGGGGGATGGAAGTGATGCGCCGGTTAACCGTGCCAGAGTGATGCGCCAGGATGAGCACGGAGTGGGCTTGAAATTTATATTTGATGAATAAAAAAAGCCCGAATTATGTTCGGGCTTTTTTATAGGCTTATACAGTAGTATATGCTGTACAACTAACTCACGAAACGTTTACTCAGCTTCTAATGAGGTCACGGTGAGGGTGCCAGCTGCAAAGCTGCCATTTACATGAGCTTTGCTTGCACTAGTCAGCACTGAAGTATCAACTGCTGACAGATCAAGAGTGATACCAGGGAAACTCAATACACCATTAACCACCGGGCCTTCAAGCTCAACAGTTGTGCTGGTGCTAGTCGGTTGGCGTTCGATGCTGATGGCAACATAACCACCTTGGCCATCAGGAATTGCTTTAACTTCAACGCGATCACCTGCTTGAATACTACCCAGATTGAAGTAATGCTCACTTAAAGCAGAATAATCAATCATGATGGTAGTGTTAGGGTTAACAGAAATCGTCAGTCCTGCCAGAGAGATCGTATTGTTAACGGTGTCAGTCGACGTCACAGATGCCTCAGCCTCAATTTTGCCAGGGTTATCATCATCGTGATCTTCATCTTCGATTTCAGAAACGACCAGCTCAGTACCAACTACATTGATTTCTAACTCAACCATGTCTCCCACAGCAAAGTTGCCGAGATCAAAACCTGCAGGCAGGTTAAATGACTGGTCACCGATAGTAATAGTGTTAGGAGTAGAATTGATATCAATAGCTGCAATCAGGCCTTCAACTTCAAGCTCATCACCGTCATTACCGTCCACATCATGTTCTTCAACTTCTACTTTTGTTGCCGTGAATATATTACCTACAGGTGCTGTATCACCTTTTACTTCAACGAACATGCCGTCAGTCAAAATAGTAACGTCAGCCGGATTAGCCGATGAATAATCAACAGTCATAGAGCCAATGGTAAATGTAGTGGCAGTAAGATTAGCGACGACACCTTTAACTTCAAGCTCACCGCCAGCTGGGTTTATTTCAATATAGGTCGCTTGAATACCACCAAGGCCATCTGAGTAACCGCTGATTTCTACAATGTCGCCTAACAGCAGGTCATCTAGGGTAATTACATTGTCACCGTTTGTATCAGTCATGTTATCAAAGTTGATGAGTGTATTGGCGGTAATGTTATAACCCATTACTTGAAGACCACCGCCAGCAACTGTCTGAGTGACGGCACCTTCAAGGTTGTCATTGAAAGAGATACTGGTTGCATTTCCGTTAGAGCCGTTATCAGAACCATTTAAAGTGACCAGCATACCCACGGCTAAGTCAGCTTCAGTAGCCGGAACACCATCAATGACGATGTTGGTACCGGCTGTTTCATATTCAACGCCATTAACATAAACGCTACCGAAGCCAGTAATACGACCGGTAACATCAGCCGCGGAAGAAGTAGTACCGGAACCAGAGCAGCCTGCCATGCCCATTGATGCGGCAAGTAGCGCCGAAAATAAACCTGTGTGTTTGAAAGTCATTGGTAAGTCCTCTTTAATTTGTTATTAATTTATCTACAACCTAGTAAACGGCGAAGCAGGTGAAAACGTTCCTGAAAAAGCTAAAAAGTTCAGTTTTAGAGGCTTGTGAGTTAGATAATGTGGGCTGAATCCGGCCTAATTACCAACATGAGAGGCCAAGTGATTCAATAGTCAGGCCAGATTTGATATGATTCGAGCCCGTTTCTCCTTCCCCATTAAAGGTGCTGCATGTTTCAGTTAGGCTGTAATAGTCGGGTCTGTTTCCAAAATGAAATTCTTTCCGGTCTTACTGTGGCGCTGGCGCTGGTACCGGAAGCGGTGGCCTTTGCATTTGTCGCTGGTGTTGATCCTCTGGTAGGCTTATATGCGGCTTTTATGGTGGGTTTGCTGGCTTCAATTTTTGGCGGTCGTCCCGGTATGATTTCAGGTGCTACCGGTGCAATGGCTGTAGTGATGGTGGCTCTGGTGGCAGAGCATGGTGTTGAATACCTGTTTGCTGCTGTTGTTTTAACCGGCTTACTGCAAATTCTTGCCGGTATATTGCGCCTTGGCAAATACATCCGGATCGTGCCGCATCCGGTTATGCTTGGCTTTGTAAATGGTTTGGCCATCGTAATCTTTCTGGCACAGATCCCGCACTTTCAAATTCCAGGCAGCGGTGGTCAGTGGATGTCCGGCATGTCGTTGGCGATCTTTGGCGGGCTGATTTTACTGACGATGGCGATTATCCATTACCTGCCTAAATTAACCACCGCTATTCCATCATCACTGGCAGCGATTATTGTAGTTTCATTGCTGGTGATCGGCTTTGATATGGATACCAATACAGTCGGAGATATGGCTTCGATACAGGGTGGTTTTCCGGAGTTTCATTTACCTATGGTGCCTTTAAACTTTGAAACCCTGAGTATTATATTCCCCTATGCCATTATTCTGGCCGCCGTTGGTTTGATAGAATCCTTATTAACCCTGACGTTAATAGACGACATTACCGGCACTCGCGGACGCGGTAATAAAGAATGTGTTGGTCAGGGTATTGCCAATACTGTTACCGGATTCTTTGGTGGTATGGGCGGCTGTGCAATGATCGGCCAGAGTATGATCAATGTAAACTCTGGTGGTCATCAGCGTTTGTCTGGTATCTCGGCGGCACTGTTCTTGTTAATGTTTATTATGTTTGCCTCAGGCCTGATCGAAAAAATTCCGATGGCAGCGCTGGTCGGTGTTATGTTTATTGTGGTGATGGGTACCTTTGAATGGTCCAGCCTGCGTATCATGGACAAAATTCCAAAGACAGATGCTTTTGTACTGATCCTGGTATCAGGTGTGACCGTGTTTACTGATCTGGCCGTGGCTGTTATCGTCGGCGTGATTGTTTCTGCCCTGTTCTTTGCATGGGAGCATGCCAGTCATATTCATGTTAAAAGTTATGACAATAAAGACGGCTCACGCGTTTATGAACTGAATGGCCCGCTTTTCTTCGGTTCGGTTAAAAACTTTCTTGACCTGTTTACGCCGGAAAATGATCCCGACGATGTCATTATAGAGTTTCAAAACTCACGCGTAGCCGATCACTCAGCCATAGAAGCAATCGACAATCTGGCTGAAAAATACATCAAAGCCGGTAAAACCTTACACCTGCGACATTTAAGTATTGAATGCAAAGAGCTGATGAGCAAAGCCGGTGATCTGATAGAAGTGAATGTAATGGAAGATCCGACTTATCATGTTGCGGATGATAAATTGTCATAAATTTTCACTGCTAAGAAAAGCCCTGTCGAAGAAGACGGGGCTTTTTTTTGCCCTAATATTGGAAAAGTAGTCTCATTTGATTTAGTCTTTATAGAAAATAATAAAATATAAGGGGAATGTAGTGGCTATTTCTGTGAGTATCGCTATAGATTCGGCCTGTGATTTGCCGGCTGCAGTCATTGAGGAAAATGGAGTAGAGGTGTTGCCTATCAGTGTTAAGTCTGCTGATAATGTTTTTGTTGATGTCAGAGACCCGGATCTGACCACAACATTTTACGATAATGATATGGCGGCGAAAGGTTTCTCAGCCGAAACCAGGCCTTATACCGTAGCTGAAATGACAGAACGGATTGAGCAGGAACTGATCCTGAAAGCGGATGAAGTGCTGGTAATGACCATTAATTCTGCGCGCAGTGAAATCTATAAGAACATTCAGGAAGCAGTGTTTATCAGCACACCAAAATTTAAAAGCATCAGAGAGGCATCCGGTAAAAGCAGTCCGTTTAAGATACATGTTTTCGATACCGGAACAATGTTCACCGGACAGGCAATTCTGGTGCATGAAGCGGTGCGCATGATTAAGGAAGAAAATAAACGCCCGCATGAAATCATTAAAAAACTTGAAGCAATAAAAGACAGGGTGTTTGCTTATGTGCTGCCACGTGACCTGTACCATTTAAAAAATAATGCGAGTAAAAAAGGCGACAAGAGTGTCGGCTGGTTCAGTTATCAGGTCGGCACGATGCTGAATGTGAAGCCGGTTATTCAGTGTTACAAAGGTGAAACGTCACCGGTTGATAAAGTGATGGGCTATGAAAAAGGTCTGGAATTATTATTTTCTAAAGCCAAAGATGCGGTTCACCGAGGTTTACTGATTAAAGTTATATCAATGAGTTATGCCGGCAACCTGAGTGAAATCAAAGCAATGAAGCCTTTTATTGAGTTTGAATCGTTTTTAAAGGAACAGGGGCTTCCGTGTATGCTTGCGGTAATGAGTACCACAGCAGCTATTAATGTTGGCCCCGGTGCATTCTCGCTTGCTTATGCAGAGTATTAATGCCTAAAAAAGAGTGAATGTGGAATAATAGACAATAGATTCATATAACCGCAAAGTCTTCCAGCATGAGTGATAGATCTTTGTCGCTGATTATAATAATAAAAAATAGCGAAGCGGGATAATCAATGGTCTGCTGCAGCCAGTGACATCAGATCTCGGTGTTGCATAAAATTCCGCCTCAAAAAATTCACTATTGTTTACCGCTTACTTTAAACTCCTTAGTATCAGAGCCGCCGTGATCATCTATAACCCGTAAAAAATAACTGCCGATCTTACTGTGCCAGTAATATGGCTGGCCTGGTGCTGTTGTGCCAAGATAGCTTTCATTTAAAAACCAGTAAAGTTTACGGATATGAGCATCCGTAATTGCACTGAAAGGAATGATCTGTTGGTTTGTCTCCTGGCTTCTGTAAATATAAGTCACATTGTTGAGGGGTGATGAAATTTCAGGTTTAAGCGCATCAACAGAATATGAACGTTTATTACAAGCGGGAGGGTAAGGTGGCGGTAATCGCCTGGATATACCCGCCTGCTTGAATACAGAGAGCAGATCTGATGGCCAGAACTCATAGAGTTTTTCCGTTGTGTTGCTGTTTTTAAAGCATGCACGAAGGCCGCTATCATTATCAATATGTACAGTGCGGTGAATGCTGCATTTGGTGATGGGTGACACACCGGGAATAAAACCGGCACTAACAGATACTTTACAATGCGGTGTGAGCAACTGGCCTGAAATGGCGCAGACTTTAATCTCTTTAACCGGGTCGGGTTTAAATATCCGGGTTTTATAAATATCAGGCTGCTTAATTTTTATCGCATCTATAATGCTAAAAAATAAGGGCCCAGCAACCCGTCTGCCGGCTAAAACAGGATTGCCATGGCCCTGAAAATTGCCCGCCCAGACAGCCAGTACATAGGGCCCGAAGACACCAATGCTCCAGGCGTCACGATAACCGTAGGATGTGCCGGTTTTCCAGTAAACTGGCAGAGGGTTGCGCAGCCAGCTGCTGTTATAGGTTTGCTTTGGACGCGGGTTATGACGCAGCATATTAAGGGCAAGGTAACTTGATTCTGCTGATAGCAGTGTTTCATTTCCTTTTAACGGATCGTTCTTGCTCCAGTTAATCTGCTGTAGCTTTCCCTGATTTGCAAGTAAGGCATAGAGTTTAACCAGCGACTGCATTGATAATTCGGCACCACCTAAAACAAGGGATAGCCCGTAATATTTTTTATCTTGAGGCAGGGGAATCTGTGCCTGTTTTAGAAAGTCGTATAAATCTGTATCTTTTAGCTGAGATGCGACAGACAGAGCCGGAATGTTTCGGCTCTTTATTAGCGCGCTGGTGGCATTAATAGGGCCGACGAAATCGCGGTCGTAATTTTCCGGGTTATAAGCCGCAAAACTTTTAGGCGCATCTTTTAACAGTGAATGGGTGTGGATTAAACCCTGCTGCATAGCAAGAGCATAAATAAAAGGCTTTAGGGTGGAGCCGGGTGATCTTGCTGCTGCTGTACCGTTTACCTGACCATGGATGGATTCATTGAAATAGTCTGCCGAGCCAACCATAGCCCTGATGCTCATATCACGGTAATCCAGCAACATGGCTGAAGCATTATAAATTCCCTTTGAGTTATTCTGTTCAATATATTGCTTAATGTTTCTTTCTAATAATGTCTGTAGTGATATATCTAAAGAAGAGTAGTTGTTTTGAACTAAAGTGGAATGCTGAAGATAGGCCTCAACAAAATGGGGAGCCGAAAATGGCATGTCTTTACGACTTCTTGCCTGCAGCGGCTGGTTTAATTCATTTTCACTGTAAGCTGAATCGTGGTGTTCAGCCAGCCAGCGCATGATGAGCTCTTTACGGGCGCGCAGCAGACCGGGGTTATTACTTCCTTTATCAAGGCTCCGATAGACAGGGCTTTGCGGAATAACCGCAAGTGCCAGTGCTTCATTAAGGCTTATTTTATCAGCAGGTTTGTTAAAGTAAATCAGACTTGCTGCTTCTATGCCTTCTATATTTCCCCCATAAGGTGCTAAATTAAAATAAGCTTCAAGAATTTCGTTTTTACTGTAATGTATTTCAAGACGAAGGCTGTGAAATATTTGCTTAAGCTTTCCGCTAATAGTCTGGGTCTTTAAATTAAAACTCAGCCGAGCAAGTTGCATGGTAATTGTGGATGCACCAACTCTGGCCGACTGTGCAATGTATGTTGTCCATGCAGCCTTTAGGAGTGCAACAGGATTCACACCATAGTGAGAATAAAAATACTTGTCTTCATAAAGCAGGGTTGCTTTTTTAAAAACAGGAGCTATTTTATTGATATTAATTCTTAAGCGGTATTTTTCATCAGGCGATAAAATAAGCCGTAGCAATGCACCATTGCGATCATATATAGCCCTGGAAAAACCTTTATCTTTATAAATATCAGGCTTAGGGATAAAGCAGACAACTAAAAATAAAAACAAGCTGACTAACAGCCAGCTTAATAATTTCTTATTCATAAAGTCTATTTAACAGTGATTGATGAGCCCAGACCCCGGTATA
>JAOULC010000088.1 GCA_029882215.1 Gammaproteobacteria bacterium | reverse complement strand
TATGATTATTGATACTCATGATAACGATGTCTGTGATCCGGTCTGGTCGCTTTATGCGATGGCGTTAAAACGTTTTGGTGCGGTCAGTACCATGATCGAGCGTGATGATGATATCCCTGACTTTATGCAACTGCGGCAGGAGCTGGCAATCGCTGAAGATATTGCTGCAAGAATATTACCCGCACAGGCACTATTGATTAATTCAGGCTCAGCGAATAAAAACAACACTGAAATAAAATATGAACTCACTGCTTAAATTACAGAATGACTTTCTGAATTATTTACTGGATAGCGAGCATAGCGATATTGTTATGGCTATAGCGTCGAGCCCGCAACGATCTGCAGAGCAGCGCATGACATTGTATGGTAGTGCTTATATTTTGCGTTTGAAAGAAGCACTCAGCAGTGACTATGAACGCCTGCATGCCTATCTGGGTGATGAACTTTTTGATCATCTGATGAGGCAGTACATTAAAAGATATCCATCGCAGCATCCCAGCTTGCGTTACTTTGGTCAGCATATGCTCGAGCTGGTTGAGCAACTGCCACCGTTTAATCAGCTGGTCGAGGTTGCTGAAATAACGCGTATCGAGCAGGCCTTTGCAAATAGCTTTGATGCGGCAGATTGTCAGTGTGTGTTAATGAGTGAGCTGGCGATACTGGAGCCGCAGGCATGGGCAGATTTGAAGCTGAAATTTAATGATGCGGTGCAGGTTCTGCCACTAACAATGAATAGTTTTCAGATATGGAAAGCACTCGCCAATGACGAATTACCGCCGGCAAAAGAGCCTGATGCATCGAGCTGGTTAATCTGGCGACAGCAGCTGGTGAGTCGCTACCGTCCGCTAGAGGAGGCGGAACTGGCTGCTCTTCATTGTGCAATATCCGGCGCCAGCTTTGCTGAAGTGTGCGAGGCATTGCTGGCGTATTTTGACGAACAGCAAACCCCGCTGCGAGCTGTGGGTTACCTGCAGCAATGGATTAATGAGCAGATGGTGTGCCAGCTAATTTAAAGCCCGCTCAGGCACTTCTCATACAGTCATTCTGACATGCATAACAGAGGACTATCAGCTGCCCTATCGAAGCGGCTTACTTTCTTGCTGTACATTTATCTGGTTACGTTAAATACAAAATCTATAATATAATCGCCCTTCAAACGTTAAACCGGACCTTCTGAAAATGAATGAATTTGAGCTACGTGCCGCCGAGCTGATTGACGCAGGTCGTCAGTTATATAATAAGGGCATGGTGCCTGCAACCAGCGGAAATTTCTCAGCGCGACTATCGGATGGCTCACTGGTCATAACCGTCTCAGGTGCGCATAAAGGTAAACTGACGCTGCAAGACATCATGCAGGTGGATGCCGATGGTGTGTCACTTGACGGTAAAAAACCTTCGGCTGAAACCCTGTTGCACACGGGTATTTATCAGCAGGTGGAAAATGCCGGTGTGGTGCTGCACCCGCATTCGGTGAATGCCACGGTACTGTCGATGCTCAGTGCTGGCAGTCTGATATTGCAGGACTATGAATTACTCAAAGCATTTCCCGGTATTGATACGCATGACTGTAAAGTCTGTGTGCCGGTACTGGATAATAATCAGGATATCAGTGTGTTAGCACAGCAGGTTCAGCCATTTTTTGCACAGCCAGAGGGCCTGCACGGTTATCTGATTCGGGGACATGGATTTTATACCTGGGGACAGAATATAGACGATGCTTTGCGCCATGTAGAAGCATTTGAATTTCTGTTTGATTGTGAACTTACAAAAATGAAGGCAGGCTAATGGGCAAGTTACGCATATATAACGAGGACGGCACAGCCAGTGGCGATGTGATCAGCAATAACGATACGATTCGTGAATTACTGGCAGCAAAAGGCGTTGAGTTTGAAGTCTGGTCAACAACAGCTGCGTTGTCGCCTGCTGCTGAACAGAATGAAGTCATTGCGGCTTTTCAGCAGGATATTGATACCCTGAACACGCGCTACGGTTTTAAATCGGTGGATGTGGTGGCATTGCGACCCGATCACCCGGATAAAAAAATGTTTCGCGAAAAGTTTTTATCTGAACATACGCATGCAGATTTTGAAGTCCGGTTATTTGTCGATGGCAGCGGTTTATTTTATCTGCATCTGGATGACAAAGTTTATCTGGTGTTCTGTGAAAAAGGTGATCTGATCAGTGTGCCGGCCAATGTCACTCACTGGTTTGATATGGGGATCAACCCGGATTTCAAATGCATTCGCCTTTTCACCAGCGAAGAAGGCTGGCTGGCGGACTTTACCGGCAGCGACATTGCAAACCATTTTCCTGACTATGATACATTCAGCGGTAGCCTGGCATGATAGCAGCTATTGTCACCGATATTGAAGGCACTACCTCATCGCTGTCGTTTGTTAAGGAGGTGTTGTTTCCTTATGCACGTAAACACATGGCTGATTTTATTGCTCAGCAGCAGCAAGATGCCGCTGTTAAGCAACAGCTGGATGAAGTAAAAAAAATCACCGGCAAAGCGTTAAGCATCAGTGAAATAACCGCCCGGTTACACAAATGGATAGATCAGGATAAAAAAGTAACGCCACTCAAGGCACTGCAGGGGCTGCTTTGGGAAAAGGGTTATCGTGACGGTGATTTCAAAGGCCATGTGTATCAGGATGCGTATGATCAGATGACACAATGGCAGAAGGATGGCATCAAACTTTATGTCTACTCATCCGGATCTGTATACGCGCAAAAATTATTATTTCGCTACAGTGATTTTGGTGACATGACGGCACTGTTCGCTGGTTATTTTGATACCACCTGCGGTCATAAACAGGAAACCCAGTCATACCTGAATATCATCGGTGAGATCAAACAGCCGGCTGGACAGATCTTATTTTTATCGGACATTGAAGAGGAGCTCAATGCGGCGCAACAGGCCGGCATGAAAACCCGGTGGCTGGTACGTGATGCTGAGGTTGATACGATAGCGCTACACCAGCAGGTTAAAGATTTCAACGAGATCAAATTATAAAGCCGTGCACTGGCAGATAAGCTTGTGAAATAGAAAATGGCGGCGATTAAGATGGGAAACTTAATCCTTCGCCATCTTTTGAAATAACTGCATAAAATAAGTCTGATAAGAGCGAATATACTTATCTTTCTTGTACGCAATCATGGTGGATTCCTGCTCGAACAGATGGCTTAAATCCATCTTGACCAGTCCGCTATCTGTTTTCTCATCATATGCCATGCTGGCAATAATGCCGATACCCATGCCCTCCCGCACATAGGTTTTAATGACATCGGTGTCGGCTGCGCTTAATACGATATGGGCGGAAAGTCCGGCTTTTTCAAGCGCGTTATCAAAATGTCCGCGACCGGTAAAACCCTGCACATAAGTAATAACAGGGTATTTACAAAGGCTGTTGAAACTGATTTTTTTAAGCCGGGTTAACGGGTGTTCAGGCAGAGTGATCACACTTCTGTTCCAGTGATAGCAATCCATACTGATGAGACCTTCGTGACTGGCCAGCGCCTCGGTGCAAATCGACATATCAACAATATCTCGCAGTGCCATGTCGGCCAGTTCACCAGGGTTTGACTGATACAGTTGCAGCTCCACCTGCGGGTAGATTTTATTAAAAGCTCTGATAACCGGCGGTAGTACATAGCGTGCCTGTGTGTGTGTGGCACCGATACGGAGTATGCCTTTTTTCTGGTCCTGTTGTTCCAGTGAGACATCAAGAATGCTCTGTTCAGATGAAATCATATTATTACCAAACTGCAAAACTTTCTGACCGTGCCGGCTCAGCCCGGTAATGCGCTTGCCCTGACGGATCACAAGCTGTAACCCCAGTTCGTGCTCCAGACGGGTAATGTGCTGTGAAACAGCAGACTGTACAAGAAACAGTTTTTCTGCTGTCCGGCTGACACTGAAATCACATTCGACGAGGGTGATGAGTGAACGTAGCTGCCTTAATTCCATATCACGTATCTTGATGCTATTGCAATTATAATCATTTTACTTGAATAACTGGCTAGCTACAATACTAACCATCAGAAGAGAGTGTTGTGGGGATGTAGATATGTATACTGTAGATGCCGGCTTGTTAGCCGAAGACAAGCAGGTGGCTGTACTGTTTGATGAAGATGGTTTTTTGATGCAGCCAGAAATCTGGAGTCAGGGTATCGCTCAATATATTGCTGATTGTAATGCGATAGCAATGTTACCGGCCAGTCATATGAAAATTGTTCAGTTTGTGCGTGATTATTATTTTGAAGTCGGCGGTTTTGTTACCCCGCACCGTATTTGTTCAAAGCTGGATATTGATAAAGCTGAGATGAAGAAGTTTTTTGGCAGCTGTACCACGGTGTGGAAAATTGCCGGTTTGCCCAATCCTGGTGAAGAAGCCAGAACCTACATGAATTAAAAATACCCGTTATTAATTCTTGTGATGTTGTTATAGTAGCACCTCTTTGAACCAGGCTCCGCCTGGTTTTTTTTGTCTGTAAAAAAACCAGGACAGCCGTTTTAGCGTTCGTCAGTAAAGCCAAAGGCTTTATCATGCACATAAACCAGTTTGCAGTTTTCTATATACTTTGCATCATGAATACGTCCTGCCTTAATATAGCCGGTGTCACCTTTAGCCAGATACAGTTTGTCGCCGTCAGGCTGCAGACCGCTGGCTGTTTTTGTGTAGAACTGTATCGACATCCTGCCCTCTATGACAACCGTCATGTCATCGCCGGGGTGAGAGTGTGGCGGCTCCTCTGAGCCGGCATCCCATTGTTCCAGCATCACATCAGCACCGTCCGGGTTTGTCGGGTAGCTTGTTCTGACGGTAAAACCTTGCGGCGTATCTGGCAAGGTGATGTGGTTTTTCCAGATGGCAGAGGTTTCTGCCGTCACTTGTTTTGTTGTCTTGTCGCTCATTTTAATGCCCCGGATATATAATGTGATGATTGCTGGATCAATAATGAGCATAGACCAATATAAGAAACATTTATATAAATAAGCGCTAAAAGCATTTTTAATAATTGAATGAGAGTGTTATTCGGACGGAGTGTTTTTTGAGTTTTTTTCTGCAATCCATTGTGACATGTATTTAGTGCTCATCATCGTGTGATATTTTAGCATAGCACCGGTGAAGTTATGTAAACGATGGCGGGCTAAATTTTCTTCAGTTTGAATTATTTTTGTTATTAATGCCGGTCCCAGTAACTGCCTGTCATAACGTG
>JAOULC010000010.1 GCA_029882215.1 Gammaproteobacteria bacterium | reverse complement strand
GGAAAAATGGCGCGACCGAATGATAGAAGACGGTGACAACGCCGTTAATGATTTTATTGGCGAATACCATCAAGCCGACCGCCAGAAGCTTCGTCAGATGGTAAAAAATTCGATTAAAGAAAAGGAACAGGAAAAAGCACCGGCACATGCCAGAAAACTGTTTAAATATATCCGTGAAGTCGTTGACAACAGCGAGGACGGTCTATAATCACTAGATAGTGCTGATAACAAAAGGGGAGAATCAATGGAGCGTTCGGAAATACATAACTACTATGAACATCTGGTTTTCGATTATATTGACGAGCACATCATCCCCAACACCGGGGGAAAGCCGGATGATTATTTCCTCGATATTGCCTGTATCGCCCTGAACAAACTGCCCAACCGTTATGTGCGTCATGATGTTGATATGGCTTTTTTTCTGAGCCAGAAAGACCGTGAAGATATGCGCACTGCAGTTCGCAACTGCGTTAAAGAAGCCCAGACTTTTATTGATCAGCATTTTGAGAGCCGCGACTAAAGCGTATTATCAATTGTGAAAGCGCTCAATCACCATATGATGATTTTATTTCAAGAATTTTATCCAGCTTACTGATAAAGACCTCAACCAGTTGAGGATCAAACTGCGACCCCGACATCTTTTTAATATATTCAATGGTCTCATCAATCGACCAGGCCTTTTTATACGGCCGTATTGTTGTCAGCGCATCAAACACATCACTTAAAGCTGCAATTCTTCCCTCAACCGGGATAGACTCCCCTTGCAAGCCACTGGGATAACCACCACCATCCCAGCGTTCATGATGATTCAACGCAATACTACCTGCCATTTGTACCAGCATAGACTCGTGCTCAGATAGCAAATCAGCGCCCATCTGTGCATGAGCATTCATTATTTCACGCTCTTCAGGCGTTAACTTTCCTTTTTTAAGCAAGATACTATCAGGTATACCGATTTTACCCAGATCATGTAACGGGGCTGCCTTTTCTATCATAAAGGCAATTTCTGTCGGCAAGCCAATACCCTCAGCCATCACTCTGGCATACTTACCTACTCTTAGCACATGCCGGCCGGTATCGGTATCTCTCATCTCACCCGCCTGAGCCAGACGCTTGATTAAGATTTCGGTGGCTTTTTCCAGCTCTGCTGTTCTTTTTTCAACCCTTTTTTCCAGTTCGTCATTCATGCCAGCCTGTGCAATATAAGCACCTCTGACACGCAGCAGGTTACGCACCCGAAGCAGCACCTCGGTATGATCAAACGGTTTAGTAACAAAATCCTGCGCACCGCTTTCAAGCGCCTTATTGCGAACCTGAGGATTCTGATTGCCCGTTAAAACCAGCACCGGAATAAACTGTTTTTTAAGGTCAGATGCATTGATCAGTTGCATTACTTCGATACCATTAAGCCGAGGCATTTCTATATCAAGCAATAGCAGGTCGAATGTCTGCTCAAGCATTAAGGGTAATACTTTAACCGGATCGGTGATTGTTACAACAGACTGATACCCCTGATCATTTAGCAATTTTTCTAACAGCATGACGTTTGAGATCGAGTCATCACAAACAAGGATCTTCAGTTTTTTTATATTAATCGACACCCAAAATGCCTCTTATAAGACTTTATATCAACAGTGTCTTATAAGAATATCCAAATGATGACACCAATCAAGTCAGTTACATGAACTTTAACAAATCATTGACAATAAACAGGAAGAGAAGAGTTAGGTGTGATTCTAATGTACTGAGGGTGAAAAGATCGATTCGCCAGCTTAGTCCAAAGACCAGAGCCGATTAGATAAGGCCAGTATTATCATACCGGCCTATATGTTAAGCATTGGAAAACATTAGCGTAATACCTGCGATTTAGCATTTACAACAGGATTTAATCCGTTGTAATTTTACAAGCCAAACGCCGGTGTGTCAGCGCGGGGAAATGCTCACGTGTTCTTTCCATATATGACTTATCTACTTTAGCAACGACCACACCAGCACCTTTTCCTATATGGTTAAGTACTGTTCCCCACGGGCTCACAATCATACTATTACCATAAGTTTCACGGCCACTGACATGATAACCACCCTGACCAGCCGCAACCACATAACAAAGATTTTCTATCGCTCTGGCACGTACTAAAACTTCCCAGTGTGCCTTACCCGTCAATGCCGTAAATGAGGAAGGAATGGCACAGATTTCCATCCCCTGATTAACCATCGTCCTGAACAGCTCTGGAAATCTCAGATCATAGCAGATCGCCAGACCAAGACGACCAAACGGCGTATCCACAACCACAGTTTCATCACCCGGTACGGTCGTCTGTGATTCATGATAGCTTTCATCCGACTCATCAAGATGCACATCAAATAAATGTATTTTGTGATAACAGGCAACCCTTTCACCGGCATCATTAAATAACATGCAGCTTGCGTATAACTTGGATGCATCGGCCGATTTAACCGGAATGGTTCCACCGACCAGCCACACGCCATGCTTCTTTGATTGTTCGGAAAGAAAACGCTGAACCAGACCATCACCATCCGTTTCAGCACATATCATACGCTCCTGATCAGTCTTCCCCATAAATGAAAAGTATTCAGGCAGTACGATCATCTTTGCAGATTGTGCGACGGCTTCTGTAATTAGGCGTTCGGCCTGATCAAGATTTGCCTGAACATTAGGCCCTGATGCCATTTGAATTGCTGCTACGATTGTCACTCTGAAACACCCCCTGCCGCTATGACAGATAATTTAATAATATCTTTGGAACCACTCGCCGCTATACTCTTAATGTTAGCGGATGAAACGCCTAAAGCAATAAGCCAGTCTTTCAGCTCGGTAAGCCAGAGCTCACCATTTTCACCACCCGGATAGCTTATTTCAATCGTGGCCTGAGTATGTTGTTGCATTTTTTGCATCACCCTGATCATCTCAGGCATTTTAAGAATGCGCTCTCCATGACGGGGTATTGCCCATTGCTCAGCCGTTATTGTCATTGTTTCAGTCTCGGCCGCAGCATACAGACTGAATGACAAAAAGTGACCGCTCAGCAATACACCTACCGCAAAAAGCTTAGTCATTTTCATTATTATTGCTGCTGCCTTCATCTATCGTTTCACCCATTTTTTTAATGACAGGATCACTCCAGCTTCCTGATATATGATACTGATTCTTTGCCGCTTCATCGACCCCTAAAAGCTTCTGACCGATATAGGCTGTTAAACCAACAACGGCACCCTGAGCGACCGCGATCCAGCCGGAGACACCGGAAGAGATTCTGGGTATTACCGACATGATCTGATCATAATCTTTATCTGCCAGTCCGATACGCCCTCGAAAATACACATCCGCGGAATCACCAGCCAGATGCGTCTTACTGGTATACAGATGCCCCCGACTAAAATTCGCATTACTCTTTATGGTATTAAACTCAAAACCCTGAGAAAACGTATCACTGAAATCCAGAAAAAAACGCTTTGGCAGAGCCCTTAAACTAAACATACCCAGTAGCCGTCCTGCGCCTGGATCAACATCAACAAACTGGCCGTCAACAAGATCTAACTGCATTCGTCCTGTGACTAATTTCCAGTCAAAATCCAATGGCGAAGCAGGCCATTGCCAGTCTATTACGGCATTGCCGCTGCCATTTTTTATACTTCGAGAAAAATTATAAAACGATAACATACGACCCACATCATCACTGTCGATTTCAATTCTGAAACTGGAGTTATCAGCCAAATTTTGTTTCCTGAACCAGTTACCTTTTAACTTTAAATCCAGACTTTCACCTTTAACCTCAAACGCATGAACAGCAAGACCGTAAGATGTCTGGCTTGTGACCAGACTCATTTCATTAAATGTATAGTCCTTAAAAGTAAAATCACGGGCCTGTATTTTAAGCGGAGGGATATCCGCAGGAGAAAACTGCAGCAATCCAGATTGACCGACTGCCTTGTCTTCTTCATGATCCAGTAATGATGACAAATTAAGCTTGCTAAAGTCCATCACAAATGGCACATCATTATTCAGGTATCTTGGAATATTTATCTTTCCTACAACCTCTAGAGAAGAAACATCAGCAGACCAAAGCTCATTATCTAAGCTTGCATTTAAACCAATAGCATTGATTTTATACAATCCATATTGTAAGCGATCCGCAGTTAAATCAATGTTAATATTTTCACCCCAAGAGCCTTGTTTATTTGATTTACCAAACATGGTTAAGGCCACAGACTGCCATTCCTTAACATCAATATCTTTGACTCTTGCTGTTATGTTCACGCCGTTTTTTATACTCTGAACCGGGCCATTAAACACCTGTATATCTGAACGTATCTGCTGAAAACCCTGATTCCAGCGCATAGCCATATTCAGTTTTTCATCATAATGAAGCAAGAGTGCTGTCGAACTACTATATATATCAACACCTAATTTAAAATCTGCAGCTGTTAGCGAATTTTTTATAAAAGGCTGTGGCAATTTAAACTCAATCCCTGCCAGGTCGCTATTTAAATTCAATGACAGTATTTTGTCTTCAGCCGTTTGTGAATGTGGAAAACCCAATTCAAGAAACCAGTTAGCCTGGCCGGAAGACAAGTCATTAACATCTATCTCCGAAGGTACAAGTGACGCAACATCTGATTCTAACTGCGCCGTTAAAAGCGTATGTATTACCGAGTCAACGGGGGTGGTTTCAATCTGTGCTGCTACCCTATTCCCATTGAATATACCTGTCAGGTTTTTTGAATCAATCTTTGCCTGATCAAAATCAACCACTCCATTAACCTGATTAATTGTATACCCCAGACCCTTTACACTGATTTTATTATTGTTAAGAACAACATTACCGGACACAGAAACTTTCTCTTTCTTTAAATTTAACGGTATATCAATACTGAGATTTGACTCGAGCTTACCATCAACAAGCACATATTTAAGCCTGTCTAAATAAGCCTTCTTTAGTGGTGTTGACGTGAAAAAATCATCAACGCCCTTTGTATTGCTCGATACATTACCCTCAACCAGTACATGTGTATCAGCTTTAAGCTTGATCGTTGTCAGCGAGTTTTTAATAACAGTATTTTTATTGATACGACCAGCAGCCCCATCAACAACAATGGTCATATTTTCCATGAAAAATCTTGCATCGATATCAGATATTTCAGGCCATTCTGGATGATACTTCAGCCGGCCTTTTTCTACTTTGACCATCGACTGAAAAACGCCCTCATTTTTCTGAAACGGGAAATCTTTTATATAACCGTGATACATTATTCCTGCAGATGTAAATTCACCGTCAAGAATTGAATTCGACAGCCACTCAGCAACATTTTTGCCAAAAAGCTGATCAGTACGATGACTATTAAACCAGCCTGCATTAGCTCCAGAAAAAGCGACCTGAAAATCCAGAAACGGCTTCTTACCCGTCTCGTATTTAATGCGTGATTGTACTTCAACGCCATCTAGTGTTGCGACAACTGAATCAGAGGAAAATTGATAGTCACCGTTAAGCTTCTTAATATCTATATCTGCAATTAAACGACTCATGTTTAATGGCTTGTTGAAAAACTTTGAATCAAATATAACAGCCTGACTATTGACCTTCAGCTCACCATCATTTTTGTCTAGTCTCAGAGACCCGCTAAGTCCATCCAGCCTAATACCTTGATCAGGAATAGTTAAACCAAAACTATTAAAGTGTGTTCTTAGTACCCAGCTATTAGTTTTATTCCAGTCATCAATATGTAAAGCCGTCTTACTCAGCTCACCCTTAGGATTTAGTGCAAGTGTTTTTTGTACCCAGTCTGCATTTAAAGGAAGCCTCCCTACTATATTTGAAAGCTCATTTAAATCGAGGTAACCAAAACGGGCGTCAAGAGAATTATCACTCGCTTTGTATTTCAATGAAAAGTAAACATCATTCCACTGCTTATTTTCCAGGGCAACACTCAGATCATCAACAACAACACTCCAGTCATCCTTCTGCAATTCTACCAGAAAGGTGCTTGTAACTCGCCTGCTTGACCATGTCTTGTTGGCAACTTTCTTGTTGCCGGTAATATTCAGATCCAGAGCGGAGACATTACCGGTTATTTTTTCCAACCGCAGGTTTTTAAAAACCATCCACAGTTCTGTATTCAACTGACTTGAAGCAGTAATATCGTGTAGCTCAAAATAACTCATTACCGGTGCCAGCTTTATATCTTCTGCATTAATATATAATTCAGATAGCCAGTAGCTTTCTAATTTTTCAATATTAGCTATCAGATGGACCTTCTTTCCCAGCTTATCCGGAACCTCTGTTTCAATATCCAGCCTGATATCTGAGTCATCAACCTGCACAGAAAGACTCAGATTATTATATCTCTGCAGTTTTAAATCACGCGTTTGATCGGTCCAGTGAATCGTGGTATTAACAAGACGCAATTCCTTATCATCTAGCAGCGACAGCACCTTATCATATACGGCCGAATTACCTGTTGCACTCTGCTCTGCAGACAGCTCAAAACCCTGAAGATACAAAGTGCCTTTTTTATCTTTTTTAACATCAAGCAAAGTACCATTCAATGAAACCACTGAAGGTTCAAGCTTGAAATTCAGTACGCTAGCAATAACATCAAACTCAAAGACGACTTCCTCAAAGTGAATTAATTTTGTTTTTTTATCATTCTTAAGGACATCAAGATTAATTAATTTCAGCTGAGGTGAAAACCAGTACCATCCGGCATCCAGTCTTGAAAATGTTACCGGGTGATTCAGTTCAGCCTGAAGGTTTGATTTTATTTCATCTTCATAGGAAGTAAGGTAAGGCAGAGCAAGCCTTAAAAGCCCCATTAAAATCACAAACAAAATTAATATTATTGACGCGCTAACAAACAGATACCAGCGGATTTTTTCAGCAGAAAAGTTCTGTTTATTGAGTAAAGATTGCATCATAAGTCACTACATAATCACAATATCAAACTGTTCCTGACTATACAGAGCTTCTGCCTGCAAACGAATAGGTATCTCAACAAAGGCCTCTAACTCCGCCAGGCTACTTGACTCTTCATCCAGTAGCCTATCAACCACTTCCTGTGCTGCAAGGACCATTAGCTTTTGTGCATCAAACTGTCTTGCTTCCCGAATGATCTCACGAAATATTTCATAGCATATTGTTTCTGACGTTTTTACAGAACCCCGTCCCCCGCATGTAGGACAGCCCTCACAGAGGATATGTTCAAGACTCTCACGTGTACGTTTACGCGTCATTTCAACCAAACCCAGCGAAGATACTTCACAGACATTAGTTTTAGCATGGTCTTTATCCAGACATTTGTTCAGTGCCCGCATTACCTGTCGTTTATGTTCCTCTTCCTGCATATCTATAAAGTCGATAATAATAATACCGCCAAGATTTCTCAGGCGTAGCTGGCGTACGATTGCCTGTGCGGCCTCAAGATTGGTTTTAAAAATTGTTTCTTCAAGATTACGGTGACCTACAAATGCACCGGTATTTACATCAATCGCGGTCATCGCTTCCGTCTGATCAATAATCAGATAGCCGCCTGACTTTAACTGAACTTTCCGTTCCAGTGCTTTCTGAATTTCATCTTCAACACCGTATAAATCAAAAATGGGACGCTCGCCGGGATAGTGTTCTATTGTGGCTGTCAGTTCAGTCACATATCTGGATGCAAACTCATTCATACGCTTACAGTTTTCACGAGAATCGATTTTTATTTTTTCAAGGTCTTCATCGACCATATCCCTGAGCACTCTCAGGTGTAATGGCAAATCCTGATGAATCACGCTGCCTGCTTTTGCACTGAGCTTCTGTTCAGCAATCGACTTCCACAATGAGTTTAAAAATTTAATATCCCGACGCAAAGATTCCGGCGTAGACCTTTCTGCTGCTGTTCTTAATATATAGCCAGCGCCAGTAATTAAATCATCATGCTCCAGCAACATATTCTTCAGGTGCTGCCTGATCTCTTCGTCTTCTATTTTTGAAGACACACCAATTGTTTCTGAGTCAGGCAAAAAGACAAGATAACGAGACGGGATAGTAATATTTGTTGTTAGACGCGCACCTTTGGTACCAAGAGGGTCTTTGACAACCTGGACTAATACTTTTTTTCCTTCATGCAGCAACTGACTAATTTTTCTTGACGATAATTCTTCGCCGGTACTTTGCAGCTGCTGATTTTCTATATCGGAGGCATGTAGAAATGCTGCCCGCTCAAGCCCTACATCAACAAATGCAGCATCCATTCCAGGCAGCACACGCACAACTTTTCCTAAGTAAATATTACCAACAAGCCCCTTGCTTGATATCCGTTCAATATAGAGCTCCTGCAAAACTCCATTTTCCAGAATAGCAACCCGTGTTTCCTGTGGTGTCACATTTATCAGTATTTCTTTGCTCATAATCCGTCAATTCTAGTACTTGGTTTTAGTTATATTTATCCGCTTATTAGCTTCCCAGCAATCTTATTCCTGCTGCTTGTAACAAGCTTCGCGTTTCATACAAAGGCAAACCCATAATGCCTGAATAACTGCCTTTCATCTCGCTTACAAACTGGCCCGCCACACCCTGTATTGCATAGCCCCCCGCTTTATCCATGGACTCACCGGTCTCTAAATAAGCCTCTATCAGTTTTTTATCCAGTGTTGCAAATGTCACATTACTGATACTGAGTCTGGTCTGCGTCTCTTTTTGAGTAATCAATGTGACAGCTGTCATCACCTGATGCGTCGTGCCAGATAATAAACTCAGCATTTCAGCGGCCTGCTGTTTATCGTCAGGCTTACCTAATATTTGTTCGGCTAACACCACTATTGTATCTGCGCCTAATACAGCCATCTCTCGCGAGTTTTTTTCTCGTATTGCCTGAGCCTTTTCAAGTGACAGGCGGGAAACAAACTCTTCTGCTGTTTCACCTTTTTGATAAGTCTCATCAATATCAGCAACCTGTTGTTCAAATTCAACCTCAATTTGCTGCAACAACGCAACTCGACGTGGTGACGCTGATGCTAAAATAAGTGCTGGTGTCATCATTCTCTGTGATACGGGTGATTATTTAAAAGCGTCCATGCGCGGTAGATTTGTTCTGCCAGGACAATACGCACTAACGGATGCGGGAAGGTGAATGCAGACAGTGACCATTTATAATCGGCTTTCTTCAGGCACTCTGCTGACAATCCATCTGCTCCGCCTACCAGCACAGCCACATCCTGACTCATCTGTATCCATTCTTCTAGCTCGCCAGCTAACTGTTTTGTAGTTTGCGACTTTCCATGCTCATCAAGCACTACTATTTTTGCGCCTGCAGGAACAGCCGCCAGCAAGCGCGCACCTTCGTCCTGTTTGATCTTTTCGATAACCGAGTTACGTACTCGTTTGGCTGCTGCTAACTCTTTTAGTTCAATCTGAACAGAAGCTGATAACCGCGAAGCATATTCTTTATATCCTTGCTCCACCCAACCGGGCATACGCTGGCCTATGGCGATCAGATAGATCTTCATTATTTACACCCGACAACTTGCGACCACATCAAAATCAGTCGTTGCGAGATACAAATGTCCAGAGTTTTTCAAGGTCATATAATTCTCTGGTTTCAGGGCGCATGACATGGACTAATACATCACCTAAATCAACCAGCACCCATTCAGCATCCACTTCACCTTCTGAACCCAGCGCTGGATATCCCGCTTTTTTGGCCTCTGCGATGACATTTTCAGCCAGACCCTTCACATGACGTGATGAAGTACCACTGGCAATGATCATGCGATCGGTTACCGATGTTTGCTTGCTGACATCCAGCACAACAATGTTCACGGCTTTTAAGTCTTCCAGTGTATCGATAACCAGTTTTTGCATCTCTTCAAGCTGCATAATTAACCTTCATATAATGTTTGTAAATCAGACCTGATATTCTCAGGCACTAAAAATTGAATACTTTGTTTTTGCTGAATCATTTGCCGGATCATGGTTGATGAGATCTCAAGCTGACAAACCGCCTGAACATAAACCAAACCGGCAGATGTTTTCATTAAATCCTTTGCATCAGTTGTCTTGTACTGATCCAGCGCCTTATTAACCATAGTCGTTACACCGGCTCTTTGCATAACAAGCAGATGTGCCAGCTGCATAATCTCCTGCCATTGATGCCACTGACAAAAACTATTATACGCATCTGTACCAATAATCAGACATAAATGCTTTTGCGGAAATTGCTGGTGCAAGTCACGTAAGGTATCGATCATATACGAAATACCCTGGCGTTTAATTTCACGGTCATCAGCTTGCAGCCCCGGCACTTCATCCAGCACTTTTTTTACCAGCTGATAACGCTGCCCGGCAGCTAAAAAAGGCTGTTCTCTGTGTGCAGGAATATAGTTAGGTATAACACGCACTTCGGTCAGGTTCAGCGCCTGCCTGACATCTAATGCCGTTCTCAGGTGACCGATATGCAGCGGGTCAAACGTACCGCCTAATACACCCAGTAACTGATTAGCCACGGATATGGCCATCTCCCAACACGATGTATTTTAAACTGGTCAAACCTTCGAGCCCCACCGGACCCCGGGCATGAAATTTGTCGGTACTAATACCAATTTCAGCCCCCAGACCGTATTCAAATCCATCAGCAAAACGTGTCGATGCATTCACCATGACGGAACTTGAATCCACTTCACGCAAAAAGCGTCGGGCGTATGTGTAATTTTCGGTAACAATCGACTCGGTGTGTTTTGAACTGTGCCGATTGATATGCTCAATCGCCTGTTCCAGCCCGTCAACCACTTTGATCGACAAAATAGGTGCCAGATACTCAGTATCCCAGTCAAGCGCCTCAGCCGGTTTAATATCGCCAAGTAACTCACAGGTTTTTCCACAACCACGCAGCTCTACACCTTTCTCTTTATACATCGCCGCCAGTTCCGGCAAAATATCATTCACCACAGGCGCTGATACCAGTAAGGTTTCCATTGTATTGCAGGTGCCATAACGCTGCGTTTTTGAATTAAATGCAACATCTAATGCTTTTTTACGGTCGGCAAAATCATCAATATAGACATGACAAATACCATCCAGATGCTTGATGACTGGAATTCTCGATTCATTACTGACTCTTTCGATCAGCCCTTTGCCGCCGCGGGGAATAATGACATCGACACTGTCTTTCATTTGCAGCAGTGCACCCACTGCCGCCCTGTCAGTGGTTTCTATAACCTGAACCGCATCAGCTGGCAGTCCAGCCAGTTGCAAACCTTTACGAATACAAACAGCAATCGCCTTGTTTGAATGGATGGCTTCAGAGCCGCCTCTTAAAATGCTCGCATTGCCTGATTTCAGACATAAAGCAGCGGCATCGGCTGTCACATTAGGACGAGACTCATAAATGATTCCCACCACACCCAGCGGCACACGCATGCGGCCAACCTGAATACCCGATGGCCGATAGCTCATATCACTGATCTCACCGACAGGGTCTGCCAGAGCGGCTATCTGCCTTAAACCTTCAATCATTGTGTCGATTGCCGCATCACTTAGTGCAAGGCGATCCAGCAAAGCCGTATCGAGGCCTTTTTCTTCACCTGCTTTTAGATCGAGTGCATTTTCTTCTTTAAGTCTGTTTCTGGCCAAATCCAGCTCATCAGCAATCGCATTTAAGCCTGCATTTTTTACCGCTGTCTCAGCCTTAGCCATCTGCGTGGCAGCCGCTCTGGCTTTTTCACCCATTAACGACATATATTGGACAACATCAATTTTCATTGTTTCAGCGTTTGCACTCATGATCGAACCAGCCAACTATCTCTAATTTCTCTATTATGCCTGTTTTATGTCAAAACAGCGATGGTCTGCAGGCACAAAATAAGGCTTTTCTAATGCTCTATTTGAACCGAGTCCTTTTGAGAGACTGATCACACTTCAAATACCCCATGCTTGCCGACTGCCGCATTACTAACCACAATCAATACACAAGTTGATCGAGGAACAGTAATATGCACATATTAACCAACAGCTTAAAAAAAACTCCTATTTTCGCTCACTTAAATAACCAGCAAATTACAATGTTAATTAAACGTTCGAAACTCTATACTGCAGATGCCGGTACGACCATAACTGCACCTGACAACGCGGTAAAACACCACCTGTTAGTACTCGATGGAAATATCAAAAGTCAAAATAAATGGCTGTTCCATGGTAATGAAATGCAGTATTGCTGGCAGTTACAATCTGATGAAAGCCTCTGTCAGTTTGCTGTTCTCAGCTCAGCAACCAGAGCGATCAACGCCACGGCCACCATCAATACTCGCTACCTGTTTATCAATGGCGACACGGTAGAAGAGCTGCAAAATGCAAACAGAGCGGCCTCCCAAAAATCTGAGGCCAGTACTCAATCCTGCACAGACAGATTATTAAAAATAGCGGTTTAGTCTTCAGATAAAGACACAGCTTCTGTGAAGTAGAATTTAATACTATTTGATGATCGTAATTAAAGGAGCAGGTTAGTGAGGATTGTATGTCGGAGATCAACTGACAGCAGCCTTCACTGTGCCAGCCATCACAGCTTTCGAGTTTTATTAGCAGACATAAAAAAGGTGAGCCTGAGCCCACCTTTTAGTCGTTCTTTATATCGCAATCTTATGGACGGATATAAGAGTATCCCTGATCCTGCAAGTGAGCAAGCTCTGCAACACCAGATGGAACAATGTCAGACTCATCTACGTCAAACAGGTCTGTTTTATAATCGATTTTCTTGCCGCGCAAAGTATTTTTACATACTTTAAATGCGACATTCTGGCTTTTCAGGCTAACAACTTTAGACTCAAAGTTAGCATCACTTTTAGCTTTCATTAACAATGAAACACCTTTACCGTGCATAACGATACGCAGATCAAGATTTTCTGCACCGACAGCATTGATATGATTCTGGATATTACGCATAGCGCCTGCCTGACGCTTAGGGTTGTCATAATTCACATGATATACAACTTTCTGTTTGTTATAGCTGCCTGCAACAGCCAAACCAGCACCTAACATCATAACTGTCGCCAATGCGACTGCAAATATTTTTTTCATTTTCATACTCCATTGGTTCAAACCAAAACATGATCAAATACACTGGGGAGGATTAGCGCTGATATTCCAATTTGTTTTATTAGCTTCCAGCTTCTCTATCAACCATCTTCTAATACAAAGACAAGTCACAACCCAATTTTTACGCGGCTCATTTTCAAACTAAACAACAAACCACGAATGTACTTTATATTATCAACAATATTATAAAGAACAATCTTTTCCACAAAATAATATATTTATCACACCGGCGCAAAAGTCACACTCTTCACAGAAAATAAAAAAACTACTAAAAATCAAATAGATAAGAAAACAACCAGCACATAAAAGACCGCAAAGAAATAAAAATTATTGCTATATAATTTACAACTTACTGCACAGATTGCAGCTATATTTATAGATATAATTTATTTTTATGAAGGGGAAACAACAAAAACACTAGGTAACAACTGATATTTACATAAGGGTAAACCCCTGACTAAATAAACGAGGCATTACATCGGCTAAAAATTTATTCTTTGCGTAGTAACAACTGCGGATAGCACCATTGCTCCGGAACTGGAATCCGCTAGCTGAGTCGCCCTTTTTAAATATTTTGATTTAGCTTTTCAATAACGCATTGCTGGTATGAGTTAATTGCCGCAACACCGGAAGGCATAAAAGATTCGGCCGTATCGTAAGAACGAATATAATCGGATGGGTTTACGAATGTCATGCTGATAATCATCTGAGAAGCATCATCAAACATAGTCACCATATAGATCATACTCTTTTCACTGATGGCATTGGTTTTCAACTGAAATTCTGTAAAGAAGCCCTTGTCTTCAAATGAAATTTCGAACTCATTAATCTTTTGACTGACTTCCTCAAACCATTCTTTAATCATCTTTTTATCTGATAAATATTGACGGGAATCTGACAGCTCTGTTCTTGCACTCAGTAGCGGCCCTCCAGCCAAACTCTCAAATTTAAGCCTGTAGCCATCCATACGTGAAATTTTTCTTTCTTTTTCACCAACCCGCAGTGTTCTGAACTTTTCGATATGCGCCGGTAATCTTTTTTTACTAAAAAGTTCATAGTCACTTAGTCCACAGCCAGTATAAGCATCAAAAACACGCTCGCGGACTGATGCAGGATCTAAAAAGGCTCTGGAAGCAACCAGCAATTTCCCTTTATCCGCATGAGGATAATGCGAATAAAACAAATCCATATCTCGAGCCCTATGATCCATCATAATAAGAGAGTTTTTTGAACCTGAGTTGAGCAAATGCAGGTTACCCAAATATAAGGAATGCCCGTTCATTACCCGGAACTTCTTATCCGGAGAATAACTCAGGCTGTATTTTCCGCGCGATTTTTGCTCACCAGCCGACCACTGTTTCAGACTATAGATACCCTCCGGCAGCCGCAACACAACCAGTTTACCCGCCGGCTTATCAAAGCCACGTGAGCCGCTTTTATCCTCTGTATTTTTACCAATTTCGTGACGCTCAGACTCTCTTAAATTAACAACAATATCTGCATCCGTCGCTTCATTTTTAAAAATCAGCTGAAAGCCAGAACTTAAGATGCCCGATTCTGTCATTGAGAAAAACACCAGACCTTCGGTTTGGTTTAAAAAATAGTTTTGTGAGGTCTGCAGGGAACTGCACCCGACAAAGAAGACCGCTAGCCAGAAGATATAAAACGCGAGCCTTATTCTGCTAAGAAATAATTTATTAAGGTGAGTGGTCATTCGATAATCAGCCGGTGAAATCCATTACTTATGTGACTATGACAGATGCCGTAAAATTCACCAGTGGCGTCTGATTAAATGTACCAATGAGCTGACATAGTTACCTGGTTAATACCGGACAACAATATCAGCTCAGGTTTAATATCGTCCAACTGATTTTGCAAAATCGAAATGATGTATCAGGCCTACTCGTGTTACCGACAGATCAGGTATGGTGGATGCCTCATCAAACTCCGTAGTCATCCAGGTAAAGCTAATGGCTGTATTTCTACTACCATAAAGCTCAATACCAAGACCGTAAGACACTCCGGTATATGACTCATCTACTGCCGTTGCATTGGTAAATGCGATACCTGAGCCGCCAATCATGAAATAGGTATTAATAGACTCGTAACGTTTATTAAAGCGCATCATCAGACTATATAACGAGTCAACCGTTGTCAGTGTAGTGCTTGTGTCAGCCACCGTAGGAGCGCTGTAATTCAGCTCCAGAGAAATCAGGTTACTAAAATCATAACCATACTGATATGAGTTTGCGTTCAGCTCATCATTGGAATAAGAATCGCTATAGATTCCCATGAAATGCCTGGCCTCACCTTCCGCTTGTGCCAGGCCTAATGACAATAGCAGCATCATGCCAATAATCATTTGTTGTATTCTCATGCTCACTCCTCGTTTGACGATTATTCTTCTGCAATAAGACATACAATATTGCATATCATCAGCATAAAGTTTTTGTACATTCTTAAGAGAATATGCCAAGTATATGATTTTGTAAAGAAAACATTATTTAAAAACAGCTATAAATCATGCACGTAACTGCTGCCAGCCAGCGATTTTTTGTGCTATTGATAAACGGGCATTTGCCGGACTGGTTGAGGGTAACTGGGTGTACTGAATGGAACGTGAAGCCACAGCAGGTATAGTTAACACCTGTTTTTTATACAAGTTAGCAGCTTTACCACCATTGAAATATACCTGCTTAATCCCGCGGCAGTATTCAAATAATGTTTCAAAATCATTAACTTGCACACTGCCCGCTTCAATACTTGAGTCCAGACTACCGGCCCGTACACATTGATGAACCACATCCCACAACGCAATCTTATGAGCTTTTAAGCATTCTAAGCGTTGCCGGTAATCAATATCAGCGGGGATATCATACAGTTGCTGCATGATTTTCCAGAATGCATTTCTCGGATGCGCATAATACTGCTGCTGCTGCAATGAAGCGACACCTGGCATGGAGCCCAAAATCAGGATCTCAGCGTGCTGATCTGCCACACAATCAAAACCGGTTAAGACAGCGGATAACGCCCCGGACACCGCTTACCCTTTAACTAGTGAAGGTAGTTTAAAGCCGGCTAAAAATAAGCACAGTTGATACAGCTCATCCCAGGCTTTACCTGCTTCGAGCCCTTTAATGACACGATCGGTGTTAGCGCACCGGCTCAGTAGCTGCTGCAGAGTGTTTTTATTATGCCGTGACAAGGCTTTTTTCATCAGTGGCAAACGGTTATTCCAGACTCCGGCTTTTGCCAGTGCCGTGTCTGCCGATGACTGAGAACTTTCTGCCGCACTCAATAATGTCCGTATCTCACGGCTCACCGCCCACAACGCCAGAACCACTTCAACACCTTCAGCCTGCAAGCCGTTAATAATATGTGATGTTCTGGAGATATCACCGGCCAGAGCGGCATCGGTCAAATCATAAATATTAAAACGTGAGCTATCTGCCACCGCTGCCGTCACCTGCTCGGCCGTAAGCCTTGCGGAACCAGCCAGTAAACACAGTTTCTCAATTTCCTGTGCCGCAGCCAGCATATTACCTTCCACCCGCTCCACCAGAATCCGCACAGCCTCTTTCTCCGGCTGCATGCCTTTCATGATACAGCGGTTTTCAATCCACTTTGGCAGTGCCACACTGTCAATGGGCCAGCATTGCAATGTCACGCCCGCACTATCCAGCGATTTATACCATTTTGTATTGGTCGCTGTTTTGTCCAGCTTACCGGCACTGATAATTAATATCGTATCCTGCGGAAGTCTGGCGGCATATTCAGCCAGTGCAGCGCCACCGGGCTTGCCCGGTTTTCCCGTTGGGATGCGCAACTCAAGAATTCGCTGCTCCGCAAACAGGGACAAGCTATTAGACTCTGCGGTCAGCGTAGCCCAGTCAAAATCTTTATCCACATCCATGACCGTGCGCTCAGTGTAGCCAAGCTCACGTGCTTTTGCCCGAACCTGATCACCGGCCTCCATCACTTGTAATGGCTCATCGCCGGAAATCAAATAAACAGGAGAGAGTGTTTTTTCCAGCTGCTGCTTGAGCTGATCGGTTCTTATTTTCACGGCTTTAATACCGGTGCTGAATGTATGATATTATCATCACCAGCCGGCTCATTCGCTTTTCGATAAGCCGCCTGGATTTGCAACATAATCAGACGTGAAGCATCACGCTGCATATCCCGAATCAGTACAGATTTTTCACTAGCCGTTCCTAAAACAGCTGTACTGTCGTATAAATACTCGCGAATTAATTCAAGCTTTCTGTCATTAATGCGAAACAATGTTTTTTCCGTCTCATCGACAACGCTCAAAGAATAAATAACGTCAAACTTCAGCTCATACTCACTGGCACGACCATGACTATCAACCGAGATTACCCGCTCTGTCTGTTTCTCAGACTGGATTTTCAGGCTTGCTTTTGCCCGGGTCGCATCATCAATCACCAGTGAGCCGTTAGCTTGTAAGGTTCGCCGCAAATCTAATAATAATTCTGAATGACTATTTTTTGCCGAAAGATATACAGACGACATTTCAGCCGGTAATTGATAAGCACCGCGCAAATGAAAACCACAGGCTGATAACATCAGCAATAAAATGACAGATACGCTGATCAGCCTGAGCGGATTTCTGAGCGGATTTTTTTTAGCCCGCAAGTTTTTCATCAGCCAACCACAATGTTAACTAAGCGCCCCGGCACAACGATGACTTTGCGCACGGTTTTATCATCAATAAACTTCAGTACATTTTCATCGGCCATCGCCGTTTTTTCAATGACCTCTTTACCCGCCTCAGCCGCTACGCTAATTTTTCCGCGCAATTTGCCATTGACCTGAACCATCAGATCAACACTGTCTTTTACCAAAGCCGATTCATCACAAACAGGCCAGCGGCTATTCACAATAGCATCCTCATGACCTAACAAATGCCAGAGTTCATGCGTGATATGCGGTACGATAGGCGAGAGCATTAAGACCACGGCATCCAGCGCTTCACGCATGACCGCCAGTCCCTGCTCTGAATCATCTTCAAATTTCAGCAGACTGTTCATCAATTCCATAACGGACGCAATAGCCGTATTAAAGGTATTGCGCCGGCCAATATCATCCGTCACTTTCTGAATGGTTTGATGCAGCTTCATGCGAATAGCTTTTTGTTCATCGTTGAGTGCGGTGCTATCCAGAGCAGTAACCGATGAGCTTTTTGAGACGTGTTCGTAAACCACTCGCCATAACCGCTTAAGAAAACGTGAGGCACCTTCAACACCGCTATCAACCCACTCTAAAGATTGTTCCGGTGGCGCTGCGAACATGGTAAATAAACGCACGGTATCGGCACCGTAGCTATCAATCAAACCTTGCGGGTCAACCGTATTGCCTTTTGATTTTGACATTTTTGTGCCGTCTTTCAGCACCATGCCCTGCGTCAATAAGTTAGTAAACGGCTCATCACTGCTAATCAGACCCTGATCACGCATCAGCTTATGGAAAAAGCGCGCATACAATAAATGTAGAACCGCATGCTCAATACCGCCAATATATTGATCAACAGGCGCCCAGTAATCGGCACGTTCATCGAGCATCTTATCCGCATCCGGGCAGGCAAAACGCGCGTAATACCAGGATGATTCAAAGAAGGTATCAAAGGTATCGGTTTCCCGCTCTGCCGCACCGCCACACTTTGGACAGGTTGTGTTAATGAATTCTGGCATCTTTTTAATGGGCGAACCAACACCGTCATCAAAGGTCACATTTTCTGGTAACAAAACAGGTAACTGATCTTCCGGTACCGGCACAGCGCCACATAATGAACAGTTAATCACCGGAATCGGCGTCCCCCAGTAACGCTGACGAGAAACCCCCCAGTCACGTAAACGATAATTAACTTTACGCTCACCCTTATTGATAGTTTCCAGTTTCGTGGCGATGACAGCAAACGCCTCAGCTGAAGTTAAACCGTTATATTCAGCCGAATTAACCAACACGCCTTTTTCAGTGAATGCCGCTGTTTCAATATCGACCTCTACTTTATCATTCGCCGCAGCGATGACCTGCTTGATATCCAAGTTGTACTTTTTAGCAAACTCATAGTCACGCTGGTCATGGGCCGGCACCGACATTACCGCACCAGAGCCGTAATCCATCAGTACAAAGTTAGCCACCCAAACCGGCACTTGTTCGGCGCTCAGCGGGTGAGTTGCCATCACGCCAGTGGCAAAACCTCGCTTCTCCATCGTCGCCATATCAGACTCGGAGGTACTGGTGGTTTTGCAGCTTTCAATAAAGGCCTGCAGCTGTGGGTTATTTACAGCCGCTTGCAATGCCAGAGGGTGTTCTGGCGCAACGGCCACATAAGTCACACCCATTAAGGTATCCGGGCGCGTGGTATAAACGGATAATGCTTCACCACCCTCGATTTCAAATTCCAGCTCAACACCTTCTGAGCGACCAATCCAGTTACGCTGCATGGTACGCACTTGCTCAGGCCAGCCATCCAGCTTATCGAGATCATTAACCAGTTCTTCTGCATAATCGGTGATTTTCATAAACCACTGGGAAATTTCACGACGCTCTACCGGGTTATCACAACGCCAGCATTTACCGTCAATTACCTGCTCATTAGCCAGTACCGTTTTATCCGTCTCACACCAGTTAACACCGGCTGTTTTTTTATAGGCCAGACCTTGCTCTAATAAGCGAGTAAATAACCACTGCTCCCATTTGTAATATTCTGGTTTGCAGGTGGCTAACTCACGCTCCCAGTCATAACCAAAACCAAGTCGCTGCAACTGTGCACGCATGTAATCAATGTTTTCATAAGTCCAGCCAGCCGGTGCGACATTGTTTTTAATGGCAGCATTTTCAGCCGGCAGACCAAACGCATCCCAACCCATAGGTTGCAGCACATTCTTACCTTGCATACGCATGTAACGGGAGATCACATCGCCAATACCATAGTTGCGCACGTGCCCCATGTGTAGCCGGCCACTGGGGTATGGGAACATCGCCAGACAATAGAATTTCTCTTTATCTTTGTCTTCTATCGCTCTGAAGACTTGATTTTCACCCCAAAACTTCTGGGCACTGGTTTCTATGGACTGTGGATCGTAGTTCTCTTGCATTTCGTCTGTTAACTCGGCAGTGATTATTTATCTGGTCTATAAATGTGTATCAAATGCTCAAAACGCAGGCAAACAACTCAACAATTGCCTGAAAAAAATAAAAAGCATTTAATGGAAACGGCAAGGATACAACAGGCTAGGAGCCAATGAAACACCGACTTGAGGTATTTACAGTTAAAGTAGGAATCACTATGAATCATCACGATACCGCTCACTTAGCTGAGGGTTATAACAAGATGATGGAGCGAATAAAATCAACGATTGATAATGCAGGGGAAGCCCCCCCCCCGACCTTGCAAACCGCGTTAGATCTGGCGATCAACAAAGCCAAAGCAGATAATGAATTAACAGCCGAAGAAGCAGAAAAAATTGCTAACACCATCAAGCATGATCTGAATGATGCCGCCGAGCACCTGATGGAAACCAATAGTGACTTTACAGAATGGCTTAAAACAGATCTGGATGCACTGGAACAGAAAATACTGGATTTATTTTTATCTGTTGCTGATCACACACGCATGGAGATCAAGCAGTTTATTGGCGAGATTAACGATTCAACACATTATGCAACTGAACTGGTCTGCCGCGGCGATTACAAATGCAGCCATTGTAATAATGTGATTCATGTCGCCAGCGTCAGCCCTTTGATGCCCTGCCCAGTGTGCAAGCAAACTGAGTTCAGTCGCTTTCATAACCCTGAGCACTGATAGCTAGTCCTAGTCACTTCGCTGCGAGTAAGCTCGCCAGCCAAGTAAACCCAGCGCCAGTATCACCAGTGGGAAGTTACCCCAGAACACATAGGGCGTCGTACCTGTCATTGCTTTAACCTCGGCGCTGATGCTCGTCCGTGCAAATAGTTGGCTGGTCACAATCTCTTCACCTTTTGGCCCAATCACTGCCGACACACCGGTATTGGTTGCGCGCAACAGGTACCTGGCCGATTCCATTGCTCTCATTCTGGCAATCTGATGATGCTGAAAAGGCTCAGCCGAATCTTTAAACCAGGCATCATTACTGATATTCACTAATAATTTGGCCTGCGGTAATGAAGCACGAATGTCACGATCAAAGACATCTTCAAAGCAAATGCTCGCACCCACTTCATAACCCGCCACTTTCATTAAGGCCTGATCATCAGGACCATTAGCAATATTACTCATTGGAAATTTAACGTATTCCCGGAGCGCTGCAAAGACAGCCCGAAAAGGCATGTATTCGCCCAGCGGCACCAGATGTTTTTTCTGATAAAAATCACCGTCACTACTGACGATGCTGTTGTAATAACGACCGGTTTTGGCATTACGCATAAACACACCGGCCAGCACGGTTGTATCAGAATCTTTTGCCAGCTGTGTCAGCTGTTGCCAGTATGGCTGCACACGTTCAATAAAGCTCGGGATTGCCGTTTCCGGCCAGACGACAATATCGCTGTCCGCCAGTAATCGGGTTTGCTGAAAATACCAGTCCATCGATGGCTGTTTAAACTCTGTGAGCCATTTTTTATCCTGAGTGATGCTCAGCTGCAGCAAGCTTACTTTCAGATCATCTGAAACAGGCCGGCTCCAGTTTACCAAAGACAGCAACTGCCCCAGCAGCAGAAGTACGACAGCCACCGATAACAGATACTTAGCTTTCAGTGGTTCTAGCACACTCAGCAAGATTAGTCCGGCCAGCAAAAACATGATGACAGCAATACCAAGCGCACCGAGCAGCGGAGCATAATACGCCAGACTGGTATCAATCTGTGACACGCCCACCGACAACCATGGAAAACCGGTAAACAGATAACCTCTCAGCCACTCGGTTAAGGCCCACATTAACGGAAAACCAGCCAACAAATACATCGCTTTATTTTTATTAAAAAAACGCTGTGTTAAATAAGCCGCCAGACCCGGAAATAATGCACAGTAGGCGGCCAGCGCAATAATCATAGCGATGGCTAATGCCGCAGGCGCATGGCCGAAAGTATGGACGCTGTGAAAAATCCAGCTAAACGCCATGACAAACTGCCCAAAACCAAACAGCCAGCCGCGCCAGAAACTGCGGCCACAGGTTTGATTTAATGTCGATAACAAAAAGACACTCAGCAGTGGAAATGCAAGATAGGGAAGGTTATAAGGTGCAAAAGCAAAGGGCAAAATGAGCCCGGAGAAAAGCACAGCAAAATCAACTAAGCGCTTATTAGCTGCAAATCCGTTTAAATACTTTTTCATTCGATACTTTATTCTTCTGCCACAGCAACAGGTAAAATAATAACCTGAATATTATGCAGACGGCGGCTATCAGCACTCATTATTTTAAACTGCAAGCGGCCGATAGATACTATTTCACCGCGCGCTGGTACATGGCCAAACTTTTGAATCAGTACACCGGCAATCGTATCAAACTGCTCGTCACTAAAGTCACTGCCAAAAACATCATTAAACTCTTCCACTGAAGTCATTGCCCGTACCGAGTAGCGGGTCAAACCATGACGTCGAATATTAATCTGATCTGCATCATCATGCTCATCATCAATTTCGCCAACGATTTGTTCTAACACATCTTCAATGGTGACCAGCCCGGCAATACCGCTGTATTCATCAACCACCAGTGCCATATGATTCTGACTGGCTCTGAAATCACGCAACAGATCATCAATACGCTTGCTTTCAGGTACAAACACCGGAGAGCGCAGAATATCTCTCAGTTCAAAGTTATCACGCTCTGCAGTATCCGCATAACGCAATAAATCTTTCGCTAATAAAATACCGATAATCTCATCACGATTATCACCAATTACCGGAAAGCGTGAGTGCCCGGAGTTAGTGACGACAGGCAGCATGTTTTCATAACTTGAATTTTCATCGATCACGATCATTTGTGAACGTGGCACCATAATATCCCGCACCTGAGTTTCTGCCACCTGAATGACATTTTCCATCATGGTCAGTGCATTACTATCAAACAGGTCACGCTTTTGTGCCTGCCTCAGCATTTCTATCAGTTCCGGACGGTTCTGTGGCTCTGATATAAATGCCAGACTTAAACGCTCAAGCCAGCTTTGCTGACTTTTTACAGACTCTTTTTCAGCCATCGGTTTTTTGCTCTATCTCTTATTTGACAAAATTTAATACGGACTTTCAAAACCCAGTTGTTTGAGTATGCTTATTTCACGCTTTTCCATCAGCTCGGCCTCATCATCGTCAATGTGATCAAAGCCCTGCAGATGCAACATACCATGCACCAGCATATGTGCCCAGTGAGCCTCTGCTATTTTATTTTGCTGTGCTGCCTCTTGTTCAACAATCTCAGCACAAACAACCAGATCACCCAGTAAGTTGATATCCAGTACTTCAAGAAACTCTTGCGGCACATCCATAGGAAAAGATAAAACATTTGTGGGCTTATCTTTTCCACGGTACTCATTATTTAAAGCCCGGCTTTCACCTGTATCAACAACGCGCAGAGTTACCTGAACATCATCAGCGTTTATTAAAGCAGCTGCGGCCCATTTCTGCAGGTTTTCCTGCTGCGGCAGCTCAATATCATGCTGCTGATTCTGAATAACAAGATCGAGCATGATCAGCTATTACCTTTCTGCTTATTATGTTTTTCAAAAGCTTCGACTATTTTCTGCACCATCGGGTGGCGTACAACATCTTTGCTGTCAAAATAGGTAAAGCCTATGGCATCAACATCTTTTAAAACGTCAACTGCATGTTTCAGACCTGACATTTTTTCTCTGGGTAAATCAATCTGTGTAATATCACCGGTCACCACAACCTTAGAACCATAACCGAATCGCGTCAGGAACATTTTCATTTGTTCAATGGTGGTATTTTGTGCTTCATCAAGAATAATAAACGACTCGTTTAAACTTCTGCCGCGCATATAAGCCAGCGGTGCAATTTCAATTACATTATTTTCAATCAGTTTATTGACCTGCTGAAAGCCCAGCATTTCGTACAAAGCATCATAAATCGGCCGGATATAGGGATCTACTTTTTGCGCTATATCTCCCGGTAAGAAGCCCAGCTTTTCACCGGCTTCAACAGCCGGTCTTACTAACACAAGCCGCTGAACTTTTTCCTGCTCTAACGCCTGAACAGCCGCCGCAACAGCCAGATATGTTTTACCTGTTCCTGCCGGGCCGATGCCAAAGGTTACATCGAATTGACTTAAATTACGCAGATACTCACGCTGATGCAGACTGCGGCCTTTAATTGGACCGCGCCGGATATTCACCATCTCCGATGCCAGATCAGCATCCGCTGAATATTTGTCATTAATAAACTGCTGCAAATTAAGATGCACCGTCTCTGACGTCAGGGTTTCTTTTTCCGTGATCGCGTAGAGATTTTTTAAAAGTTCCAGCGCCCTCGTTACCACAGCGGCATCACCGCTGACTTTAAATTCATTACTCAGGTGACTGATTTCAACACCTAGTCGTTTTTCAATTTCACGCAGGTGGCCGCTCATTGAGCCGCATAAATTTGCCAGCCGTATATTATTAGACGGCTCAAGTAATACACTGGAAGTTTCAGTCATATTTTATGGTTACTTTTGGAGTAATCGTTAGAAGATTAAAGTGCTGCAAACTGTCGCACAGTGTCGTGGTCGGATACGGCAACAAAGTCACCACGTAATGAATTAGTTGTTGCACTGGTAATTTTCACCGTGACAAAGCGACCGATTAAATGCTCTGGGCCGGCAAACCTGACCACCCTGTTGTTTTCCGTGCGGCCTGTGATTTCGCCTTCTGTATCTCGCGCTTTACGCTCAACCAGAACACGCTGCTCAGAACCGATCATGGCGTGACTGATCGCTGCAGCCTGCTCGTTAATTTTATCCTGTAAGCGCTGCAGCCTCTGCTTTTTTACATCCATCGGCACATCATCTTCATACTCTGATGCAGGGGTACCGGGGCGGGCACTATAAATAAAACTGTAAGACATATCAAAACCGACATCATCAATCAGTCTCATGGTGTCTTCAAAATCTTTTTCTGACTCCCCCGGAAAACCAATGATAAAATCAGAAGAAACCGTAAGGCCCGGCCGCTGTGCACGCAGACGACGGATTTTAGATTTATATTCAATTGCTGTGTGACCACGCTTCATCGCTGACAGTGTAAAGTCAGAACCACTTTGCACCGGCAGATGAACAAAGCTCACCAGTTCAGGGACCTCAGCATAAACATCAATCAGACGGTCTGAAAATTCAACGGGATGAGAGGTGGTAAAACGGATTCGGTCAATGCCATCAATGGCGGCGACATAAGTAATCAGCAAAGCCAGATCAGCCGGCTCATCGGCACTGCCATCTTCTGTCAGCATTTCCCCGCGGTATGCATTAACATTTTGCCCTAGCAAATTCACTTCGCGAACACCCAGTGCTGCCAGCTTGGAGATTTCAGCCAGCACATCATCAAACGGCCGACTGACCTCTTCACCGCGGGTATAAGGCACGACGCAAAAAGTACAGTATTTACTACAGCCTTCCATGATGGAAACAAAAGCGGCCGGACCATCAACTGTCGGCTCCGGCAAATGGTCGAATTTTTCGATTTCAGGAAAGGATATATCCATCATCGGCGAGCGACTTTTCTCAAGCTCACTGAGCATCATTGGCAGGCGATGAATGGTTTGCGGGCCAAACACTAAGTCCACATAAGGTGCTCTCTGCCGAATAACAGCACCTTCCTGACTCGCAACGCAACCACCTACACCAATAATTAAGTCTGGATTTTTATCTTTCAGCTTTCTCCATCGACCCAGCTGGTGAAAGACTTTCTCCTGAGCTTTTTCACGGATCGAGCAAGTATTTAGCAATAAAATATCGGCATCTTGTGCTTCAAGCACTTCTTCAAGCCCGTGTGACTCTGCCAGTACATCGCGCATCTTGGCAGAATCGTATTCATTCATTTGGCAACCGAATGTCTTTATAAACAGCTTGCGAGCCATAACTACCTTAAAAATATTTAATCAGACCTGAAATTTTACCACAGACCCCATCTTTTAATGCAACTCAAATATCTTTATGCATTGACCCCGTAGTCAGGTACGGAGTTATAGTCCGAAAACGCACAACAAAAGGCAATAAATCATATGCAGCTTCACAAATTACTCGACAATTCCGGCTCTTTGGGGGCAATCATCAGCACAATGGGCTGCGCTTCATGCTTTCCTGCAGCGGCCTCATTGGGTGCAGCAGCAGGACTGGGCTTTCTATCTGCTTACGAAGGCCTGTTTATCAACACATTACTCCCCCTATTTGCCGTTCTGAGCTTATTACTGCAGCTGTATTCTGGCTGGGTATTTCGCCGCTATATTCAGCTGATTTTTGGCGCATCAGGCCCGCTCATGGTTTTGGCAACACTCTATCTGTTCTGGTCCGATGACTGGAGTACCTACCTGCTTTATAGCGGATTAGTACTAATGATGCTTGTTTCAGTCTGGCAATGGCTGCTGCCTGTTTGCGTCAGCCAGCCGCAGAAGGCAGCTAGCTAATGTCAGAACACCGCCCCGTATTTACCACCGACTCAGTCATTACCTGCCCCGAGTGCAGCCATAGCAAAACTGAAATCATGCCCACTGATGCCTGCCAGTGGTTTTATGAGTGCGAAAACTGCAATGCCTTACTAAAACCTAAACCTGGCGACTGCTGTGTTTACTGCTCGTATGGCACCGTTCCCTGCCCACCGATTCAACTGCAACAGTCCTGCTGTTCATAAATACTTCTGGATGACAACAATGCAGATACTAATCAGATCACAACTAACAGCCAATAAGACCGTCGCTGTACCCTTAAGAGGGTCAATAATAACAATATGACATCGCTTTAAAAAAGAACCGTAACATAAGAGTTCAGTATAAAGCTTATCTGGGATAGATTACCCGGTACAAAAAAGCCGTAACTTTGATTACGGCTTTTTTTTGCATCAGGAATAAAAAATCCGCCAATATTTGCTAGAATAGCGCCTTTTGCGCTGACCTCAGCGTGCACTTAGGTTAAATCAATACCATGCGACTCCAATACAGACCAGAAATTGACGGATTAAGAACGATAGCCGTTATTTCCGTACTTATTTACCATGCGGAGTTTGCATTTAAAGCAGGCCATCTGTTAACCGGTGGGTTTCTTGGTGTCGATATCTTCTTTGTTATTTCCGGGTTCCTAATCACTTCTCTAATCATTAAGGAACTGGTACAAACAGGGCGGTTTTCCATCACTGATTTTTATGAACGGCGAGCTCGCAGACTGCTGCCTGCACTGTTTACTGTAATGCTAGTCTCTTTGCCCTTTGCCTGGTTATATCTGATCCCTCTACAATTTATCGACTTCGCTAAGTCCCAGCTCAGTTCTTTATTATTCGCCTCCAATTTTTACTGGGATCATTCATTACAAGAATATGGTGCAGAGTCTGCACTACTTAAGCCTTTTCTGCATACCTGGTCACTGGCTGTCGAAGAGCAGTTTTATATTATTTTTCCTTTGATTCTGATTGGCATCTATCGCTGGTGTAAGAACCATGCTCTTTACCTGCTTGCATTTGCACTGCTCATTAGTCTTTTATTTTCGCAATGGATGACCCAGCAAAACCCCTCTTCTTCTTTTTACATGCTATCGAGTCGCTTCTGGGAACTTCTGGCAGGCAGCTTTCTAGCTTATACTTTGTATAAACACCCGCAGCAAGTCAACAACACACTTCTAAAACAAGTCATGCCGCTCATTGGTTTGCTGTTGATCATTTACTCTGTCACTTTTACAAAATTCAGTGACAACCACCCCGGGCTGGTCACATTACCGGTTATTATTGGCACCGTCTTAATCATCTGGTTTGCTAACAAAAAAAACCCGGTTACCAAACTGCTTTCCAGCAAAATATTTGTTGCAACAGGACTAATTTCTTATTCTTTATACCTGTGGCACTATCCTATTTTCGCATTTGGCAGAATCATTAATGCAACACCATCAGCTTACGAAAAATCAGGCTGGATACTACTGGCTTTTGTGTTATCTCTTGTCTCCTATTTCTTAATCGAAAAGCCTTTCAGAAACCGGTCAACATTTAACAGACGTAGCCTGCTTGTCTTCTTAGGCATAACAGCAATACTTATTTTTGGCCTAAATGCCACAGTACTACACTACAAAGGCATTCCTTCTCGACTACCAGCTATTCTTGGCGACATGGAGATGCAGCCATCAAAAATAAACGTATGCAACCAAGACTCCTGTACATTTGATAATAACTCAGCGGATACTATTTTCCTGGTCGGTGACTCGCATATGATGGCACTGCAAAAACCACTATTAGACTATTCAAGTGAGAACAAATATAACTTTACCGTACTCAATACTAATGGCTGTCAATACGTACTCAACATGAACAGTGTTAACACCAAAACAAACAAAGCTGGCGAATGCAACGCCGCACTGCAGAGTTCAAGAAGATCGCAATTACTATCACACAGTAACGCACTGGTTATACTGGGAGGAAACATATTAGCCATCTTGCCAGAAAATAATTTAGCTAACCAGATAGACGGCTTTAAAGGGACAGGGAGAACTTACCTGCAATATCCTGACAATTCTCTTTTAAACCTGCAAGCACACCGAGCTGCCGTGACCAAGGAATACCGGAATACTGTACTGGAACTAGCCAACCATGGCCACAAAGTTATACTAATTTACCCTGTACCAGACGCCGGAAAAGACATTCCATCACATCTGGCGCAGCTGATATTCAGAAAACCCGATCAGCAGATAAAAAGCATTCTGGCAGAGAACATGTCCACAACGTCTTACGCATCCTATCGGAATACAACAAAACATGCTTTTGCTTTACTTGACAGTATTCAGCATAAAAACATCCACAGAGTTTATCCACATGAACTTTTCTGCGACACAGCGGTAGCCGAGCGCTGTGTCACTCATGATTTAGAACACGCATTCTATCGTGACCATCACCACTTAAGCTCAACTGGTGCGAAAATGCTGCTTAAACTGCTTGCAGATAAAATAAACAAAGAAAATATATTTGAGAATTAAGACAAATTAAAGCCGGTCAGCGAGACACAACCATCTCACTGACCTGATAGTTCTATTCCACAGTCACCGATTTGGCCAGGTTTCGCGGCTGGTCAACATCCGTGCCCTTAATAACGGCCACGTAATATGAGAACAACTGCAAGGCAACTGCAAAAAGTATTGGCGCTATGTCGGCATCTACAGCCGGCACCGTCATTACCTGACAGTTAACACCCAGATCACTGGCATCAACATTCTGATCAGCAAATAAATAAACCCTTCCCTTTCGTGCAATCACTTCCTGCAAGTTTGATTTAAGCTTATCTTCCATGCCATCCTTGGGGGCTACAGCGACGATCGGCATTTCCGGGTCAACCAATGCCAGCGGGCCGTGTTTTAATTCACCAGCGGCATAAGCTTCCGCATGGATATAAGAAATTTCTTTTAACTTGAGCGCACCTTCCATTGCAATGGGATACTGAATACCGCGCCCAAGGAATAAGGCATTTTCTGTATGTTTGAAATCTTCAGACCATGTTTCAATTTTATTATGTTCCAGTAACTCTTCGATTTTTGCCGGGAGGTGAGAGAGCTCTTTCAATAATCTTTTTTCTGTCGCCTCGTCAATATTAAAACGCCGGCCCAGTGACAAGGTCAGTAGCATCAGAGCCGCCAGCTGAGTCGTGAAGGCTTTGGTGGAAGCCACGCCAATTTCCGGACCGGCACGGGTCATCATAACCAGCTTTGATTCACGCACTAAAGAGCTTTCCGGCACATTGCAAATTGACAAAGAGTATTTTGCTTTTTCTTTTAAGTTTCTAAGCGCCGCCAGTGTATCCGCTGTTTCACCTGATTGTGAGATCGTCACCACCAATGTGTTATCCATCACCACAGGCTTTCGGTATCTGAATTCGCTTGCCACTTCTACATGACTGGGAATACCGGCCAATGATTCCAGCCAGTACTTTGCTACCATACCGGCGTGAAAAGAAGTACCGCAAGCAATAATTTGTACCTGTTTTACCTGATCAAATACACTGGATGCATCATGACCAAAAGCACTATCAATGACTTTACCGTTAAAGATCCGCCCTTCCAGCACATCCTGCAGCACAGCGGGCTGCTCATAAATTTCTTTCAGCATGTAATGGCGATATTCACCACGGCTAACTGCATCAACGCTTAACTCAGAGACACTGACTTTTCTGTCGACAACAGCATCAGAGGCATCGTAAATAACCAGCGAGTCTTTTGTGATGTCAGCAACATCGCCTTCTTCAAGAAAAATAAAGCGGGATGTTACTGGTAATAACGCAGCCACATCCGAGGCAATAAAGTACTCACCAAAGCCGACACCAATGACTAGCGGGCTGCCACTTCTCGTTGCAATTAAGCGCTGCGGCTCTTTCGCACAAATAACGCCCAGCGCATAAGCACCGTCAAAGTCTTTGATTGATTTTTTTACCGCCGCCAACAAGTCATTACCCTGCTGCAGGTAACTTTCTATCTGGTGGACAACAACTTCGGTATCCGTCTCTGATGTAAAGCGAAAGCCCTGCCCGGTTTGCTGACTACGTAGTGTCGCATGATTTTCTATAATGCCGTTATGCACAACAGCCACACTTTCATTGCAGATATGCGGGTGCGCATTCAGTTCTGATGGCTCACCATGTGTTGCCCAGCGGGTGTGGGCAATTCCTGTAAAGCCGTTGAGCGGATTTTGCTCTATCGCCTGCGAAAGGTTTTCAACTTTACCCACTTTTCTTTGCCGCTCGATACACTGATGATTATTGATAACCGCGACACCGGCAGAATCATAGCCACGGTATTCAAGACGCCGGAGTCCTTCTAATAAAATTGGCGCTACATTTCTCTCTGCTACACCACCAACAATTCCACACATAATGATTTCTCGAAATAAGTTATTTGTTACAACACTTGTCACAGCATAACAAGTTGATACTTATTACGCTGGCAGTGATTAAGGTTCTGATTTGTTTTTATAATGCTATTTATTCAAACACTGGTTAATTGTCTCAATTAAATTCAGTATATTAAAAGGCTTTGATATATAGTCTGAAAAACCAAGAGCGAGTGCTTTTTCTATCTGTTCCGGCATGGCATCGCCACTGATTGCGAACACCGGTATGGTTGCAAGGTTTGCATCGTGTTTTATGAGTTCAAACGCTTCCAGACCATCCATGCCCTCCATGTTGATATCCATCAATATCAGACCTGGCTGCTGCTCCTTTGCCAGTGCAATGCCCTCTTTTGCATTCATTGCAGAAATAAAATCATAAGGAAGAAATTCGGAGAATATATCCTGCATCAGTTTAATATTTGCGGAGTTGTCTTCGATGTATAAAACTTTAACACCCGCCTCGGCCGAGGAATTATGATCGCTGTCGTCCATACTACTGCCTTATGCTTATTATGCGTAAAACTCATCACTTAACTGCACTAAAAATGACACTTATTCAAACTTAATAGTAAAAAAAGCACTCTCATTATGCCTTTATTTTTATTTAAACAAAAGAAAAAGCCCCAATTAACGGGGCTTTCATTAATCTTTCACTGTTAGTACATTCGTCAAATTAAAACGGGATATCATCATCAAAATCGTGATCATCCGCTCCACTGTATGCAGGGGCCGCTTGTTGATTATTCGACCGACTCGCTGGCTGACTATTTGACTGCTTATAAGACGAGTTAGAACCTTGTGGCTGATTCGAGCCGCCCCCAAAACCACCACCCTCACGACCACCTAACATCTGCATATCATTGGCTTTGATTTTAGTGGTATAACGGTCATTACCCGATTTATCTGTCCACTTTTCAGTAGTTAGCGCACCTTCAATATAAACCTGTGAACCTTTCTTCAAGTACTCGCCTGCAATTTCTGCTAAGCGTCCAAAAAATACCACATTGTGCCATTCCGTTTTATCCTGACGTTCACCGCTGCTTTTATCTTTCCAGCTTTCCGTCGTTGCGATAGAAATATTTGTTACCGCAGCACCACTAGGAGTGTAACGAGTTTCCGGGTCTTTACCACAGTTGCCCACCAAAATTACTTTATTTACACCACGTGCCATATCAAAACTCTCTTACGATTATATAATTAGTCAAAAACAATCAAATATGGTTAACTATCAATAACTTACCACTTTGATTAGCGATTTGTATATTGAGCTCTATCCTCAATGAAAGCCATCGACTGGTATTTATAGAGACCCGCCACCCATTGACCTGAGCGTGCTATCAGCTTTTATATCTTCTCATTTTAAGCGCAAATTTTCTATACAACTTAGACTTAAATACAGAATCTTAGCCATATTTAAGCCCAAGCCTGAATATTAAAGACTTATTTTGCTGATCAGGTAACTGAGTACGACATCAGCTGATCAAGATCTAATGCTTTTAAATCTACTTTCAGGTAGGCAACACCCTCTTCAGCAATAATAGACACCTCTGCGACGCCTCGTATTGCCACCAGTGTTGTGATCATACGGTTAACCTCTTTTTCTTCAATCGGACCAATATTTAACAAATAAGTACTCACATAACGCGGGTTTTTCATGGTCACCGCCAGCATGAACCAGACCAGTACCAGAGCAACACAACAGCCGAGCAGCCACACGGCACCACCCTGACCATAAGCCCAGCCACCGATTACGCCGCCGGTAAATGCCCCCAGAAACTGTGATGAGGAATAAACCCCCATTGCGGTCCCCTTCCTGTCTGCCGGTGATATTTTTGCAACCAGCGATGGCAGACTGGCTTCTAACAGGTTAAATGCCGTAAAAAACAGCGTTAAAGCCAGCACGATAGTAACAAGATGGTTCGCTGAAAACATCATGATGATCAGTGATACCGCTAGCACGAATACAGCACCCACAAACACCTGCTTCATCCGCCGCTTGGCTTCTGCGATGATAATAAACGGTACCATCAACATAATTGAAACGATAAAAACTGGCGTATAGAGCCAGCCATGCTGCAGGCTTTCCAGCCCGGCATCGCGCAACATCAAGGGTATTGCAATAAAACTGGCCATCAGCACTGCGTGCAGGATAAATATTCCAGCATCGAGCCTTAATAACTGAGTATTTTTGAAAATAGAGGACAAATCAGAGGGGGTTAACTGGGCATCCCGGTGAAAACTTAAGCTGTTGGCCCTGGGCACAATTTTAAATAGCACAATAATGCCGGACAGCGCCAGAGCAGCCGTGATAAGAAAAATACCCTTCATCCCGGCCCAGGCATATATCACCGGGCCTAAAATCATCGCCAGTGCAAAAGCCAGGCCGATATTAATACCGATCAGGCTCATGACTTTCATCCTGTGCTCTTCCCGGCTTAAATCAGCGGCCAGTGCCATCAAAGCGGCGGCAATAGCGCCAGCACCTTGTATTGCCCGACCACCTATCACGCCATAGATTGTATCAGCATAGGCCGCAACGACACTGCCCATAGCAAACACCAACAGACCGGCTGCGATCACGGGTTTACGGCCAATTTTATCGGATAACATACCAAAAGGGATTTGCAGTAAGCCCTGTGTGAGCCCATAGATCCCCAATGCAAGGCCTATCAGTAAAGGTGTTGTATCAGCCAGGTTTTCTGCATAGATAGAGAATACCGGCAAAATCATGAACAAGCCCAGCATCCGGATGCCGTAGATTAACGCAATTGATGATCCTGCTTTTAATTCAAGAGGGGTTAAACCCTGCTGCTTTACTGGCATCTATCTAAAACTCTCTATTCATATAGACATTCGGCCCTGTTTTCATTGCCCAATGAGTTATAATCAGCAGTTGGCTCAGGGTCGGGCATTGACTACCAACGCGCGCCTATTCTATCAGTACAGCAGCAGGATTGTTATGCAAAATAAGACGATACAAATACGTGGCGCGCGAACACATAACCTAAAGAACATTTCGCTCGATTTACCACGCGATAAGCTTATCGTTATTACCGGGTTGTCGGGCTCCGGTAAATCATCACTGGCTTTTGATACTATTTTTGCTGAAGGCCAGCGTCGCTATGTCGAATCACTCTCGGCTTATGCCCGGCAGTTTTTATCGATGATGGAAAAACCGGATGTCGATCATATCGAAGGCTTGTCACCGGCTATTTCTATCGAACAAAAAACCACCTCACACAACCCGCGCTCGACTGTCGGTACCATCACCGAAATCTATGATTATCTGCGCCTGCTCTATGCCCGCGCCGGTATCCCGGTTTGTCCGGATCACGGTGAATCACTTGAAGCACAAACGGTCAGCCAGATGGTTGATCTGGTACTGGAATTACCCGAAGACAGTCGCATGATGATGCTGGCCCCGGTCATTCAGGAACGCAAAGGCGAATACCAGAATTTATTTGACGACCTGAAACGTCAGGGATTTATCCGCGCCCGGGTTGATGGCGTCATCGTCGAACTGGATGAAACACCTGAACTCGAAGCCAATAAAAAACACACTATCGAAGTTATCGTCGATCGTTTCAAAGTCCGTGACGGTATTCAGCAGCGGCTTGCAGAATCTTTTGAAACCACCATTGCAATGACCGGTGGCATTGCAATGATTGCCTATATTGATGAAAAAGAAGGCGATGAAATTATTTTTTCATCAAAATACGCCTGCCCTGTGTGTGGATACAGCCTGACCGAACTTGAGCCAAGACTCTTTTCTTTTAATAACCCGGTCGGTGCCTGTGAAGCCTGTGAAGGCATTGGCAACAAAGATTACTTTGATCCCACCCGTGTCATTGTTAACCCCGCCATCAGTTTAGCCGGTGGTGCGGTACGCGGCTGGGACCGGCGCAACGCCTACTACTTCAGCCTGCTCCAGGGGCTGGCGGATCATTACGGTATTGATCTGGAAACTCCATATAAGGAGCTGCCAGAAAAAATCAAAAAGATCATTCTTTTTGGCAGTGGCGACGATGAAATAAAATTTTATTATCCGTCACAGCGCGGTCCGGCAAAAAGCCGCATCCACCCGTTTGAAGGCATCATCCCAAATATGGATCGCCGTTATCATGACACCGATTCATCGGCTGTGCGCGAAGAGCTTTCAAAGTATTTATCGCAGCAACAGTGTCCCTCATGTGAAGGCACGCGCCTTAATAAAAGCGCACGCCATGTCTTTATTACCGATAAAAACCTGCCGTCAATTACCAATATGGCCATTGAACACAGTCTTGAGTTTTTCGATAGTTTAGAGCTGTCGGGAAAACAGGGCGAAATTGCCGATAAAATTGTAAAAGAAATCAGCACCCGTTTACGTTTTTTGGTCAATGTTGGCCTTGAATATTTATCGCTGGACAGAAAATCAGACAGTCTCTCCGGCGGTGAAGCACAGCGTATCAGACTGGCCAGTCAGATTGGTGCCGGCCTGATGGGGGTGATGTATATTCTTGACGAGCCTTCAATTGGTTTACATCAGCGTGACAATGACCGGTTGATTAAAACCCTGTTGCAGTTACGCGACATGGGCAATACGGTTATCGTCGTTGAGCACGATGAGGATGCTATTCTTGCCGCTGACTATGTGGTTGATATTGGGCCCGGTGCCGGTGTACATGGAGGCAACGTGACTGCAACGGGAACACCGGCAGAAATCATGGCTAATGACAACTCGCTGACCGGTCAGTACATGTCCGGAAAAGAAGCGATTAATATCAGCACGCAGCGTACTCCTGCCGGTGATGCCTGGCTGAAAATTAACGGTTCCTCCGGCAACAACTTACAGGATGTTAATCTGCAAATACCGGTCGGCCTGCTGACCTGCGTTACTGGCGTTTCCGGTTCCGGAAAATCAACACTCATTAATGACACCTTATACAAAGTACTGGCTCAACATATTAATAAAGCATCTGCTGAAGCCGCACCTTATCAGTCAATAGAAGGGCTTGAGCATTTTGATAAAGTGGTCGATATCGATCAGGCACCGATCGGTCGCACACCGCGCTCTAACCCGGCAACCTATACCGGCTTGTTCACCCCTATTCGTGAACTGTTTGCAGGTTCACCGGAGGCTAGAGCTCGCGGTTACAAACCGGGACGTTTTAGTTTTAATGTTAAAGGCGGCCGCTGCGAAGCCTGTTCAGGTGATGGCGTCATTAAAGTTGAAATGCATTTTCTACCGGATATTTTTGTGCCCTGCGATATTTGCCATGGCAAACGCTATAACCGAGAAACGCTCGACATTCAGTACAAAGGTAAAAACATTAATCAGGTCCTCGACCTGACAGTTGAAGATGCCCTGCCATTTTTTGATGCTATACCTGTTTTGAAACGCAAATTACAAACACTGGTAGACGTTGGTTTGTCCTACATAACATTAGGACAGGGTGCGACCACACTGTCAGGCGGAGAAGCGCAGCGAATCAAGTTAGCAAAAGAATTATCTAAACGAGATACCGGCCAGACCATCTATATCTTGGATGAACCAACTACCGGCCTGCACTTTCATGACGTACAGCAGTTATTGCAAGTCATCCACCGCTTGCGTGATCACGGCAACACATTGATCGTTATTGAACACAATCTCGATGTTATCAAGACCGCCGACTGGATCGTTGACTTAGGCCCGGAAGGTGGCGGTAAAGGCGGGCAAATTATTGCTGCAGGAACACCTGAAGATGTGATGAAAGAACCCTGTTCTTATACCGGTAAGTACTTAAAAGAATTAATGCAGCGCCAAAACAAAAAAACACCCAATTAACATAACTGATGCAATAGCTGGCAAAACCCGCTATTGCATACTCGCCTTAAACACCTCTACCCTGCTCCTTGTTTTATACTGTTAGCTAACAAAACGCAGTCACTACTGCTATATAGTATCGACTCAGTTATTGATTTATATCACAGCGTGTTTTTTCAATCACACTATTATTATATTCAAATTAATCAAGATAAAGTCAGGGTGCGTGGTATGGCAGGAGCGATTACCAGAAAGCAATTTTTACGGGGTGATTTTACCAACCGTCATGCACCAATACGTCCGCCTTTTTCACTTGCTGAATACCTTTTTGTCGAAATCTGTACACAGTGTGGTGACTGCATAAAGGCCTGCCCGCAAAACATTCTGTTCTCAGGTTCTGGCAAATACCCAGAGGTTGATTTCTCTAAGGGTGAATGCACCTTTTGCTTAGACTGTGTCGATAGTTGTAATGACAACGTACTGGCAGTAAGAGCTGGCGAACAACCCTGGACTATTCAGTCCACCATCACTGACAAATGCCTTGTCTTTAAGGGCATTCACTGCATGACTTGCCGTGAACAATGTGAAACAGAAGCCATTGGTTTTACTCCCAGAGTGGGGCAGCCTCCATACCCTGTTATTGACTCATTATTATGTAATGGATGTGGCGCCTGTTTTCAGCCATGTCCGAATCACGCTATCAAGCTCAGTTATCAAAACCCCAATGAACCTGATCATGGTTCATACCTTAAGGAGTCTGCATTATGAATATTAGCGGCGTGCTCATTCACGCTTCACCAGATAAATCAGAAATAGCATCGAATATGTTGTCTCAAATTGATGGTGTTGAAGTGCATGCAAATAGCGGAGGAAAACTGATCGTCACAATTGAAGACGAGAGTTCCAATGCTCTGGCAGATCGTGTAATGCAGTTTCAGGATATGCCCAACATTCTCTCTGTCGCGGTAGTTTACCACCACGATGAAAATAATATTGATGAAGTAATTGACCCTGCCACTATACCCACATGTGGTTGTAATGAATCTGATCCACTGGAGCCCACACTATGAAACTAACAAGAAGAAGCTTTATTAAAACCAATGCAATTGCCGCAACTGCCGCTGCCGCGGGTATCACGATACCGGGGATCAATAATGCCATCGCTAAAACCAGTAGCAGTCAAATTCGCTGGGATAAAGCACCATGTCGTTTTTGTGGAACAGGTTGCAGTGTACTGGTTGGCACTAAAGACGGCCGTGTTATTGCCACTCAGGGCGACCCTGATGCACCGGTAAACCGCGGACTTAACTGTATTAAAGGTTATTTTCTTTCTAAGATCATGTATGGAAAAGACCGCCTTACCACACCTCTGCTGCGTATGACTGATGGTGTCTATGATAAGGAAGGTGAATTCACACCGATAAGCTGGGATCAGGCCTTTGATATCATGGCCGTTAAATGGAAGGAAGCCTTAAAGAAAAAAGGCCCGACCTCTGTTGGTATGTTCGGTTCTGGCCAGTGGACAGTATGGGAAGGTTATGCGGCATCTAAACTGTTTAAAGCCGGTTTCCGCTCTAACAATCTTGATCCCAACGCCCGTCACTGTATGGCTTCGGCTGTTGGTGCCTTTATGCGTGGCTTTGGCGCCGATGAACCTATGGGTTGCTATGATGATTTGGAACATGCAGATGTCTTTGTTTTATGGGGCGCCAATATGGCAGAAATGCATCCCATACTATGGTCACGCTTAAGTGACACCCGGCTGACAAAAGAAGGCTGCGAAGTTCATGTTATGTCTACTTTTAAACATCGCTGTTTTGATCTGGCGGATAACGGCATGGTGTTTACTCCACAAACAGATCTGGCCATCGCCAACTATATTGCAAATTATATTATCCAGACAAAATCTTATAACAAAGAATTTGTTAAGGATCATGTTAACTTCAAAAAGACCCCAACTGATATTGGCTATGGTTTGCGTCCTGAGCACCCGCTGGAACAAAAGAAAACCGGCACCGGTGGCAAACTCAGCGGCATAACTTTTGAAGAGTATAAAAAATCTGTTTCTGAATACACACTTGAATACACCTCTAAGCTCAGCGGTGTACCAGAAAAAAACCTGCTAGCTTTAGCAAAAGTTTATGCCGATCCTTCCAAGAAAGTCACTTCTTTCTGGACCATGGGTTTCAACCAACACACTCGAGGTGTATGGGTTAACGGTCTGGTTTACAACATCCACTTATTAATGGGTAAAATTTCTGAGCCCGGCAACAGTCCCTTCTCATTAACCGGGCAACCGTCTGCTTGTGGAACAGCACGTGAAGTGGGTACTTTTGCCCATCGTTTACCCGCTGATCTGGTTGTTAAAAATCCGGCTCACCGAACATTTGCTGAAAAGATCTGGAAACTACCTGAAGGTACCATTCCAGAAAAACCCGGTTATCACGCTGTGTTACAAAACCGCATGCTCAAAGATGGCAAATTAAACGCTTACTGGGTTATGTGTAATAACAATGTACAAGCAGCCGCTAACTTTAACGATGAAACTTACCCGGGCTACAGAAACCCTGAAAACTTTATTGTAGTGTCCGATCCGTACCCCACTGTTACTGCCATCGCAGGCGATCTTATTTTACCGACTGCCATGTGGACAGAAAAAGAAGGGGCTTACGGTAATGCTGAACGTCGTACACAGTTCTGGCGCCAGCAAGTTAAAGCACCCGGTGAATCACAGTCTGACTTATGGCAAATGGCTGAGTTTTCAAAACGCTTTACCGTTGAAGAAGTCTGGCCTAAAGAATTAATCGATAAAAAGCCTGAGCTTCGAGGTAAAACATTATATGAAGTACTATTTCAAAATGGTAACGTTGATAAATACCCCAAACAACAAATAACAGACAGCGAAGGCAATGCATACGACAATACCGAAATGGATCATTTTGGTTTTTATATGCAAAAAGGCTTATTTGAAGAATATCGCTTGTTCGGAACACAAGGCCCTAAAAAAGGCCACGACCTTGGCGAATTCGATACTTATCACAAAGCCCGCGGTCTCCGCTGGCCAGTGATAAATGGTAAGGAAACTCTCTGGCGTTACCGTGAAGGCTTCGACCCCTTCGTTGAAAAAGGCAGTAAAGTTCAGTTCTATGGTAAAAAAGACGGCCGCGCTAATATTATTTTTGCACCGTTTGAACCCGCCGCTGAAAGCCCTGATAAAGAATATGATTTATGGCTATCAACTGGCCGCGTACTGGAACACTGGCACTCAGGTTCAATGACACGTCGTGTACCTGAACTGTACAGAGCCTTCCCGGATGCCGTAATGTTCATTCATCCGAATGATGCGAAAAAGCGCGGCCTGCGCAGAGGCATGCTTGCCAAGGTTGCGAGCCGCCGTGGTGAAATCGAACTCCGTGTAGAAACTCGTGGACGTAATCGTCCGCCCGAAGGACTTATTTTTGTTCCCTGGTTTGATGCCGGTCGATTGATTAATAAGTTAACACTTGATGCGACTGACCCTCTGTCAAAAGAAACAGACTACAAAAAATGCGCTGTTAAAGTTTTGAAAGTATAAGGAGCGGTTATGTCTCTCGTCTCATCACAAACCAATGCGAAGAGAAGACGTTTCTTAACAGAAACGGCTCGTACTATTTGTGGTGTCTCACTGTTAGGACTGGGGCTGGGTTTTTATACAAAAAATGCCAGCTCACTAGCAACCACTTCACTTCGTCCTCCGGGTGCACTCACAGAAGATGATTTTCTTGCTGCCTGTGTTCGGTGTGGATTATGTGTAAGGGACTGCCCTTACGACATACTAAAATTGGCTGACATTGTTGATCGTGCCGCTACGGGCACACCTTACTTTGAAGCGCGTAAAATTCCCTGCGAAATGTGTGAGGATATACCTTGTGTTAAAGCATGCCCGACGAATGCACTCGACAAATCATTAACTGATATTGATGATGCCCGTATGGGTCTGGCTGTATTAATTGATCAGGAGTCCTGTCTTAATTTTCAAGGATTACGCTGCGATGTTTGTCATCGAATCTGCCCTTTAATTAACTCTGCCATTACGCTAGAGCCACAACATAATATACGCACAAATAAACATGCCCTATTCATCCCGGTTGTACATTCTGATAAATGCACAGGTTGCGGCAAATGTGAACGCGCCTGTGTACTCGATGAAGCCGCTATAAAAGTACTACCCGTTGCTCTGGCAAAAGGTGAACTTGGACGACACTATCGCCTTGGCTGGAAAGAAAAAGAAAAAGCCGGGCAAAGCCTTGTCACTCCTGATGCTAAGCATGAATATAACCTGCCCGATGGCCTTAAGTATGACCATGCCGGCAAAGGTCTGGGTAAAGACTGATGAACACTCCTACACCTGATATACAGCAAAACGATTCGCTTGAAAGAAGCTGGCTGCAACGCCATAAGTGGCTGTTGCTACGCCGATTAACACAGCTGCTGGTATTCAGTCTTTTCTTAATCGGCCCGCTTGCCGGTATATGGATAATCAAAGGAAATCTGAGCTCAAGTTTGACGCTTGATATTCTTCCTTTATCAGACCCGTTTATTGCAGTACAGTCCTTGTTTGCAGGTCAATACCTGTCTACTGTGATCATTACAGGTGCCATTATTGTTTCATTATTTTATCTGCTGGTTGGCGGCAGAGTTTACTGCTCATGGCTATGCCCAATAAATATAGCGACAGATAGCGCAAGCTGGCTGCGCAAAAAACTAAACATAAAAAGCAGCTCATTATTTCCTAGAAATACACGCTACTGGTTACTCACTGTTACTTTTGTAATGGCTCTTATTACAGGAACACTATCATGGGAACTAATCAACCCGGTAAGTTTGGTCCAAAGAGGTATTATTAACGGACTATTGATCTCCGGATTGATTCTGCTTGTTATATTTCTATTCGACCTGCTCATCAGTCGAGATGCATGGTGTGGCCACATCTGCCCTGTCGGTGCTTTTTATAGTTTATTTGGCAGAATGGGTGTGATTCGCATCAGTGCCTATCAAAGAAATAAATGCGATAACTGCATGGATTGTTTTTTAGTCTGCCCTGAAGAGCAAGTGATACACCCTGCATTACATGGTGAAAAGCACAATGCAAGTCCACTCATACTGAACCTGAATTGTACAAATTGTGGCCGCTGTATAGATGTCTGCGACAAACAGGTTTTTAAATTTACTAGTCGTTTTAACCACTCGACTATTTCTAATGAATATCAAAATCAGGAGTCATCTCAATGAAAAAAGAAAAGCTGATATTATTAACAGTAATGTTTAGTCTTACCTTAGGCGTATCACAGCTGTTTGCGCAGCAGCTTAACTCTTTACGCGGTAGCACTCCACTTGATGAAGCAAATAAAAGCCCGGCAGTTCAGAAGGTTCAGAATGACCGCGAACCAATAGAAAGGGACTATGTTCAGCAGCCCCCTTTGATTCCTCATAAGATACAAGGCTATAAGATAAATAAAAAATTCAATAAGTGTCTTACTTGTCATAGCTGGTCCAATTATAAAGATTCAGGTGCTACAAAAATTAGTCAGACACATTTTAGCGATCGCGAAAATCATGTATTGGCAAATATAGCGCCCAGGCGCTATTTCTGCACACAGTGCCATGTACCGCAAGTCACCTCTAACCCATTAGTTGAAAATACATTTCAGCCAATAAAAACAATAAAGCACCAGTAATGGTTATACCAAGCATCTGATAACAGGCTAGCACTATGAATAAACTTAAACAAATATTAGCAACAACGTGGAACCTGCTAAAACAGCCAACTGCAAGATACTCTCTTGGCACCTTACTGGTTGGCGGTTTTATCGCAGGCATTATTTTCTGGGGTGGCTTCAACACTGCAATGGAGATGACAAATACAGAAGAGTTCTGCATTTCTTGTCATGAAATGCGTGAGAATGTGTTTGAAGAATACAAAGACACCATTCATTACTCCAACCGCACTGGCGTACGGGCTACTTGCCCTGACTGCCATGTACCAAAAGAATGGACGTACAAAGTGGTACGTAAGATTCAGGCAACTAACGAACTGTTCCATAAAGCACTGGGAACAATTGATACACCTGAAAAGTTTGAAGCGAAACGTCTTCATCTCGCGCGAAATGTCTGGAAAGTAATGAAAGATACTGATTCTAGAGAATGCCGTAACTGTCATGACTTTAAATCAATGGACTACACGCAGCAAGGACGTAGAGGTATGACTCAGCACCAAAAAGGCCTGGAATCGGGGCAAACATGTATTGACTGCCACAAAGGTATCGCGCACTCATTACCAGCTATGTATGAAGTGGACCCAAGTTCAGCCATTGGACATGATTAATTAAAGAAATATCATAAGACACAAAAAAGCCGGGCTATCCCGGCTTTTTTGTGTAGAGCAAATATAAAGATTAACCTTCAGATTTTGCTTCTTCAACTAATTGGATATATGCCATTGGAGCCGCATCACCCGAACGAAAGCCACACTTAAGAACACGTGTGTAACCACCAGGACGAGTAGTGAAACGAGGCGCTACATCTGTAAATAGTTTTGCAACCATTGCTTTGTCACGTAAACGTGCAAATGCTAAACGGCGATTAGCAACACTATCAGTTTTAGCTAATGTGATTAATGGCTCAACAATACGACGTAACTCTTTTGCTTTAGGCAAAGTAGTCTTGATTGTTTCATGTTCGAATAATGATGTTGCCATATTACGGAACATAGCAATACGGTGACTGCTGTTACGATTGAGTTGACGACCCGACTTACGATGACGCATGATTTAATTCCTAAAAACTTTGTTAACTAGTTTTATCTTTAATAGATGATGGCGGCCAGTTTTCCAGACGTACACCTAATGATAAACCGTGAGATGCAAGAACGTCTTTTATCTCTGTTAAGGATTTTTTACCCAGATTTGGTGTTTTCAGCAGCTCGACTTCAGTACGGTGTATTAAATCACCTATGTAGTAGATATTCTCTGCTTTAAGACAGTTAGCTGAACGTACTGTCAGCTCCAAATCATCAACTGGACGTAATAGCAATGGATCAACTTCTGCTTCTTCAGGCTCTTGTGACTGTACTTCTGAACTTTGCAAGTCAACGAATACTGAAAGTTGCTCTTGTAGAATACCAGCTGCACGTCGTACTGCATTTTCTGGATCAATTGTACCGTTTGTTTCCAGATCAATGATCAGCTTATCCATATCAGTGCGCTGTTCAACACGTGCGTTCTCAACACTGTATGACACTTTACGAATTGGACTATACGAAGCATCCAGTCTTAATCCACCGATGTTTGAAACCTCATCAGCTGAAACTGAATTGGAAGCAACATAACCACGACCTTTAGTAACTTTGAGTGACATTGAAAGATTAATATCTTTATTCAATGTACAGATCACATGATCAGGATTTACTATTTCAACATCATGATCTAGGACGATATCGTTAGCTGTTACGACACCGGCTTTAGAAGCTGATAATGACAGCACTACCTCATCTTTAGCATGTAACGTTAATGCCACACCTTTAAGATTCATTAAGATTTCTAATACGTCTTCTTGAACACCATCGATTGTGCTGTATTCATGAAGAACACCATCAATTGCGACTTCAGAAACCGCTGCACCTTCCAGCGACGAAAGAAGAATTCTACGAAGTGCATTACCAAGTGTATGACCAAAGCCACGTTCAAGTGGTTCCAATGTAACTTTAGTGTGCGTATCACTGAATGATTTAACATCAATGACACGAGGCTTGAGCAAGTTTTTACTATTGCCTGACATTTACAAAAGTCTCCCTTATTTGGAGTATAGTTCCACTACGAGTGATTCGTTATAATCCGCTGGCAGATCAGAACGCTCTGGTACAGACTTGAACGTTGCTTCCATTTTAGCAGCATCTAAACTAATCCACTCATCAATACCACGGGCTGTAGCAAGTGCCATTGAGTCCTTGATGCGTGTTTGCTTTTTAGCTTTTTCTCTTACTGAGATAACATCATTAGCCGATACTTGGTAAGAGGCAACATTAACTACAGAACCGTTAACCAGAATCGACTTATGTGAAACTAATTGACGTGCTTCTGACCGAGTAGAACCAAAACCTGAACGGTATACGACATTATCCAGCCGTGTTTCTAACAATTTAAGCAAAGTCTCACCTGTCGAACCTTTAGTAGAAGCTGCTTTTTTGTAATAGTTACGGAACTGTTTTTCTAATACACCGTAAATACGACGAATTTTTTGCTTTTCACGTAGCTGAGTACCATATTCAGTTACTCGAGCTCGGCGAGCTCCATGCTGACCAGGGACTTTTTCAAAATTACATTTTGAGTCAATCGGGCGTACGCCTGACTTATGACCTAAGTCAACGCCTTCACGTCGACTTAATTTAAGTTTTGGACCAATATATCTTGCCACTTTATAGTACCTCTGCCTTAAACACGACGTTTCTTAGGTGGACGACAACCGTTGTGCGGTATAGGCGTCACATCACTGATGTTTGTAATTTTGAAACCAGCGCCATTTAATGCACGAACAGCTGACTCACGACCAGGACCAGGTCCCTTTACGTTTACATCAAGATTCTTAAGACCGTAAACTTTAGCCGCTTCACCAGCACGTTCAGCTGCAACCTGAGCTGCGAATGGCGTACTTTTACGAGAGCCACGGAAGCCTGAACCACCCGCTGTTGCCCATGACAGGGTATTACCCTGACGGTCTGAAATTGTGACAATAGTGTTATTAAATGATGCAAATATATGTGCAACACCATCCACTACTGAACGTTTTACCTTTTTCTTGGCCTGAGCTTTCGCCATGTGAGTTATTCCTCAGTGATACCGTTATTTACTTACGAACTGCGCGACGTGGACCTTTACGTGTACGCGCATTAGTTTTAGTGCGTTGACCTCTTAAAGGCAAACCACGGCGATGACGGATACCACGGAATGAACCCAAATCCATCAAACGCTTAATATTCATTGATACTTCACGTCGCAAATCACCTTCTACAGTGAATTTACCAACTTCAGTTCGCAAAGTTTCTACCTGATCTTCCGTCAGAGCGCTGATTTTAGTAGATTCAGCGATACCGGTCGTTGCACAAATAGACTGTGCCCGAGTGAGACCAATGCCATAGACATAAGTTAAAGCAATAACAGTATGCTTATTTGTTGGTACGTTAATACCCGCTATACGAGCCATTCAATACATCCTCGATGATGATGAGACGGAAAGCGCGGCATTCTACCCGCTTTCTGACCAAAATACAATACGTTAACCTTGACGTTGCTTGTGACGTGGATCTTTACAGATAACCCGAACAATGCCTTTACGTTTAACAACTTTGCAGTTTCTGCACATTTTTTTAACAGAAGCGCGAACTTTCATGATTTTACTCCAAACAATACCGGATTAACGAATTAGACCGCTGTTACCAGATGACTTTAAATTCGCCTTTTTCATCAGACCTTCGTACTGATGAGACATTAAGTGCGTTTGTACCTGGGCCATGAAATCCATGACTACCACGACAATAATTAATAAAGATGTACCACCAAAATAAAATGGCACATTTAAATATAATATTAAGAATTCGGGCAATAAACACACTGACGTCATATAGATAGCGCCTATTAAAGTTAGGCGTGTCATAACTCCATCAATAAATTTAGCCGTTTGATCACCTGGACGGATACCCGGGATAAACGCACCGTTCTTCTTTAAGTTATCTGCTGTATCTCTGGAGTTGAAAACCAACGCCGTATAAAAGAAACAAAAGAATATGATCGCAGCCGCGTAAAACATTACATAGACAGGCTGCCCTGGCGACAAAGTCTGGCTAATTGATGCTAGCCACTCCATACCAGGTGACTTACTAAACCAGTCACCCATAGTTGCTGGGAACAGGATAATACTGGAAGCAAATATAGGTGGTATAACACCCGCCATATTTAATTTTAGAGGCAAGTGACTACTTTGAGCCGCATACATTTTGCGCCCCTGTTGTCGTTTTGCATAATTAACAGTAATTCTACGCTGTCCACGTTCAACAAAGATTACAAATGCCGTTACCAGCATAGCAACTATGAACAACAAAATTACGGTTAGCGAATGTAGCTCACCAGTCCTCGCAAGCTCTAATGTTCCACCTATTGCAGATGGTAGGCCTGCAACAATTCCTGCGAATATTAAAACTGAGATACCGTTACCAATGCCACGCTCAGTAATTTGTTCACCTAACCACATTAGGAACATTGTACCAGTAACAAGCGTTACAGTAGCCGTCATTACAAACGTAAAACCTGGGGACAATACAAGCTGACTAGAACCTACTTGCTGCCCCTGTAATGCCATTGAAACACCAATAGACTGGAAGGTTGCAAGTACTAAGGTAAAATAACGGGTATAGGTAGTCAATTTACGACGTCCACTCTCACCTTCTTTACGTAAAACTTCGAGTGAAGGCACCGTATGGCTCAACAGCTGTATAATGATCGATGCCGATATATATGGCATTACACCTAGAGCAAATAACGACATACGCTCCAAAGCACCGCCTGAGAACATATTGAAAACATCCAATATGCCACCCTTTTGTTGCTCAAAAAGTTGCGACATGACGACGGGGTCTATACCTGGAACAGGAATAAACGTACCGGTACGATAAACGATCAACGCACCTAGAACAAAAAAGATGCGTTGTCGTAATTCGTGTAATTTTCCGTTACTAAGTGCATTATTCATAAAGTATTAATCTTCGACTTTACCGCCAGCAGCTTCAATCGCTGCTTTAGCACCCTTAGTAATTGCAAGGCCCTTAACAGTTACAGCTTTGTCAATCTCACCAGATAGGATAACTTTAGCCTTCTTAGTAAAGACTGGAACAATATTAGCCGCAATCAGCGCCTCAAGAGTTACTACATCTTCATTAATAAGCAACAGCTCATGTAAGCGTACTTCAGCGCGTGTCCTGGCCATGCGTGAATTAAAACCAACTTTTGGAAGACGACGCTGCAATGGCATCTGTCCACCTTCAAAACCGATTTTTGTAAAACCACCTGAGCGTGACTTTTGACCTTTATGACCACGACCACAAGTTTTACCAGTACCGCTACCGATACCACGACCAACTCGTTTGCCAGCCTTTTTGCTACCAGCATCAGGTTTGAGTGTATTTAAATGCATTTTAAGCTTCCTCAACCTTTAACAAATATTGAACTTTATTGATCATGCCACGGTTTTCAGGTGTATCAATCACTTCTACCGTGTGGTGCATGCGCCGTAAGCCAAGTCCACGAACACAATCCTGATGCTTCTTCAGACGATGATTTTTACTTTTAACCAAAGTCAGTTTAACTTTTTTAGTATTAGCCATGGTTCATTAACCTAAAATTTCTTCAACTTTTTTGCCACGTTTTGCAGCAACATATTCTGGTGAGTTGATTTGAGTTAGACCATTAATAGTTGCGCGAACAACATTAACTGGGTTACGACTACCAACACATTTTGCCAAAACGTTTTTTACACCAACAGCTTCGAGAACCGCACGCATTGCACCACCGGCAATAACTCCGGTACCTTCAGATGCAGGCTTCATGAAAACTTCAGCAGCACCATGCCCAGCAACAATCTCATACTGCAAGGTATCACCCTTAAGATGTACATTTTGCATTGACTTACGCGCCTTATCCATAGCTTTTTGGATAGCGATTGGTACTTCTTTAGCCTTTCCGTAACCAAAGCCAACACGACCATTACCATCGCCTACTACAGTCAGTGCAGCAAAACCAAATTGACGACCACCTTTTACTACTTTAGAAACACGGTTTACTGTTACCAGTTTCTCAATGAAGCCGTCTTCTGGTCCTTTTTTCTCGAAATTTGCCATAATCTTTAGCCTTAAAACTCTAAACCATTTTCACGTGCAGCATCAGCCAGAGCTTTTACACGACCATGATATTTGAAACCGGAACGGTCAAATGCTATACCAGTGATACCAGCAGCTTTAGCCTTTTCAGCAATTGCTTTACCAACTGCGACTGCTGCTTCAACATTACCAGTACTCTTCAGACCCTTACTCACATCAGCCTGTACGGTTGATGCTGATGTCAGAACTTCTGAACCATTTGCTGCTATTATTTGAGCATAGATATGTCTAGGAGTACGATGAATACTCAAACGACATTTACCCTGCTCACGAATCCGCATACGAGTTTTTTTAGCACGACGAATTCTGTTTGATTTAACGTCTTTCATCTCAGCACCTATTTCTTTTTAGCTTCTTTACGAAGAACTTGTTCGTCTGAATAACGCACACCTTTACCTTTATATGGCTCTGGTGGACGGTACGCACGGATATTCGCAGAAACCTGACCAACCTGCTGTTTATCAATACCTGTCACGACAATCTCTGTTTGAGACGGACATTCGATAGTGATACCTGCTGGAATTTCGAAATTTACAGGGTGAGAGAAACCTAAAGTAAGGTTTAAAACTTTACCCTGAACAGCTGCACGATAACCAACACCAATAAGTGTTAAACGTTTCTCAAAACCTTGAGAAACACCGTGAACCATATTCGCGACCAGCGAGCGCATCGTGCCTGCCATAGCAAGGTTTGTTGCGGCATCATCTGCCATTGAAAAATTTAATTCCTGGTCGTTCTGAGCAACATTAACAGTTTCATGCAGCGTGATTTCAGAAGTTCCTTTAGGACCTTTTACATTTACCATCTGGCCGTTGATTTTAATTTCAACACCTGATGGCAGTTCTACTGGTTTGTTTGCAATTCTAGACATTGCTTTACCCTATGATACAGTACAAAGCACTTCACCACCTTGATTGGTTGCGCGTGCTTGGCTATCAGTCATTACACCTTTCGATGTAGAAATAATGGCAATACCTAGACCATTCTGAATTTTTGGTAATTCGTCTTTGTTTTTGTAAATACGCAAACCAGGACGACTTACACGCTGAATCTTTTCTATTACAGGCTTACCTTCATAATATTTAAGATCAACATTTAATAAAGGCTTACCTGCATTCTCATCAACTGAGAAATTAGTTATGAAACCTTCATTTTTTAATACATTTGCAATGGCCACTTTACCTTTTGAAGAAGGCATCTGGACACTTGCTTTATCTGCCGACTGACCATTTCTGATACGAGTCAACATATCGGCGATTGGATCTGACATACTCATAAGTTTAAACCTTTACCAACTTGCTTTAACAAGGCCAGGAATATCACCGCGCATTGCAGCTTCACGTAACTTAATACGCGACAAACCGAATTTACGGTAATAACCATGTGGACGACCAGTAACCTGACAACGATTACGCTGACGAACTGGGCTTGAATCACGCGGCAAAGTATTTAACTTGTTTTGCGCTGCCATCAACTCATCAAAATCAACATCCGGGTTAGCAATGATCGCTTTTAGCTCTGCTCGCTTCGCCTTATATTTATTTACTAATTTAGTGCGTTTAAGCTCGCGCTGCACCATAGATACTTTAGCCATTGCTTAACCTTTTTCTCGGAATGGGAAACTAAAGGCTGATAATAATGCTTTAGCTTCTTCATCTGTTTTTGCTGTAGTCGTTATGCTGATATCCATACCCCGCAGAGTATCGATTTTATCATAATCGATTTCCGGGAAGATGATTTGCTCACGAATACCCATGTTGTAATTACCACGGCCATCAAAAGATTTGCCATTTAAACCACGGAAGTCGCGAATACGTGGGATTGAGATATTAACCAGGCGATCAAGAAACTCAAACATGCGATCTTTACGCAATGTTACCTTGACACCAATTGGCCATTCTTCACGTACTTTAAAACCTGCAACAGACTTACGAGCTAACGTAACGACAGCTTTTTGGCCCGCAATCTTTTCCATATCAGTTACAGCGTAATCAATGATTTTTTTATCACCAACTGCTTCACCAACACCCATGTTCAGGGTGATTTTAGTAATACGTGGCACTTCCATAACAGATTTATAACCAAACTGCTCTGTAAGTTGCTTCACTACTGTTTCGCGATAATGCTTGTCTAACCTTGCCATTGCCAGAAACCTATACGTCAACTACTTCATTGTTAGATTTAAAATAACGAACTTTTTTGCCGTCATCTAACGTCTTAATTCCTACTCGATCACCCTTGTTTGTTGCAGGATTGAACAACATAACATTCGAACGATGAAGAGGCATCTCTTTACTGATAATGCCGCCTTGCTCACCTTTCGCAGGGTTCGGCTTAGCGTGTTTCTTAACCAGATTCACACCTTCAACCAAAATTCTATCATTATCAAGCAGACTCAGTACGTTACCACGACGTCCTTTATCTTTACCTGCAGTAACGATGATTTCGTCACCTTTTTTAATATTTTGCATATCTAATAACCTCGCCTTACAACACTTCAGGTGCAAGTGAAATAATTTTCATGAACTTTTCATTACGTAATTCACGAGTTACAGGTCCAAAGATACGAGTACCAATAGGCTGCAAATTATTATTTAACAGTACTGCCGCATTTGAATCAAAACGTATTACAGAACCATCTGGACGGCGAATACCCTTAGCAGTACGAACAACAACTGCGTTGTATACATCGCCTTTTTTAACTTTTCCGCGCGGGATCGCATCTTTAATACTTACTTTAATGATATCACCAACCGCAGCATAGCGACGATGTGAACCACCCAGTACTTTTATGCACTGTACACGACGAGCACCACTGTTGTCTGCCGCGTTTAAAACTGTCTGCATCTGAATCATGGCTAGTTACTTCCGACTAACAAATTCTAATAAAAAGCCATTAAATCTGGCTTGCTTTCTCAACAATCTGAACAAGACGCCATGATTTTGATTTTGAAATCGGGCGACACTGCTCTATCGTTACAACATCATTTACATTGCATTCATTAGCTTCATCATGAACATGAAACTTAGAAGAACGTTTGATAATTTTTCCGTACAGGGGATGACGAACTTTACGCTCAACAATCACAGTAACAGTTTTGTCCATCTTGTCACTGGTAACACGACCAGTTAATGAACGTACAACTTCTGTCTGAGACTCACTCATTATTTGTCACCCGCTTTTGTCTTTTCATTAACAATTGTCTTAAGACGAGCGATATTTTTACGCACGTCATTAAACAAATGATTTTTAGAAACCTGGCCAACACCTTGCTGCATACGCAGATTAAATTGTTCGCGACGCAATTCTAGCAGCTCTTGCTGCAAGTCAGTGACTGACTTTTCACGATATTCTTTTGCTGAAACAATAGCCATTACATCACCTGACGATTAACGAATACAGTTTTAATAGGTAGTTTTGCTGCCGCAAGCTTAAATGCTTCACGAGCAAGCTCTTCGGTAACACCATCCATCTCATAAAGCACTGAGCCTGGTTGTACCTGAGCAACCCAGTAATCTACATTACCCTTACCTTTACCCATACGAACTTCTAAAGGTTTGGTTGTGATTGGCTTGTCTGGGAAAATTCGAATCCAGATCTTACCACCACGTTTAATGTGACGAGTCATTGCACGACGAGCAGCTTCAATCTGGCGAGCAGTTATACGACCCCGATCAACAGCTTTTAAACCAAACTCACCGAAACTAACTTTGTTTCCACTTTGCGCAAGACCACGATTTCGACCTTTATGCACTTTTCTGAATTTTGTACGCTTTGGCTGTAACATCTATCTATTTCCTAGCCTGCTTTCTTTTTGTTCTTGTCGTCAGATTCTTTAATGGCATAAAAATCATGGACTTCACCTTTGTAAATCCAAACTTTAATACCAATAACACCATAAGTAGTGTTAGCTCTAGCGACACCATAATCAATATCTGCACGTAATGTGTGCAATGGAACACGACCTTCTCTGTACCATTCAGCACGAGCAATCTCTGCACCGTTCAGACGACCAGCAATGTTAATTTTGATGCCCTGTGCACCCATTCTCATTGTATTACTTACCGAACGCTTCATTGCACGTCGAAACATCACACGACGTTCAAGCTGTTGCGCAACGCCATCAGCCACCAATTGAGCATCCATTTCAGGCTTACGAATTTCTTCTATATTGATTTTCACGTTATTAACATGAATACCCATACGCTTAGAAACGTCATGTCTCAGCTTCTCGATATCTTCGCCTTTCTTACCAATTACAACACCAGGGCGAGCAGAGTATATTGTTACTACTGCAGAACGAGCTGGACGTTCTATTTGTATACGACTTACTGAAGCATGTGCGAGTTTAGCTTTCAGGTACTCACGTACAGAAAGATCGGCATTTAACAGCTTAGCGTAGTCTTTAGATTCAGCAAACCACTTAGAATTCCAGTCAGTTGCGATTCCTAAACGAAACCCAATTGGATGAACTTTTTGACCCATTACATTATCTCTCTTAGCTATCCGCAACCATTACAGTGATATGACTAGTGCGTTTCAAAATACGATACGCACGACCCTTTGCACGTGGTTGAATGCGCTTCATTGTTGGACCTTCATCAACAAAAACAGTCGATACCTTAAGATCATCAATATCTGCACCTTCATTATGCTCAGCATTAGCAATCGCAGATTCCAGTATTTGTTTAACCATCTTGGCAGCTTTTTTAGTGCTGAAAGTCAGTATCTGTAAAGCCTGATCAACAGGTAAACCACGTATTTGATCCGCAACCAGTCTGCATTTTTGTGCAGAAATTCGTGCATATCTCAATTTAGAAGAAACTTGCATGATCTACCCTACCTAGATTTCTTGTCAGCAATGTGACCTTTGAATGTACGCGTCAACGCAAACTCACCTAACTTATGACCTACCATGTTCTCATTTACTAACACAGGTATATGTAGACGGCCGTTATGAACAGCAATCGTTAAACCAACCATGTCAGGAAAGATAACAGAACGGCGAGACCAGGTTTTAATTGGACGTCGATCATTTGCTTCTTTTGCAGCTTCTACTTTTTTGAGCAGATGCTGATCGATAAACGGGCCTTTTTTAAGTGAGCGTGGCACAGTACTAACCTCAATTATTTACGATTACGTCTACGAACAATCATTTTGTCCGTACGTTTATTACTACGTGTTTTAAAGCCTTTTGTTGGTACACCCCAAGGTGAAACAGGATGACGACCACCAGAAGTACGACCCTCACCACCACCGTGTGGATGGTCAACAGGATTCATAACAACACCACGAACAGTCGGACGAACACCACGCCAGCGAGAAGCACCGGCTTTACCTAATGAAGAAAGGCTATGTTCAGAATTACCAACTTCACCTATGGTTGCCTTGCAGTCAACGTGTATCTTACGCATCTCACCTGAACGCAATCTCATAGTTGCATAGATACCTTCACGGGCAACGAGCTGCACAACCGCACCAGCACTACGTGCAATCTGCGCACCCTTACCAGGCTTCATCTCAATGCAGTGAACTTGAGTACCTACAGGAATATTTCTAATAGGCAATGCGTTTCCTGCCTTGATCGGTGCAGCAACACCAGAAGAAACCACATCACCTGCAGATAAACCTTTAGGCGCTATTATATAGCGACGTTCGCCATCTTTATATACCAATAAAGCAATATTGGCAGTACGATTCGGATCGTATTCGATACGCTCTACTTTAGCTTCAATACCGTCTTTATCACGCTTGAAGTCAACAACACGGTAACGCTGTTTGTGACCACCACCGATGTGACGAACTGTTATACGACCGTTATTATTACGGCCGCCTTTCTTTGATTTCTTCTCAATTAGTGCCTTGTGCGGTTCACCCTTGTAAAGATCATCATTAACAACCTTTACAACAAAACGACGTCCAGGAGAAGTTGGTTTAGTTTTTACGATAGCCATCGTTTATTAACCCTTAACTCAATTAGCGCCAGCAAATTCGATATCTTGACCCGCTTCTAAAGCAACATATGCTTTACGCCAGTCCGATCGTTTGCCTAAACGTTGGCCAAAGCGCTTGCTTTTGCCTTTAACATTAACAACTTGTACTTTTGCAACCTTCACATTAAACAGCTTTTCTACAGCTTGTTTAATTTCGATTTTAGTAGCATCTGTTGTTACTCTAAATGTATGCTGATTCAAAGAATCTGCTGCAGTTGTTGTTTTCTCTGATATGTGAGGTGACAACAGCACTTGCAATAAGCGTTCTTCGTTCATACCAACCATTCCTCAACTACTCTGATTGATCCAACAGTAATTATAACTTTATCAAAGCCAACCAATGAGACAGGATTTAGACCAGAAACATCAGTCACACCAACACCGATTAAATTACGAGCTGCAAGATACAACGACTCATCACCAGTTTCGGTAACAACAAGCGTGCTACCTTCACCAAACTCTTTCATTTTAGCAACCATGGCTTTTGTTTTAGCTTCTGCAACCGCAAAATCCTCAACAACGACCAGTCGTTCCTGACGAACCAGCTCTGATAAAATCGCACGTATCGCAGCACGATACATTTTTTTATTCAGCTTAACCGAGTAATCTCGAGGCTGAGCAGCAAACGTAACACCACCAGATCGCCATAACGGACTACGACTTGTACCCGCACGAGCACGACCAGTACCTTTCTGCGCCCAAGGCTTAGCCCCACCACCGCGAACGGCTGTGCGGTTTTTCTGAGCTTTTGTACCCTGACGAGCACCAGACATAAACGCTGTAACAGCCTGATGCACTAACCCTTCTTTAAATTCACAGCTAAAAACAGCATCATTAACTGACACAGTGTTCGAACCGTTAAAAATTTGCAGATCCATTTCTAGGAACCTCTAATTCGTTATGCTTTGGCAGCAGGTTTAATGATCACGTCGCCGCCTTTAGCACCAGGAACCGCGCCTTTAATCAACAACAGACCACGATCGACATCAACACGAACCACCTCAAGATTCTGAGCAGTACGCTGCCTATCACCCATATGACCAGACATTTTCTTGCCTTTGAATACACGACCCGGCGTCTGATTCATACCAATCGAACCGTTTGAACGGTGCGAAAGCGAGTTACCATGGGTAGCATCTTGCATTGAAAAGTTATGACGCTTAATACCGCCCTGAAAACCTTTACCAATACTACGACCCGTCACATCAACAGTCTGACCATTCTCAAACACATCGACATTAAACTCTGAGCCTAACTGAAGCTCTGCGATCGCATCCGCTTCAACACGAAACTCCCACAAACCAGCACCAGCCTCAACACCAGCCTTACTAAAGTGACCCGCCTTCGCCTTGTTAACACGCGAAGCACGCTTTGTTCCTGTCGTTACCTGAATGGCGCAATAACCATCAACTTCAATACTCTTTAATTGAGTAACACGATTAGGTGCCACCTCAACAACAGTAACAGGGATCGACACACCATCTTCTGTAAAGATACGTGTCATTCCAGATTTTTTACCTACTAGACCCAATGCCATTTCTTCCACCCAGGAAACTAAATTCTTATGCAATTAACTGCAATTACTCAAACTCACTATGAAATCGGCCCAGAAGTAATTCCGGGCCAGTGAATCACGTATTATAACAGAAAAAATCCAATTAGTTGAGTTTTATTTGCACATCAACACCAGCTGCCAGATCTAATTTCATCAATGCGTCTACAGTCTTATCTGTAGGATCAACGATATCCAGCAAACGTTTATGAGTACGAATCTCATACTGGTCGCGCGCATCTTTATTAACATGTGGCGAGGTCAATACAGTATAGCGCTCTTTTTTAGTAGGCAAAGGAATCGGACCCAGCACTCTTGCACCAGTACGCTTTGCAGTTTCTACGATTTCACCAGCCGAACGATCGATCAGGCGATAATCATAAGCTTTAAGACGTATACGGATTGTTTGATTAGCCATTTTTAATTACTCAATAATTTTACTAACAACGCCGGCACCAACGGTACGGCCACCTTCACGAATTGCGAAGCGTAAACCTTCTTCCATCGCGATTGGAGCAATCAGGGTAACTGTCATTTTGACGTTATCACCTGGCATTACCATTTCTACACCTTCTGGCAGATCACAAGCACCGGTCACATCAGTTGTACGGAAGTAGAACTGTGGACGGTAGTTGTTAAAGAATGGCGTATGACGGCCACCTTCATCTTTGCTCAGAATATAAACTTCTGTTTCAAATGTTGTGTGCGGCTTAACCGAACCAGGCTTGCAACATACCTGACCACGCTCAACATCTTCACGCTTAGTACCACGTAATAACAGACCGACGTTATCACCCGCACGACCTTCGTCAAGCAGCTTGCGGAACATCTCAACACCCGTACATGTCGTGGTTTGAGTTTCGCGAATACCAACGATTTCGATTTCGTTACCAGTATTGATAATACCGCGCTCGATACGACCCGTGACTACTGTTCCACGACCTGAAATAGAGAACACATCTTCTACCGGCATCAGGAAGTCTTTGTCTGTATCACGCACTGGATCAGGAATGTAAGAATCCATTGCATCTACCAGCTTGTAGATCGCTTCAACACCAATTTCTGACGTATCACCTTCCAGTGCTTTTAATGCAGAACCAACAACGATAGGCGTGTCATCACCTGGGAAATCATAAAGATCTAATAACTCACGGATTTCCATTTCAACCAGCTCGATCAGCTCAGCATCATCAACCATATCGGCTTTATTCATGAATACCAGGATGTACGGCACACCAACCTGACGCGACAACAAAATGTGCTCACGAGTTTGTGGCATCGGGCCATCAGCCGCTGAACATACTAAAATCGCGCCGTCCATTTGAGCAGCACCAGTGATCATGTTCTTTACATAGTCAGCGTGTCCCGGGCAGTCAACGTGCGCGTAGTGACGTGTATCTGACTCATATTCAACGTGTGAAGTGGCGATCGTGATACCACGCGCTCTTTCTTCAGGTGCGTTATCAATCTGATCAAATGCTTTAACAGCACCACCAAATTTTTCTGCCATACACTTAGTCAGTGCAGCTGTCAGAGTGGTTTTACCATGGTCAACGTGACCAATTGTGCCCACGTTTACATGTAGTTTATTACGTTCGAACTTTTCCTTAGACACAGCTCTTACCTCTTAATAATCGTTAAATTCTTTAATCACTTAGTGATTAATCACAACATCCGCAACACTTGATGGAGCTTCAGAGTAGTGCGCAAACTCCATCGAGTAAGTAGCACGGCCCTGAGTCGCAGACCTTAAAGATGTTGCATAACCAAACATTTCCGACAGCGGAACTTCAGCATTTATTACCTTACCAGCAGGTACATCATCCATACCCTGAACAATACCCCGCCTTCTACTGAGATCGCCTATTACGTCACCCATATTATCCTCAGGGGTAACGACCTCAACCTTCATTACTGGCTCCAGTAAGACAGGGTTAGCTTCTAGAACTGCCTGCCTTAAACCAATGGAACCAGCTATTTTGAAAGCTAATTCATTAGAGTCAACATCATGATAAGAACCATCAAACAATGTAACCCTGAGATCAACTAGCGGATAACTACCAAGCACCCCGCTCTCCATCTGATCTCTTATCCCCTGATCAACAGAGGAGATATACTCTTTAGGCACCACGCCACCAACCACTTCATTGACGAACTCATAACCCGAGCCCTCATTTAGTGGTTCTACCCTCAACCAAACATGACCATATTGCCCACGTCCGCCTGACTGACGAATAAATTTGCCTTCCTGCTCAGCTGACTTACGTATTGTTTCACGGTAAGCCACCTGCGGGTTACCAACATTAGCGGCAACACCAAACTCCCGCTTCATGCGATCAATGATTATCTCAAGATGCAACTCACCCATTCCTGCGATAACCACCTGACCTGATTCTTCATCGGTACGTACACGAAAAGATGGATCCTCATCCGCTAATTTACTTAGCGCTATAGTCATCTTATCCTGGTCAGCGAGCGTCTTTGGTTCCACAGCCACAGAAATAACAGGCTCCGGAAAATCCATTCGTTCTAACACCACTGGCGCATCTGCAACACACAAGGTATCACCGGTCGTTACATTTTTAAGCCCGATAACAGCAGCAATATCACCCGCTCGAACTTCTTTAATCTCTTCACGACTATTGGCATGCATTTGCACAATACGACCAACGCGATCCTTCTTCTCTTTAACCGAGTTAAAGACAGAGTCACCCGTTTTTAAAACACCCGAGTAAACCCTAAAAAACGTCAAACTACCAACAAACGGATCTGTTGCTATCTTGAACGCCAACGCCGAAAACGGCTCTTCATCTTTAGGATGCCTGATCACCTCAGAACCATCCATCATCTCACCTTTAATTGGCGGCACATCCAACGGTGAGGGCATGTAATCAACAATACCGTCTAACATCGACTGCACACCTTTATTCTTAAAGGCAGAACCACAAAAAACAGGAACGAGCTCATTTAATAAAGTACGAGCTCTAATACCCTGCTTAATGTCTTCTGTCGACAGATCGCCTTCTTCAAGGTACTTATCCATCAATTCTTCAGAGGACTCTGCCGCAGCCTCGAGCATGCGCTCGCGCCACTCAGCAGCCAGACCTTGGAGATCTGGCGGGATATCGCATTCTTCAAACGCAATACCCATATTTTCTTCATCCCAAAATATTGCCTTCATCTTAACAAGATCGACAACACCCTCGAATAACTCTTCGGAACCGATAGCAATTTGCATCGGCACCGGATTTGCACCCAGCCTTGTTTCAAGCTGACCCACCACACGCAGAAGATCTGCGCCAGTACGATCCATCTTATTAACAAACGCCAGCCTGGGCACTTTGTATTTATCAGCCTGACGCCACACTGTTTCGGATTGAGGCTCTACACCACCAACCGCACAAAACACCGCAACCGCACCATCAAGCACCCGTAATGAACGCTCAACTTCAATCGTAAAATCCACATGTCCCGGGGTATCGATTATATTAATACGATGTTCATCGTATTGCTTATCCATACCTTTCCAGAAACAGGTTGTAGCAGCAGAGGTGATAGTGATACCACGCTCCTGCTCTTGTTCCATCCAGTCCATGGTAGCAGCACCATCATGTACCTCACCAATCTTGTGAGATACACCAGTGTAGTACAGCACCCTCTCTGTCGTTGTCGTCTTACCCGCATCAATATGCGCCATGATGCCAACGTTACGATAACGCTCTATTGGAGTTGTGCGTGCCACTATTAGGACCTTATACTAATATTACTTTTGATATTACCAACGGTAATGTGCAAACGCCTTATTAGCATCAGCCATACGGTGAGTATCTTCACGCTTCTTAACAGCAGAACCACGGTTCTCAGAAGCATCCATTAATTCACCAGCTAACTTTAACTGCATTGACTTTTCGCCACGCTTACGCGCTGCATCAATAATCCAGCGCATCGCCAGTGTTTGACGACGGTTGTGGCGCACCTCAACTGGAACCTGATAAGTAGCACCACCTACACGACGAGATTTAACCTCAACAGCAGGACTAACGTTGTCTAACGCTTTCTCAAGCAGATCGACAGGCACTTCATTACCCTTCTCACTAATACGATCTAATGCGCCGTATACGATTTTTTCTGCTACAGCCTTTTTACCACTAAGCATAATCATATTAACGAATTTAGCTAAAACCAGATTTCCAAATTTAGGATCTGGCAATATAACGCGTTTTGGGACTTCTCTTCTTCTAGGCATATCAGTATCCGAAATTAACCTTTAGGTCGCTTAGTACCGTATTTAGAACGGCCTTGTCTACGAGTTGAAACACCCTGTGTATCCAGGCTACCGCGAACCACGTGATAACGAACACCAGGTAAATCTTTTACACGACCACCGCGAATCAATATCACCGAGTGTTCCTGTAAATTATGACCTTCACCACCAATATAACTGGTCACTTCAAAGCCACTAGTCAAACGCACACGAGCCACTTTACGCATCGCAGAGTTTGGCTTCTTCGGCGTTGTGGTATAAACACGAGTACAAACACCACGTCTTTGTGGGCATGCTTCCAATGCCGGTACATTAGTTTTCACTGGCTTGCGCTTACGCGGCTTACGAACCAATTGATTAATCGTTGTCATGGAACACTATTCTCCAAAACCTGCTTTACACCCAGGTACATAACTAGCAATTTAAATGCATAAAACGCAAGCGACAGACCAACCAGCCTGTCGCGAGGCGCACATACTATGCTTCTAACTAGCCTCTGTCAAGAGGCTATATGATTATTTAACAAAAGAACAATACTGCTTTTGTTAATATGGCTAACTGTCTTCTTCTACGGCTTCTTCCTCACCAGATACTGGCAAGTCAGAGGTAACCGGCACATCGAAGCCAGATCTTAGTCTTCTACGCTCATCATGGAATGCAAGACCTGTTCCCGCAGGGATCAAACGACCTACAATTACATTCTCTTTCAAACCACGAAGATCATCTTTACTGCCGCGAACTGCCGCTTCAGTCAGAACACGGGTAGTCTCCTGGAAGGATGCTGCCGAAATAAATGACTCTGTCACCAATGAGCCCTTAGTAATACCCAGCAGAACACGCTGGAATGTACAAGGTGCCTTACCGGCTGCTATTAGCTTCTCATTTTCTTCAACGATGCGTCTGTATTCCAGGATTTCACCCTTCAGGAACTGACTATCACCCGAAGTATGAATATCAACCTTACGCAGCATCTGCCTTACAATAACTTCGATGTGCTTATCATTGATTTTTACACCCTGCAGGCGATAAACATCCTGAATTTCCTTAACCAGATACTCTGCCAGCGGTTCTACACCCTTCAGTCGAAGGATATCGTGCGGGTTTAACTCGCCATCAGCCAGCATCTCACCCTGAACCACACGCTCACCCTCGAACGCATTGATATGACGCCACTTAGGAATAAGCTCTTCGTAAGTCTCACCATTATCATCGGTAATCATCAGGCGTTGCTTACCTTTGGTTTCTTTACCAAAGCCAATAATACCTGTAATTTCAGCCAGAATAGCCGACTCTTTAGGCTTACGCGCCTCGAATAAGTCAGCAACTCGTGGCAGACCACCGGTAATATCACGCGTTTTGCTCGATTCCTGAGGTATACGTGCAACAACATCACCGACCGCTACTTGAGCACCATCTGCTAGGTTAACGATAGCACCACCAGGCAGGAAGTACTGCGCAGGGATATCACTGCCAGCAATCATCAGGTCATTGCCTTTATCATCAACCAGCTTAACCATTGGACGTAAATCACGACCGGCACTGCTACGCTGTTTAGCATCTATAACAACAATGGATGACAGACCTGTTACTTCGTCCGCTTCTTTTTGCACAGAAACGCCTTCGATGAACTCACCAAACTGAAGCCTACCTTCCACCTCAGTGATGATTGGATGCGTGTGCGGATCCCAGGTCGCAACAATCTGCCCCGCGTCTACAGGTTTTCCTTCTGCAACGGTAATGATAGCGCCGTATGGTAACTTATAACGCTCTTTCTCACGACCCGACTCATCAACAACACCAATTTCACCTGAACGAGAAACCGACACATAGTTACCACTTGTCTGCTTAACAACCTTCATTTTGTGATAGCGCATCGAACCCGTTGTCTTGACAGCTATGTTATTAGCCGCTGCAGATCGAGATGCTGCACCACCAATGTGGAATGTACGCATCGTTAACTGTGTACCCGGCTCACCGATTGACTGCGCTGCAATAACACCGACAGCCTCACCACGGTTAACAAGGTGACCTCGACCTAAGTCACGGCCATAACATTTCTTACATACGCCGTATTCAGCATCACAGGTGATTGCTGAACGCACCAGCAACTCATCAACACCATTATTTTCCAGCAGCTTGACCAGCGTTTCATCCAGCATTGTTGCCTTTTCGACCAGCAACTCTTCTGTACCAGGCTTGAACACATCAACCGCGGTCACACGACCCAATGTCCGCTCGTGCAATGGCAGAACAACATCACCACCTTCGATGATTGGTGTCATTGTCAGGCCATTTTCTGTACCACAGTCATCAACAGATACAACCATATCCTGTGCGACATCAACCAAACGGCGGGTCAGGTAACCCGAGTTCGCTGTTTTAAGTGCGGTATCAGCAAGACCCTTACGGGCACCGTGAGTCGAGATAAAGTACTGTAATACGTCAAGACCTTCACGGAAGTTGGCCTTGATCGGCGTTTCGATAATAGAACCATCAGGTTTAGCCATCAGGCCACGCATACCAGCCAACTGACGAATCTGCGCAGCACTACCACGAGCGCCTGAGTCAGCCATCATAAAGATATTATTAAATGATGGTTGCTTAACTGTTTCACCATCTTTAGTAACAACATCATCAGTGCCCAGTTTATCCATCATTGCTTTCGCAACACGATCATTAGCATGTGACCAGATATCAACGACTTTATTGTAACGCTCACCATTAGTTACCAAGCCTGAAGAATACTGCTCTTCAATTTCCCGAACTTCGGCTTCTGCAGCGGCTAATAAAGGTGCTTTTTCATCAGGTATAACCATGTCACCAATACAGATCGATGCACCGGCCTTAGTTGAAAACTTAAACCCGGTATACATCAGTTTATCTGCAAAGATAACGGTATCTTTCAAACCAACCCGGCGATAACAAACATTGATCAGGTTAGAAATCGCTTTCTTGCTCAGATCTTTGTCAACCACTTCAAATGGGATATTATCTGGCAATATATCAGAGATAATTGCACGACCAACAGTCGTCTCATAGATCTTACGAGTTACAACTCTTTCGCCGTTCGCATCCTGAGAAACTTCTTTGATACGAATTTTAACGAAAGATTGCAATGACACTACGCCACTTTCATAAGCACGCTCAGCTTCAGTCACATCAGCAAAGTACATGCCTTCACCTTTGTCATTGATTGATGTACGCGTCATATAATACAAACCCAGAACGATATCCTGAGACGGTACTATAATTGGCTCACCGGAAGCCGGGGACAGCACGTTATTCGTCGACAACATTAAGGCACGTGTTTCTAACTGCGCTTCTATTGACAATGGCACGTGTACCGCCATTTGGTCGCCATCAAAGTCAGCGTTAAATGCGGTACAAACTAACGGGTGCAGCTGAATTGCTTTACCTTCAATCAGTACCGGCTCGAACGCCTGAATACCCAGTCTATGCAATGTAGGTGCACGGTTTAACATAACAGGATGCTCGCGAATAACTTCATCGAGGATATCCCAAACTTCCGCACCTTCTTTCTCAACCAGCTTCTTAGCCGCTTTAATCGTAGTAGCCAGGCCACGACGGTGTAGTTTAGAGAAGATAAACGGCTTGAATAATTCCAGCGCCATTTTCTTCGGCAGACCGCACTGATGCAATTTCAGCTTAGGACCAACCACGATAACCGAACGACCCGAGTAATCAACACGCTTACCTAACAAGTTCTGACGGAAACGACCCTGCTTACCTTTGATCATATCAGCCAAAGATTTAAGTGGGCGCTTGTTAGTACCGGTAATCGCACGACCACGACGGCCGTTATCCAGCAATGCATCAACCGACTCTTGTAACATACGTTTTTCATTACGCACAATGATGTCAGGTGCATAAAGCTCTAACAGACGCTTCAGACGGTTATTACGATTGATAACGCGACGATATAAGTCATTCAGATCAGAGGTTGCAAATCGACCTCCATCAAGCGGAACCAATGGTCGTAAATCTGGCGGCAGAACCGGCAGAATTGTCATAATCATCCATTGCGGCTTGTTGCCAGACTGAATGAATGACTCAACCAGTTTCAAACGCTTTGAAAGTCGCTTCAGTTTAGTTTCAGATTTGGTGGCTCCCATATCTTCACGTAACTGAACCGTTTCTTTTTCAAGATCAAGACGCGACAATAATTTGTAAATTGCTTCAGCACCCATCAGTGCTTCAAACTCATCACCGTGCTCTTCAATCGCTTCCAAATACGTTTCATCTGTTAACAACTGCTTTGGCTCAAGCGTGGTCATACCAGGGTCTGTGACCACAAACGCTTCAAAGTAAAGCACACGCTCAATTTCACGCAGCGTCATATCCAACAGCAAACCAATACGGGACGGCAGTGACTTCAAAAACCAGATATGTGCAACCGGGCTCGCCAGGTCGATATGACCCATACGATCTCGGCGAACTTTAGACTGAGTAACCTCAACACCACATTTTTCACAAACAACACCGCGGTGCTTTAAACGCTTGTATTTACCACACAGGCATTCAAAATCCTTGATCGGACCAAATATCTTGGCACAAAACAATCCGTCACGTTCCGGTTTGAAAGTACGGTAATTAATAGTCTCCGGCTTTTTTACTTCGCCGTATGACCATGAACGAATCATGTCGGGTGATGCAAGACCAATACGAATGGCATCAAAGTCTTCAACATGACCTTGTTGCTTTATAAGCTTGAGCAGATCTTTCAAGGCCTATCTCCTAAAGATAAATCGGTTGTAATCGTAAATAAATCAATCAAGGTTATCGCCGGATAAAGCGGCGATAACTTCGCCCGATCAGAAACCCTGTTCCAGTTCAATATTAATGGCCAGAGCACGAATCTCTTTCAGCAATACATTGAACGACTCTGGCATACCAGCTTCCATTCTATGATCGCCATCAACGATATTTTTATACATTTTGTTACGACCAGCTACGTCATCAGACTTAACAGTTAGCATTTCCTGCAATGTGTAAGCCGCGCCATATGCCTGCAGCGCCCAGACTTCCATCTCACCGAAACGCTGACCACCAAACTGAGCTTTACCGCCCAGAGGCTGCTGCGTTACCAGAGAATACGGACCAGTAGAACGGGCATGCATCTTATCATCAACAAGGTGATTAAGTTTCAATACATACATGTAACCCACGGTTACCGGACGATCGAATTGCTCACCCGTGCGGCCATCCCACAATGTAGTTTGACCTGTCTCAGACAGATCGGCGAGTTTTAACATTGCACGAATATCTGTTTCAGCTGCACCGTCGAAAACCGGTGTTGCCATTGGCACACCACCCCGAAGGTTGTTAGACATATTCATCACTTCGGCATCAGTAAACTCATTTAAGTTTTCCTGCTTAACATCGCCGCTATGGTTATAAACCTGACCAAGGAAATCACGCATCTCTGCCGCATTTGCATTACTATCCAGCATCTTGCCAATTTTTACACCAAGACCTTTCGCTGCCATACCCAGATGAGTTTCGAGTATCTGACCCACGTTCATACGCGAAGGTACACCCAGCGGATTCAGTACGATATCCACAGTCGTGCCATCAGCCATATGCGGCATATCTTCAACCGGTACAATCATTGAAACAACACCTTTGTTTCCGTGACGACCCGCCATTTTATCACCTGGCTGCATACGTCGCTTAACAGCAAGGTATACTTTGATCATTTTCAGAACACCCGGCGCCAAATCATCACCGCCTGTGATCTTACTTTTCTTCTCATCAAAGAAAGCATCCAGACGCTCACGCTGCGAAGTCAGCTGAGCCGACATCCGCTCTACCTGGTCATTTAAGGCATCGTCTTTCATGCGAATTTCAGACAGCTTGGCAGTATCCAGGTCATCCAGGTAAGTAGATGAAACCTTATCGCCGGATTTCAGACCATTTGGTCCGCCAGCAGCAACCTGACCGGTAATCAGATTACGGATACGTGACTTGATATCCGCTTCGATAATACGCCACTGATCTGCAATATCCTTACGGATACCCTGCAGCTGCTCTTCTTCAATTTCCAGTGCACGCCTGTCTTTTTCAACACCATCGCGGGTAAAGACCTGAACACCGATAACGGTTCCACTGACGCTCGAAGGTACACGCAAAGAAGTATCTTTAACGTCAGATGCTTTTTCACCAAATATAGCACGCAGTAATTTTTCTTCTGGTGTCAGCTGGGTTTCACCTTTAGGTGTTACTTTACCGACCAGAATATCATTCGGTTTAACTTCAGCACCGATATAGACAATACCCGATTCATCAAGTTTTGATAACAAACCTTCAGAAACATTCGGGATATCAGCCGAGATATCTTCAGAGCCAAGCTTAGTATCACGCGCGACACAGGTTAATTCCTGAATATGGATTGTCGTGTAACGATCTTCTTCAACAACACGTTCTGAAATCAGAATCGAATCCTCGAAGTTGTAACCATTCCACGGCATGAAGGCAACCATCATATTCTGCCCAAGTGCGAGTTCGCCGAGGTCTGTCGACGGGCCATCTGCCAGCACATCACCACGAGCAACTACATCACCCAGGCTCACCAACGGTTTCTGGTTAATACAGGTGTTCTGATTGGATCGTGTGTATTTAGTCAGGTTATAAATATCAACCATTGAATCAGTGTCAGCTGTCTCACTGTCGTTCACACGAATAACGATTCGTGATGCATCAACGGCATCGACGATACCACCACGGGTAGCAACAACGGTTGCACCAGAGTCGATAGCAACAGTACGCTCCATGCCTGTTCCAACAACCGGCTTATCAGCACGCAACGTCGGGACGGCCTGACGCTGCATGTTTGAGCCCATCAGGGCACGGTTAGCATCATCGTGCTCCAGGAACGGAATCAGAGACGCCGCAACAGAAACGATCTGCTTTGGCGAGACATCCATATAAGTCACCTTATCTGGCGTTGACATAGTAAATTCATTTCTGTGACGCACGGTTACCATGTCATCACAGATCTTACCCTGTGCATCTACGTTGACATTCGCCTGTGCGATCACATAGTTACTTTCTTCGATGGCAGATAAATAATCCACCTCATCGGTAACAACACCATCGACTACTTTTCTATACGGCGTTTCAAGGAAACCGTAATTATTAGTTTGCGAATAAACAGCCAACGAGTTGATCAAACCGATGTTTGGTCCCTCTGGTGTTTCAATTGGACATAAACGACCGTAATGCGTTGGATGAACATCACGCACTTCAAATCCGGCACGCTCACGCGTTAAACCACCCGGCCCTAATGCTGATACACGACGCTTGTGAGTAATTTCAGATAACGGATTATTTTGATCCATGAACTGTGATAACTGACTTGAGCCGAAGAACTCTTTAACCGCAGCAGCTACAGGCTTAGCATTGATCAGGTCTTGTGGCATCAGACCTTCAGACTCAGCCAGCGTCAGACGCTCTTTTACGGCACGGTCAACCCGCACCAGACCGACGCGGAAAACGTTCTCAGCCATTTCGCCTACACAGCGAATACGACGATTACCTAAATGATCAATATCATCTACGATGTCATTACCATTGCGAATATCAATCAGACGTTTCAGAACGTCAAGAATATCTGATGATTCACCTAGACTCTCTACCAATTCTTTAGATGTATCATCTTTACGGGCAGCAAAGTACTTGCCATCGTATAAGATACCTTCACCTGTCGACTCTTCACGACCAAGACGGCGGTTGAATTTCATCCGACCGACACCAGATAAGTCATAACGCTCTGATGCAAAGAAAAGATTGCTAAACAGATTTTCTGCGGCATCTTTTGTTGGTGGCTCACCAGGACGCATCATACGATAAATTTCTACCATCGCTTCTAGCTGAGTGGTCGTTGAATCAATCGCTAGCGTGTTTGAAATATACGGACCCTTATCAAGATCATTCGTATAAAGTACTTTGAATTTCTTAACTTTCGCTTCGATAAGTTTTTCAATCAGCTCTTCAGTAAACTCACTGTTTGCAGCAGCAATAACTTCGCCAGTCGACTCATCAATAATGTCATGAGACAGCACTTTTTCCAGCAAGTAATCATGCGGTGCTTCAAGCTTTGAAATTTCAGCCTGTTCCATCTCTTTGATATGACGCATGGTTACACGACGCCCTGCCTCAACCAGCACTTTCTTGCCAAGCTTAATATCGAAGGTCAGTGATGCACCACGCAGACGATCAGGTGTCATTTCAAATGCAACCGTGTCTTTATTTAGTGTGAAATCAATTGTATCGAAGAATATATCCAGAATTTCTTCTGAACTATAACCTAAAGCACGCATAAGTACAGTAGCCGGAAGTTTACGGCGACGATCTATACGAACGAAAACAGAATCTTTAGGGTCAAACTCGAAGTCCAGCCATGAACCACGGTAAGGAATAACGCGGGCAGAATAGAGCAACTTACCTGACGAATGTGTCTTTCCTTTATCATGATCAAAGAAAACACCAGGTGAGCGATGAAGCTGCGAAACAATAACCCGTTCAGTACCATTGATAACAAATGTACCGTTATCTGTCATTAGCGGAAGCTCACCCATGTAAACTTCTTGCTCTTTAATATCCTTTACTACCTTCTTCTTACCTGGTGCGTCTTTATCACAAATTACCAGACGCAGGACAACTCGAAGAGGCGATGAATACGTCATGCCACGCAACTGACATTCTTTAACGTCAAAAGCAGGCTCACCTAAACGGTAACTAACATACTCAAGGGAAACGTAACCATTGTAACTGACAATAGGGAACACTGATTTGAAAGCGCCATGCAAACCGGACTCGTCCCTTCCTTCAGGTTTTTGATCCTGCTGAAGAAATGAGCGATAGGATTTGATCTGAGTCGATAGTAAATAAGGTACATCTACGACTGCAGCGCGTTTACCGAAATCCTTGCGGATGCGTTTTTTATCGGTAAAGGAATATGCCATCGGGAATCCTCTTAAGTAAATATTGCCAATTAAATTATACAGCCTGTGTTACAAATCCTGTAACCACAAGCAGGAAAAGGCCGGCGACAAATTCGTCACCAGCCTTTCAATCAAGCCGAAATATACTGATATTCAGCAAGTGTCTGAAGCTTACTATTTAAGATCGACAGCAGCGCCAGCTTCTTCCAGAGTTTTCTTGATTTCTTCAGCTTCGCCTTTAGGTGCAGCTTCTTTAATAGTAGAAGGAACGCCTTCAACCATCTCTTTAGCTTCTTTAAGACCAAGACCTGTAATGCCACGAACAGCTTTGATTACAGCTACTTTATTTTCGCCGAAAGAAGTCATAACAACATCAAAGTCTTCTTTTTCAGCAGCAGCTTCACCAGCAGCAGCAGGTGCAGCAACAGCAACAGCTGCAGCAGCAGAAACGCCGAACTTCTCTTCCATTGCTTCGATTAACTCAACAACTTCCATTACAGACATATTTGAAATAGTGTCTAAAATATCATCTTTAGATACAGCCACGGTAATTCTCCAGTATTCTTTTCAGTTCGATTCAACCGAGGTTAAATCATTTAATTTAAATTATGCAGACGCCTGTTTCTGATCACGAACTGCCGCAACAGTACGAACCATCTTAGTGTGCGGTTCTGCCAAAGTACGAACAAATTTCTCAACCGGTGCTTTCATAACCGACATCAGCATGCTGATAGCCTGATCATAAGTAGGTAAGCTCGCCAGTTGCGCCAGTGCTGACGCTTCCAGTTTCTGACCACCAATCGACACCATTTTGGTGACTAATTTGTCATGTTCTTTTGAAAAATCTTTAATTACACGAGCAGCACAACCCGGATCTTCAATTGATAGCGCAAGCACAAGCTGACCTACCAGGTCATCTGCCATACACTCAAAATCAGTTCCTTCAAATGCTCTACGAGCTAAAGTATTTTTCACAACCCTCAGGTAAACACCCTCATTACGTGCTTTAACACGTAACTCGGTCATTTCACCAACCGTTAAACCACTGTACTCAGCAGCAACAGCCGAATGGGCTGTAGCAGCAACCGCAGCAACCTCAGCGACAATGCTTTTTTTGTCTTCGAGATTTAATGCCACGTTTACTTCTCCAGATCTAATGGATTTAAAAATCCGATCTAATACAAGTTACTCCGGGGAGCAACCAACCTACGGCGAACCGAAAATTCGGGACTACCGCCTGCGTAGGCAGACTTATATCAATTAAGCGAGTAACGTTCATTACTCACACCCACGGTCTTTGACGTACATACAGCCTGCAAGCAGGCTATACGGTCAAAACTTTATAAACTTGAGATATCGACTCTGACACCAGGGCCCATGGTTGAAGAAATCGCAATATTCCTCAAGTAGACACCTTTAGCCTGCGATGGCTTTGCTTTATTCAAATCAGAAATCAGTGCAGCAAGATTGCCTTTTAACGCATCATTTTCAAAGTCAGCCTTGCCGATTGAAGCATGAATAATACCACCCTTGTCCGCACGATAGCGAACCTGGCCCGACTTTGCGTTCTTAACAGCCGTAGCCACATCAGGAGTAACGGTACCCACTTTTGGATTAGGCATTAAGCCACGAGGACCAAGCACCTGACCTAATGCACCAACCACGCGCATTGCATCCGGAGAAGCAATTACAACATCAAAGTTCAGATCACCACCTTTAATGCTCTCAGCCAGATCTTCAAAACCAACCACATCAGCACCAGCTTCTTTAGCGGCATCTGCATTAGCACCCTGAGCGAATACAGCAACACGTACAGTTTTACCTGTACCGTTTGGCATAATGGTAGCGCCGCGAACAACCTGATCAGACTTCTTAGGGTCGATACCCAGATTAACAGCCACATCGATAGACTCCGCAAACTTTGCATTAGCAAGTTCTTTTACCAATGAGAACGCTTCATCTATAGTGTAAGACTTGTTTGAATCTACTTTTTCAGCAAAGATTTTTGCACGTTTAGATAACTTAGCCATTACTCAACACCCTCTACAGTCAGACCCATACTACGCGCAGTACCTGCAATAGTTCTAACAGCCGCATCCATATTAGCAGCTGTTAAATCTGATTTCTTAGACGTTGCTATTTCCTCTAACTGCGCACGAGTCACAGAACCCACTTTTACAGTGTTAGGAGTAGAACTACCTTTTGCAACACCTGAGATCTTACGAAGAAGAACCGATGCCGGTGTTGATTTAGTAACATATGTGAAGCTACGATCTGCATAAACAGTAATGATAACCGGTACTGGCAAGCCTTTTTCTATACTTTGAGTAGCCGCGTTAAACGCCTTACAGAACTCCATGATGTTAACACCATGCTGACCCAAAGCTGGACCAACTGGTGGACTTGGATTTGCTTCACCTGCCTTAACCTGCAGCTTGATGTAAGCCTGGACTTTCTTAGCCATTATAACTCTCCGTCGGGTGCAAGCGCCTCTCGGCTCCCCATTGGGTTAATAAGTAAAATAAAATTGGATTATTAGGCTTTTTCTACCTGACCAAAACCTAATTCAACAGGAGTAGAGCGACCAAAAATCAGAACCGCAACTTTTAGTCTATTCTTCTCATAATCGATTTCTTCAACAACCCCATTAAAGTCATTGAATGGACCATCGGTAACCCGCACAACCTCACCTGTTTCATACAACACCTTAGGTCTTGGCTTTTCTACACCATCCTGTACGCGCTGCAATATAGCTGCTGCCTCTTTATCAGAAATCGGCGCAGGCTTATCAGAGGTACCACCAATAAAGCCTAAGACTTTTGGCGTATTTTTTACCAGATGCCAAGTATCGTCATTCATTTCCATATGCACTAGGACATAACCGGGGAAAAACTTTCGATCACTTCGGTGCTTTGATCCTTCCCTGATCTCAACCACTTCTTCAGTGGGAACCAGAATTTCACCAAACTTATCTGCAACACCATGAAGCTCAGCCTGCTCGCGCAGCGAACGACTTACCTTTGCCTCAAAGTTGGAATAAGCATGTACAACATACCAACGCATAGCCATTTACTAGCCTCCCTGACCAGTGAGCACCTGAACACCCCACAACAGAAGCATATCAAGCAACCACAGGAAGATTCCAATGATAAATACAGCTACGATTACAATCAGAGTAGTTTGGATAGTTTCTTGACGAGAAGGCCACACGACTTTCCGGACCTCCAAGAAGGAGTCTTTTCTGAAACCATTGATACGACGCCCCAGCGCGGTTGTATAAACCACACCAACAGCCACTGCACTAACCGCAAGCAAAGCGAGCACACGATATAACTGAGACTCGTTCTCTAGATAATAAAATCCAGCAACTCCTAACCCCAGCAACACCAAAGCCAACAACAGCTTAATTGTATCTAATTTAGACTTTCCAGATTCGCTTACTGCGACCATTATTACACCAGCTACTTTATTAAAAGTGGCAGGCCAGGAGGGACTCGAACCCCCAACCTGCGGTTTTGGAGACCGCTGCTCTACCAATTGAGCCACTGGCCTAAACTAGAACAGCTGGCAACACTCAAAGCATTGCCAGCTGTTACGTAAAACGACCGATTACTCGATAATTTTACTTACAACGCCCGCACCTACAGTACGGCCGCCTTCACGAATTGCGAAGCGTAAACCTTCTTCCATCGCGATTGGAGCAATCAGGGTAACTGTCATTTTGACGTTATCACCTGGCATTACCATTTCTACACCTTCTGGCAGATCACAAGCACCGGTCACATCAGTTGTACGGAAGTAGAACTGTGGACGGTAGTTGTTAAAGAATGGCGTATGACGGCCACCTTCATCTTTGCTCAGAATATAAACTTCTGTTTCAAATGTTGTGTGCGGCTTAACCGAACCAGGCTTGCAACATACCTGACCACGCTCAACATCTTCACGCTTAGTACCACGTAATAACAGACCGACGTTATCACCCGCACGACCTTCGTCAAGCAGCTTGCGGAACATCTCAACACCCGTACATGTCGTGGTTTGAGTTTCGCGAATACCAACGATTTCGATTTCGTTACCAGTATTGATAATACCGCGCTCGATACGACCCGTGACTACTGTTCCACGACCTGAAATAGAGAACACATCTTCTACCGGCATCAGGAAGTCTTTGTCTGTATCACGCACTGGATCAGGAATGTAAGAATCCATTGCATCTACCAGCTTGTAGATCGCTTCAACACCAATTTCTGACGTATCACCTTCCAGTGCTTTTAATGCAGAACCAACAACGATAGGCGTGTCATCACCTGGGAAATCATAAAGATCTAATAACTCACGGATTTCCATTTCAACCAGCTCGATCAGCTCAGCATCATCAACCATATCGGCTTTATTCATGAATACCAGGATGTACGGCACACCAACCTGACGCGACAACAAAATGTGCTCACGAGTTTGTGGCATCGGGCCATCAGCCGCTGAACATACTAAAATCGCGCCGTCCATTTGAGCAGCACCAGTGATCATGTTCTTTACATAGTCAGCGTGTCCCGGGCAGTCAACGTGCGCGTAGTGACGTGTATCTGACTCATATTCAACGTGTGAAGTGGCGATCGTGATACCACGCGCTCTTTCTTCAGGTGCGTTATCAATCTGATCAAATGCTTTAACAGCACCACCAAATTTTTCTGCCATACACTTAGTCAGTGCAGCTGTCAGAGTGGTTTTACCATGGTCAACGTGACCAATTGTGCCCACGTTTACATGTAGTTTATTACGTTCGAACTTTTCCTTAGACATGGAAACGTCTCTCCAGGGTAAATTATTATTAAAAAATTACTGCTATAAGTTACTGTTAATTAGTGGAGCCCATAACCGGAGTTGAACCGGTGACCTCATCCTTACCAAGGATGCGCTCTACCGCCTGAGCTATATGGGCAGTTAGACACTAAAAACTGACTTCGAGCTGCCAACCAGCTGCCCGTACCTTTCAGTAACCCACAACCAAACCACACACCTCAACTTCAGTTTTTAGTAGCCAACCACTAGTAATCCAGTGGAGCGGATGGTGGGAATCGAACCCACGCGATCAGCTTGGAAGGCTGAAGTTCTACCATTAAACTACACCCGCTGAACAATCTACTTCCATCTACTACCAGTCATATTAAATATGGTGGAGGGGGGAGGATTCGAACCTCCGAAGGATGAACCAGCAGATTTACAGTCTGCCCCCTTTGGCCGCTCGGGAACCCCTCCAGATCACTGGAAGCCGTGCATTTTGCTTTATCATGCACCGGCTGTCAATAATTTTTAGAATAAACAGCAACATAAAATGACTTTTTACAGTGATTTCTGTCACTTTTATCTTGCTTTCAGAAGCGCGAACATACAACGCTTTCTTTTTACCACTCCTCTGAACAAGGATTGATGAAATATGGTGCCGGCACCATGAATCGAACACGGGACCTACTGATTACAAGTCAGTTGCTCTACCAACTGAGCTACGCCGGCTAAATCAAGCGCGCAATAATAAAGAAAGAGTCCCCATAACGCAACTATTATTTTGCACATTCTCGTTTAAATTGATGAATTGAATCTTCCAACTCAAATCCTTCCAGTGTTTTACTACTCAAGCCATTCTGATCGTTTGCCACATAATCAAGCCAAAACAGTGTATATTCTTTCTCTATTGCCTGAATTTTCGGCTTATATGACATTTGAGTTATCGCATTCAATCGCTTTTCTGCAAGAAGTTTATCTTTAAAATGACCCAGTGAAATACTGTTTTTATATTCTCCTCTGGCGATTACGTAATAATCCTTCATGCCCTTGCGCGCAAGATCGGCCGCCATTTTTACAGCTTTTTCTTTAGTCCCTTTATTTGGCAAGTAAACAAGATAGCGCCAGTGCTCTTTTTCTATTCGCTCTCTTATTCCTATTTCTTTTACTTTACTTTTTATTTTAGTTTTAAAGCCCTCAATCTCGGATTCCTCTCTAAAAGGGCCGATCGTATAACATTTTTTATCGACTACTACATCGGCAACCTTTACTTCCTCAACAACGTCTGACTCCTCTGCATTTTTTTCAGGTGTTAAAGAGGCCTTATCCACCTCGCTTAGCAACACTAACTTTGTTACATTTTCTGGAAGAGCCGCCTTAGGCTTCTCTCCATTCTCCGGGCCATAAAAATACAACAGATACACAGTTACATTTGCTGCCAGTAAAACTAAAAATATATTACGCATACGCATCCCGAGCTATTATCCCCACCCCTTGCAATACCAGGTGTTTTTCTAAAGCTACCTTAATATTCAGTGACGACTTTATTAATTCCGCATCCCCTCCCGTCACTAAAATAGTAAGATCGCCATGTTGCTTTTTAACTTCTGACAAGACCCTTTCAACACCACCAACCAGACATGCCATAACGCCACTATGTACACCTTTAGTTGTGTTGTCTGCCAGCACCACCGAATCATCAACAGCGAGATTCACTTCAATCCTTGCAGTCCCTCGCACAAGAGACTGCGTCATTAGCCGTCTGCCGGGCATAATTACTCCACCAGCATGCTCACCTGCAGCATCTATGACATCCATCGTAATAGCCGTTCCTGCATCGATAACACAGAGTTTGCTTTTATAATAGAAATGCGCTGCCACCATGGCCAACCAGCGATCAACACCAAGGGACGATTTGCTATTATAACCATTCAAGTGGTGGAACCTTTCAATATCAGGCTCTATAAATACCACGGATTGCTTCCAGTTTTTTTCAAACCAGCAAGTGATATTTCGTTTTTGCTCGTCTGAAGCTACCGCGCCAATCCAAACCGGTTGTGATTTCATTACACCAAAGACCTTATCGAGAGCAGGTAGCATCAGGTCATTATTGGCCATAACCCCAGCCTCTAAAAAACTCATATCGGATAATTTACAAACAGCCCACTTTATTCGGCTATTTCCAATATCTATACAAAGAATTGTATCAACTTTCATTATTGACTCGTAAAGATACATCACCAGAGAAAACCCGCTTTATTTCTTCACCCGATCTAACAAGCAAGCAACCTTCTTCATCCACACCCATTTCAGTACCACGATGAATAATCTTTTCGCGATCAACTATTTTTACTTCTTTTCCTGCAAAGTAGTCATGGCTCATCCACTCGCTTCGAAAGACTAAAAAACCACTATGACTAAATTCATCAATCATTTTCTGACATTCTATATAAAGTAGGCTTATTAATTCATTTCGATCAGACAGCAGCACACCTTTGGTCGATAAATCTATCCAGCCAGTTTCAGAACTGATATTAAAATCCAAAGGCACTTTCACATTAATACCGACACCGATGACCAATACAAGTTCGCTGTTTCGTGCTTTTGACTCGATGAGTATACCTGCAAGTTTTCGACCATCAATCAGGATATCATTAGGCCACTTTAAGGAAACACCGCCAACACCTTTTTTGCTCAGAACTCGCACAACAGCCAGACCAACTACCAGAGAAATTGCAGAGACATTTCCGCGAGTCATCATCGCTACATGACTAAAACTCATGTATACATTTCCGCCCGAAGGGGAACACCAACTTCGACCTGCTCGTCCACGCCCTGCTATTTGCGACTCTGCTACACATAGCATGGACTGCTCAAAACCGGCAGACAGGTGATCTAACACCCATTGGTTAGTTGAATCCAGTTCCTCAAACACATGAATAAGCGGCACCATATCAGCACTACAACTTGCTATCTGGCTTTCAATTCGTTCTTTTGACAGTTTATGGCTCTGTTCTGAATTCAAAATCTACTTCTTTATAAGTTTTATTCTATATGTATAAACATTTACGAAAAAAGGTCATTTTTCACTATTGTTGACTACAATAACTGAATAAAGAAACTGAAAATAGTCCTTTAGCGAGAGATATATCTCGCATACTTTTAACAATTAGACATGTAGAGAGCACAAAGAGTGGATATTGCAACATTATTAGGCTTAATAGGCGCATTTGGTATTATCATAGCGGCAATTGCAACCGGCGGATCAGTACTTCTTTTTATCAATATACCGTCCATATTAATCGTTCTCTTAGGCAGCTTCGCCGTTGTATTAATGAGCTTTACAATGTCTCAGTTTCTTGGCTCATTTAAAGTAGGCCTTAAAGCATTTTTGCACAAATCAATAAACTCACAGGAGTTGATCGATCAGGCAGTTCAGCTTGCTCAGATAGCCAGAAAAGAAGGCATGGTAGCACTCGAGCAACACGAAGTAGAAAACCCTTTCCTCAAAAAAGGCATTATGCTGTGCGTTGATGGTCACCCGCCTGAGCTAGTACGCAAAATGTTAAATAAAGATATAAATCAAACCATCGAAAGGCATGAAATCGGACAAAGTTTCTTTTCAACACTTGGCAATATTGCGCCAGCGATGGGAATGATCGGAACACTGGTTGGTCTGGTGCAAATGCTGGCAAATATGGAAGACCCTAAAACCATTGGCCCAGCGATGGCTGTTGCATTATTGACCACGCTTTATGGCGCTGTCCTGGCAAATGCCTTTGCCATACCTATAGCCGACAAACTTAGTTTACGTAGTGACGAAGAACGCGTTAATAAAGACCTGATTCTCGAAACAATAAGCGCTATACAGGAAGGCATCAATCCCAGGGTACTTGAAGAACTACTGAAGACATTCCTGCCAGAAGGCAAGCGTAAGTCAGCTGACGAAGAATAGCACTATGTCAGAACAAACCGCACAGAAAAAATGCCCTCCTGCTGGTGCCCCTGCATGGATGGCAACCTTTGCTGACTTGATGTCACTTCTAATGTGTTTTTTTGTACTATTGCTCTCGTTTTCCGAAATGGATGTTCTTAAATTCAAGCAACTAGCTGGCTCAATGAAAGAGGCTTTTGGTGTTCAAAGAGATATTAAAACTAAGGAAATACCCAAAGGAACGAGCATTATCTCGAAGGAATTTAGCCCTGGTAAGCCGGTTCCTACAAAGATCCGCATACTCAAACAAAATACAACTGATCGCCCCAAACGTAATATAAAATTTACTGATTCAAACAGTATAAACAACAAGGCTCGCGAAGAAATAAAAAAGGAACTTGAAAAAGAGACACAGAAAAAAATCAATGAGTCTACCAAACGCATAAAAGCGGCTTTAAAACAAGAGATTAGCAAAGGAACTATTGAGGTGGTTGGTAAAAACCAGGAAATCATTATACGAATTAGTGAAAAAGGCTCTTTCCCCTCCGGTAGCGCGACTTTAAATAAGAGCTTTGAAAAAATCATGAAGAAAATCAGCTTTTTAGTTAAGTCTACCCCTGGCGATATTATCGTATCCGGACATACTGATAATATTCCGATTTATACTTACTTGTTCAGATCCAACTGGGAACTTTCATCATCGAGAGCCGTTTCTGTGCTCAAGTCGATAATAAATGCTCAAAATATTCAAGCCAGTCGATTGTCAGTGCAAGGCCATGCAGATACCAAACCCCTGGAGAGCAACAATACCGCTGCTGGTAGAGCAAAAAACCGTAGGGTCGAAATAAAAATACGTCAGTCAGCAACACCTGTGGAAGATAAAATTCTCGATATAAAGAACTACAACGAGGAAGAAAAGTAATATGAGTAGCAGCGAAACAGACCAGAGAAAGTTTTTCAGAATAAAAGACAATGTCCAGATCAGCATAGAAACACTAGCATATGGTAAGAAACTATCTGACTTGAAGGCGGATCAAACATCATTTTTATTAGGCTCGGCAATCAGTGCTCTGGACCTTGAGGCTCAGATGCTATTAAATAGAATTAAAAGAAATACAGCCGATATCGCAAGCTATTTCGAGATAATAAATAAAAAAATCGACTTAATAAGTACACATATTATAGAAACATCTCCGCAAAGCTCCAATCAACTTGTCACTGAAATAGACTTAAGTGCATCAGGAATAGCCATAAAAACAAATAACAGTTTTTCTGAGCAGGATTTAGTCATGATCAAGCTCCTTTTGTTACCTGAAATGAAAGGTATTATCTGTACCGGACGCGTCATACGCATTAAACAAGAAGATTCAACGAAAACACTGTGTATAGATTTTGTAGAAATATCGGAAGCTGACAGAGAAATCATTATTAAGCATACAATAAGCAAACAGCTAGAAGAAGCTCGTTTTAAACACCAGCTAAATGAGTAAATCTTAAACATTTCAAATAGCACTCTAATTATCAGTACAACACATCAACAGCAATATTATTAACAGCTTACTTCACAAATATAAAACATCTAAAATCGAGCTTTAAAAATAAAATCACATTCAAAAAAAATCCCCCGTCCAAGTTAATGAACGGGGGATTTTAGGTGTATAAGCCTGGCGGTGTCCTACTCTCACATGGGGAAACCCCACACTACCATCGGCGCTAAATCGTTTCACTTCTGAGTTCGGGATGGGATCAGGTGGGTCCAACTCGCTATTGCCGCCAAGCAATTCTTTGTGCCTAGCTGTTATACCTAACAACCGGGCCGCATGCTGTGTCATTCAAGTGTTATGTTTTGTATCAAAGACGGATATTATCCACTTCTTTCTCGTGTTACTCACATGTTGTCTAGCTTACCCATAACCACCAAATCACTTGGGGTTATATGGTCAAGCCTCTCGAGCAATTAGTACTGGTTAGCTCAATGCATTACTGCACTTCCACACCCAGCCTATCAACCTCATAGTCTATAAGGGCTCTTAGGGGGCCTTAAAGGCCCAGGGAAATCTCATCTTGAGGCCTGCTTCCCGCTTAGATGCTTTCAGCGGTTATCAGTTCCGTTCGTAGCTACCGGGCAATGCCATTGGCATGACAACCCGAACACCAGTGGAACGTCCACTCCGGTCCTCTCGTACTAGGAGCA
>JAOULC010000046.1 GCA_029882215.1 Gammaproteobacteria bacterium | reverse complement strand
TATAAAAACAAATAGTAAAGGAGGCAGAGTGAATACCCTCTTTTAAATAAAGCACCGGATAGTCAGCATTTGCAGGAGGAAGTAATTACAGATGTTAAGAAGGGAAATACAGGTGACGGTAAGATTAAAAAAATAACCGTCACCTTTTTAGTTTAGTAAGGTGCCACACCAATCCAGTTACCAGCCATTTCATAATTGCATACCATTATCGTGGCGTTCGTCATAGTGGTACCTGCTACTGTAGAACACAATTTCATGCCGCAACCCACATTCAATGTGTCTCGCCATACAAGCTGAGTGTAATGACCGCAGACCTCACCAGTCGCACATGAATTTGTTGCATAATCGTAAGATGAGGCTTCAGCTGCCCAGGCAGTAACGGCCGCATCCGGAGCAGGATTGCTGAATGTAGTGAGGTATAAATTTTCACCGACACTGGTAGCCTCACCGCTTAGAGAATTATATTCAGCTGCTCTGTCAGGATTATGTGACCAGTTACACTGGTCTGCCCAGGCCTGTGCGACGGTTGCAAGATTATCATTCCAGCTTAGTGCGGGTAATTCTGGAGAAGGTACCGGGTTAGCTGTTGCTCTAACCGCATTATGGGCGCATAAAAAATCGTCTTTAGCTGTGGTACCGGTGACATAAGTATCACAATTCAACTGTGTATCGGCTGCAGGTGTAATTACAGGCGGAGGTGGCGCAACATTTCCACCACAGCCATTAACTAGTAATGCGACTAGACAGGAGCTAAGAAATACTTTGTTAAATCGAAGGTTGTTCATGATACAAATCCTATTCTTTTTTTTAATTTTGTGCGCGGATTATTCAGGCGATAATATCCGGTACTCTAATTATTATCCTTCACTCTTAACTACATATTACACTTGTGCCTGTCTAAGTAGCAACAGGACTAACTAAAGGTGCAGGGAGGATTAGCATTTTATCAATCGAATAAGATGAGTAGTTTATATTAAATATTCACGCAGAATTTTTTCACCTCCGGGCCTTGGTATGTAGAGCATTCAGGTGCTTTAAACCCTCACCTAATCCTGTATTGATCCAGCCCCTTTTTTTTATTGTTTCAGCATTGTAATAACTTTGAAAGCTGCCTTGAGTTAGTGTAGTTGCCTAGTATAATTTTGATATAAATCAATAATGAAGCACATAAAGCTGTGCTGCTAGTAACCCATATGAAATCAAGCTCTGAGCCCGGTACACCGACTAAATACTTTGCCAAGGTGGGGTTAGGTTCTGCACAACTCGCGGCAGCTTTTGTAGCTGTGTTTCTCATTGCCTCCATTGCTTATGGCACGCTCTATTTGCTCGGTCAGTATTATCGCGCTAACTTGCAAGGTTCATTGCAAACAGTGATCAATAATATTGATAGTGCGCTTACTATTTGGCGCCATGAAAATCAGCTTGTGGCTCGCGGTTATGCTGATGATCCTGAAGTTGTCAATTTAGTAAAACAGCTTGTTGATATAGCGCCAGATAAAGCTACTCTGATCAGCTCGCCGGCTCAACAGCAGTTGCGTGACTATTTCAAAGCTCAGTTGATCAGCGGGCAATATAAGGGCTTTTTTGTTATCAATAAAGATAATATCAGTCTGGCCTCTTCAAGAGATTCGAATGTTGGTACCCAGAATTTACTTATCCGGCAACCCGATATACTTCAAAATGCCTGGCAGGGAGTGACACTGGTCAGCCGTGTGATGCGGTCAGATGTGCCACTGAAACAGGAAAACTCACAGCATGGTCACCCACATGTTGAAACATTGTTTGTTGTCGCGCCAATAAGAGACGATGGCGGCGAAGTCGTTGCACTGTTAACGCTGCGCTTTAACCCGTATGCAGGTCTCTTTCCGTTGTTGCGCCGGGGCGGTATCGGTGTCAGTGGTGAAACGTATATGTTTGACCGTGAAGGCCTTATGCTCACCAATAGCCGCTTTGAAAAACAGCTACAACAAGCAGGGTTGATAAATTACCACCAGCATAGTGCATTGAATATACGCCTGAATGAACCGCCGCAGTTATCGGACACGGGCAGTAGTAAGCAGCTGACTTATGTTATTCGCCAGGCCATAAAAAGTAACACCGGTTATAACCTTGAAGGTTATCTTAACTATCGTGGTCTGCATGTGATTGGATACTGGATATGGGATGACTTGCTCGGAACAGGTATCGCTATTGAACAAAGCCGGGATGAAGCGTATGAGATTTATGATATTGTCAGGCTGCTCATCTATGCCGGCTCGGCACTTGCCAGTCTTGTTATTGTTGCACTTGCCATCGTTTTTAGTCGCGGCAAGCGCGAAGTCAATGAAGCAGAAACACGGCTTAATGCCGTGTTTGATACCGCGCTGGACGGAATCGTTATTATTAATAATAAAGGGATTATTGAAAAAGTTAATCCAATAATGAAAGAGCTATTTGGCTATGAATTATCGACGCTGGTGGGTAGTAATGTCAGTATGCTGATGCCAGAGCCTGACCGGACTCAACATAATGGCTATATTTCAGGCTATATGCAGACCGGTGATGCTAAGATTATTGGAAAAGGGCGAAATGTCATTGCCCGCAGGGCAGATGGCACGACCTTTCCGATAGGTCTGAGTATTAGCCGGCTTGATCTTGATACCGGTTTAAAATTTGCCGGTATTATTCATGACACTACTCAGCAACACCTTAACGAAGAAAACCTGCAAAAATCTATTCTCAAGGCAGAGAATGCAAGCCGTGCTAAAGATTCTTTTCTGGCGACAATGAGTCATGAAATTCGTACCCCGTTAACCGGTATGCTGGGTATGCTTGAAGTGCTTTCCTTAAGCGGACTCAGTGACAAGCAGTTACCCACTTTAAACACGGCATGGGAGTCTGCCCGCAATTTGCTGCGTATCGTTAATGATATTTTAGACTGGTCGAAGATAGAAGAAGGTAAGCTGTCGCTGTCATTGCAATCTACTTCGGTAGCAAGTGTGATTTCAAATGTTATTGATACCTATACTTCGATTGCCAGCAGTAAAGATATTGTCATTAATTCCAGTGTTGACCCGCGCATCAACAAGGCTCATATTTTCGACTCGCTTAGAGTGGCACAGATACTGAATAATTTTGTCAGCAATGCCATTAAATTTACTTCGCACGGTGAAATAACAGTTAAAGCTGATTATTTGTCAGCTGAAGAAAGCGGTGAAGTTATTCGCTTTTCTGTCAGTGATAACGGTATAGGTATACCTGTGGATGTGCAGAAAAAAATATTTAATCAGTACCAGCAGGGCAGTGATGACACACAACGATTATATGGCGGTACCGGATTAGGCCTGTCGATTTGCAGGCGCCTGGCTGAATTAATGGATGCTAAAGTTGGCGTTGAGAGTGAAGAGGGGGAAGGGTCTACTTTCTACCTGACCATGCTTCTGCCGGTATCAGCCAGCAGTGATGAACAGGAGCTGCATGCGCTTCATCCTGAAGTGAAACAGAAAGCCGTATCACCGATTTACCGGACTGATGCCGAGTCGCCATTGATACTGGCCGTTGATGATCACCCGCTAAACCGTGAGTTACTGGGTAATCAGTTCAGGTTACTGGGTTTGCGTTATGAAATTGCCAGCAATGGCCGGGAGGCACTGGAGAAATGGCTGGAGGGAGATTTTGCAATGGTGCTTACCGACTGCCACATGCCAGTAATGGATGGTTATGAATTTACCACCGAGCTGCGCAGAGCCGAAAGAATCAGAGGCGCAAAGCCTACGCCTGTGGTTGCCTGGACGGCTAATGCATTAGTCGATGCAGTCAAACAGTGTGAAGACGCGGGCATGGATGACGTGCTGGTGAAACCCGCTCAGCTGATCCAGCTGAAAGAAATGATGATGAAATGGCTGCCGGCACCTGATTCCAGTGCAAGTGATGCGCCCGCTGCTGATGATTACGTGACTGACGACAAAGAAAATGATGGTGACAGTGCTGTCATTGACTATAGCGTGCTTGATCTTTACGTACAGGGTGATGATGAAAAAACGAAAATCTTAGAAGATTTTTTATCGCATATTAACAGAGATAAAACAGATTTATATGAACAAATAACTCTGGGTGATACAGATACTGTCGCCAGTATTGCCCATCGTATGAAAGGTTCCTGCGGTATGGTAGGCGCCATTAATCTGGCTAAAATCTGTGAGCTTATAGAACACAGTGCAGCAAATAATGATCTGCTTGGGATAGAAGAAGGCTGGCGTCGGTTAGAGCCTGCTATTGAGGAATTATTAGCTCAGCTGGTATCTAAATCGAGTCAAAGAAATTAAATCGTATGAATATAGAGAAGCAGAAAATTCTTGTTGTAGAGGATGATGACTTTCAGCGTGAGATGGTTAGCAATAGTCTGGTAGCCATAGGTGCTAAAAATGTTCAGCCGGCAGTTAACGGGCGTGATGCTTTATCTGTACTGAATCAGGTTGAAATGGATATTGTTATCTGTGATCTTAATATGCCAGGCATGGATGGTGTAGAGCTGCTACGTCATATCAGCCAGTTGCATTATAGCCCGGCGATTATCATACTGAGTGGTCTTGATTCAAAGCTGTTAGGGTCAGTGGAGAAAATGTCTCATATGTATGGCATTAAGCTACTGGGCGCGATACAAAAACCCATATTGCCGGAGCAACTTGAATCATTAATTACCAAGGCGAATCGCAGTGCTCAAAGATGGCAGCCGAGCGAAGACACACATAAATACAGTCTCAATGAAATCACTGCCGGTGTAACAAGAAAAGAATTTGTGACCTTTTATCAGCCCAAAGTTGATTTAGAAAGTGGAATGGTTGTAGGTGCAGAAGCGCTGGTCCGCTGGTTGCATCCGCAGGATGGTATTGTTTCTCCTTATGCTTTTATCCCTCAGCTTGAAGATAACAATTGCATTGAAGAACTCAGTTATCAGGTTATTGAACAAAGCGCCAGGGACTGCTACGCATTACATCAGATGGGTCATAAGGTTTCAATTGCTGTCAATCTTTCAGTGACTATACTCAATCAAATTGATATGGCCGAAAAGATTAATAAAATCGTCTGTGATCAGGGCATCGAGACACGGTATATCACACTGGAAATTACAGAGTCTGCAACTGTTACTAACCATGCGCTCATACTGGAAAATCTTACGCGCCTGAGCATACAGGGGTTTCTTCTGTCGATAGACGATTATGGAACCGGCTATTCAAGTTTGCAGCAATTAACCAGAATTCCCTTTAATGAACTAAAGATTGACAGGTCTTTTGTTACTGACTTTGTAGACAACGAATATACCCGTATTGCCGTGAAATCCAGTATCGATCTGGCACACAGCCTGCTGGTTAAATGCACGGCCGAAGGCATTGAGAAAGCTGAAGAAATGATTGAGCTTAAAAAACTAGGTTGTGACCTGGTGCAGGGCTACTTTATTTCAAAGCCTGTTGAGTTTGAATCTTTCGTGGACTTTGTTAACACCTACAACACTAAAAATAAAAAACAGGTGAAGAATCACTTTGTCGATAATACTGAAATAAAAATAGTAATGGTTGATGATAATGGTTTTGAGCGCGGCCTGATCAAAAAAGCCATACTCAAACTTGGCTTTAATAATTTAACCGAGCTGTCTGGCCCCGTCGAAGCCATTAAATTATTTGAAAAGGAACAGTTTGATCTGATTTTAACCGACATCGATATGCCAGATATGAGTGGTCTGGAGTTTATTAAAATGATCCGGACGGATAAAACCAGCGCAGCCTATGACAGCAATATTGTGATTATGACATCACTAGGCAGTGTTGAAGTGTTGTCTTCAGCGCTTGCACTGGATGCAAATGGTTTTTTGGTTAAGCCTTTGACGCCCAATATGCTTAATCAAAAGTTACATCAAGTGTTATCAACTAAACAAAACATGCGACAGTCTTTAGCTTATGAAGCCATTAATATAAACGTGCGTTTTGACAGCAAAGCTAATAAAGCAAAGAAGTCTGCTAGCCTTAATACTCAACCGTTAGAGGCTGTTAAGGGCTCGGCTCAGCAAAGTTTTAAACCTGATCTGATGCAGAAGAAACCTGAAGGCAGAGTAACTAAGGGCATAAGACTGCTTGAGCTTGATGAGATACAACCGGGCATGGTACTGAGAGAGCCAATAAAGCTGTCTAATGGCAGTGATGCTTTAAAATTTGGCCATGTTTTCAACGAGGAATCGATAAACAGATTAAAGAGTAATAAGGTGTTGCTAACACTGAGTAAATTTATGATTGAAGGCTAAGCAAAGTACCTGAGTAGCGCAGCCATTGTACAGTCAGGCTCTGTTATTTCTCAGGAGCCGTCAGGCGCTTTAAGAAACTCTCACGTGATCCTGCATTGATCCAGCCAGTTGCGATGGTTTTGCTGAGAGTGTCATTTACCCGTCCACGGTGGATATGCGAGGGTGAGGCGGGGAAGATCACCAGCTTACCGCGTTCCGCCACTTCATGATGCTGCTGCCAGTGGAATTCTGTACCGGCTTCTTCTACAGAGTCGCAGTAGAGTATCCAGGCCAGTACGCGGTTTCCCGGTTCGGTGGCTTCATCACTGATTGTCCAGTCGCAGTGCCACTGGCGAAAGCCTTCGCCGGGAGCGTAGCGCTGCAGGTTGAAGATTGGCATGACAAACAATTCCTGCTCCGGGCAGACCTGGCGAAATAAAGGCCGCTCCTGCAGGTAGTGCTCTAAACCTGCTGAGACAGCCCGCATGATCACATCTGCAAGTGCGTATACCTCGGGGTCGGGGCTGTTGAGTGCGACAAGACTGATGTCTGTTGACACCTTGGCAGGTTCTGCGCTGCCGCCGCCGGGGCCGAAGGCCACGCCGGGTCGCTGCAGATCTGAGCGTCTTGCAAAAAAGTCCATGACACCATCAGCAACAGACTCGAAGCCGGCATTGCGGTAGCTGGCAATTAGGTGCATAGCGGTGATTCCCTATAATGGTTTGCAACGCTCTGTTCTGTACCGTAGTGAATATTGTGAGTGATCATCACTTATACCTTTGTTTGTATGATTCTGCTGGTGCTGATCTTACTATATTTTGTTTAATGACATAGGGGTTATGACTTGTATTTTGTTTGGGTATACTGGTCATCATTATAAAAAACAGATTAAGTTTATGGACGTTGTTTCTCAGGCCGTTCTTGGCTCCGGCCTTGCGCAATCATTTGCCAGGGATAAAACCAGGCAGTTAAGTGCTTTACTCATCGGTGCACTGGCCGGGATGGCAGCGGATCTTGATGTATTCATAGCATCGAATAGCGATCCTTTATTGTTTCTTGAGTATCACCGGCAGTTTACGCATTCACTGTTATTTATTCCTTTTGGTGCGCTGGCTTGTGCTTTGCTGCTGTACGGATTTTTTAAAAACAAGCTGTCATTTTTTCAGGTTTATTTATTTTCTTTTTTAGGTTATTCAACACACGGCCTGCTTGATGGCTGTACATCCTATGGCACGCAATTATTCTGGCCGTTCTCAGATGAAAGAGTCGCATGGAATATTATTTCGATTGTTGATCCGTTATTTACCTTACCTGTATTGGCCGGGATTATTTTTGCTGTTGTAAAAAATAAGCGCAATATTGCGCGTCTTACATTTTTGTATGCTCTTGTTTTTATTTGTATTGGATTTATTCAAAAACACCGTGCGGATGATGCGCTTTATGCGCTGGCTGCAGAGCGCGGCCATTCCATAGAGCGCTATATGACAAAGCCGAGTTTTGCCAACCGGCATGTCTGGAAAACGGTTTATGAAGCGGGCGGGCGTTATTATGTCGATGCAGTGAAACTGCTCTGGGACAGTAAATATATTACAGGGACGTCTGTTCAAAAGCTGGATATTCAGCGTGATTACCCCTGGTTAGCGGAAAATAGCCAGCAGGCAAAAGATATCGAACGATTTCGATGGTTCTCGGCAGATTATCTTGCGGTTGATCCTGCTGATAAATCTGTAATTATGGATGTGCGTTATTCACATGTGCCCAATCAGATTAAACTCATGTGGGGTATCCGTCTCAGTCAGCAGCAGATTAAAGACGGTGATCTTGTCAGTCATGTTGAGTTTATTACCCGTTCAACACTTGATCGTAAAAGCCGGCAGGAGTTTGCCGATATTATATTTTGAGTTATATCAACCTGAGCAAAAAATAAAAGGCCAGTGACAAATCTCCGAATGAATGCCGTGTTATAAAAATGCGGATATTACAGCCGGAAAATCTGCCGGCAGAAAAATTACAAGGGTTTGGTTTTTAGTTTGAGCGCGATGATTTTTGATTAGTTTATTTATATTTTTCGCTCAAAGTATTGAACTGCTGCATAAGATCATCGCAGGTCTTTTTGGGTGCTTCGCATTTGCTCACGGTGATGTTTTCTCTGGCAATTTTGTCTTCAAGGTGAATGGTTTTCTTGAATAATGCAGGTGAGGATTTATTCACATCCGGTGCAACGAACCAGTATACACGGTCACCCTTTACCACTCGGGATACAATCGTCCAGTCGCCGTCGCGGGTAATGCTCGCATCGGCTGTTTTTGTTGCCTCTTTAAAGGCACCATAGGTTACATCGGGGTCAGTCGAGACAGTGGCTTCCTGAGGGTCGGAGCAGGCTGTTTGCAGGTAGATTGCGAGTAAGGAAATAATGCTTAGAAAATATCTCATAATCGTTTTGTCATCACCGGGTTATCAGTCATCATCATGTTGACAGAGCATACACCCTATTTTTAGAAGCTGCGAACAAAAACCGCCGGCAGCGCAGCCGTTTTACCCGATATTAGTTACAATTGTGACCGGCTGCTTAGTTTTTTTCTGCTGTTGTTGAGAGCGACGTTTATATTGTCTACAATAACGCACTTTTTATATAATTCAGGTCACTTAAGATGAACGATACTACCTCCCGGCCCGATTTACCGGATCACCTCTCAGGGAATCCTGCCAGCCCGCATCATGTGGCGGAAATTTTCGAGCACAATATCGGTATCCGGCTAAACGGCAAAGAGCGAACCGATGTAGAGGAATATTGCATCAGTGAAGGCTGGGTGAAAGTGGCTTCGCCTAAAGCGCTGGACCGTCGAGGGCAGCCGCTTCTGATTAAACTAAAAGGCACGGTTGAAGCATTTTATAATTGAGATCTTGCGCGGTATATCTTTCACTCTGATGTTTATAAAGTGAAAATTAAAGTGGCAGAAGAGGGGCTTTAATCCCTCTGCCACTGGTATGTCTTTTTCGTAATATCCTCAGGCCACTTACAATACTTCTCTTAGTATCTGTTTAATTTTCTTAGCCTCGTTTTAACTGCCTGTTAAATTGACAAGCTTCACACTGCGGTTTTAAACCATCGCTCTTATCACGCTGACACAGCCTAAGCCTTGCTCCGTCTATGCTGCGACACTATGTCACATTCACGTGGCTGTGTGCTTTCTATATGATCAGTGGTATAAAAAATACTAACCGGGGAATTTCAGATGTTACAAGTGAATTATAAAAAATTTATTGGCCTGCTGTTTATTGCAGTTTCTATGATCATTATGCAGGGCTGTAATGATGAATTAGTCAGTGATCCAGCCGTTTCATTAACGGATAGTTACAGTGTCAAATATGCCTCTGATATGTCGATGATTAGTGCCGGTAAAAGTACCTTCACACTTGAGATTAATGATATCAATACAGGTGATCCGGTAAGCGGTCTTAGCGTTAGTGTGATGCCAATGATGTATATGGCATCCGGCTATACGCACGATACACCGGTTGGTGCGGTGGTTGATAATGGTGATGGTACATATGAAGCGACAGTATATTACCTGATGGCCTCAGAAATGATGGATGGCACAGTGATGGGTGAATGGGAGCTGCGTGTGATGATCGGCGGCATGGCTGGTGAAACGGCGATCTTTAATCCCGACGTGATGATGCCGATGGGTGATACGTTTAAAGCTCACTTAAAAGGTCAGGCCGACATGATTATGGGTATGAATATGGTGACGGGTGAGATGGAGATGCAGAATCGTACCTACATTGTCTTTAAAAATCACTTGATGGGTTCGACTGATAATCATACTTTTAGCTTCTTTATTGCAGCACGTGAAAGCATGATGAGCCATGTCGCAGTTTATGAGGGTGTTACGCTAAATCAGGGTGAAACTTATGAGTACCTTGTGTCACCGATCACGGCTGAAGTTTCAACGGATGCAACAAACTGGACAACAGCAATGGTCTCTGTTGACGGTAATTATATGGTTTCTGGTTTAACGGGCTTAACAGACGATCAGGCGGGTGAAATTTACGTCCGTTTAACCATTCAGGGTGAACAGAAAACGACCAATGGTTTAGCAGAAGCGGGTGATGGTTCAAATGACTATGGGATCTTCAGTGTTACGCCTGGCACAGTCATGTCGATGTAAGTGGGCGATATGTTGTTAACTAAAACACACTTACTGGCTGCCAGCTTTATGCTGGCAGCTGGCTATACAGGAACTGTTAATGCGGCTTCATGTTGCGGTGGCGGTTCGGCTTCTTCATTAATTCTGCCAAAATTTGGCCGGCAGATGATCGATGTATCTCTTGACCTGGAAAGCTACGATGGGTTCTGGAACAGTGATGCGGTGCATGTTGCAGATCCGCCAGGGTCTTCGCTTAATCAACAAAGACTTAACTTTGGTGCGGGTTACCGGATTTCTTCTAACTGGCAGACCAGTATTATCATGCCTTATGTATGGAATGATAATCAGTACGCCGGATTCAGCACTAAAACCAACGGTCTTGGCGATGCGGTCGCCAGTATCTGGTACGAAGCTTTTGACGCAATAACCTGTGTATATAAAGTCAATTCTATCGCTGATTTAAAACCGTCGATTTATTACGGACTGTCGATGACATTACCCACCGGTGTGTCACCGTATGGTGATGTACAAAACAGTTTTGATATTACCGGGCGTGGTTTTTACCGGCTCGATGCCAGCCTGTTATTAGATAAAACCGTGTTCCCGTGGAATGCCACGCTGCAATATAGTTATGGCGTTTATTCAGAACGTCCGGTAAACCGTGAGTACGGTAACTATATCGAACCCTATGATAAAAATCTTGGTGACCGTTCCTTGTTAATGTTCTCGTTTGGTTATACTGATCAGACAGAAAAACTGGGGACGATAACTTATACGCTGGCGTATTCTGAACTGGAAGAAAAAACCGGCGAGATTGACGGTCAAACCGACCCCACCGGCGGGCTGGAAAAACAGTCATTAGCCTTTACCGTTGCCATGGCGAATTTTGATAAAGACTGGATTTACAAACTGACCTATAACAAGGCGACAGACGGAACAAACTTTCCCGCCACTGAAATCGTATCTTTAGGAGTCAGTCATGTTTTTTTCTAGGATGCTAAGCAGAAAGCTGTCGGCAGTACTGGTTTTTATCCCGCTATTAGTGTTAGCTGGCTGTGATGATTTAAATCCGTCATCGGCAGATTTACGCGCCGATGTGGTGCCGGGTTCTGACGGCGTGCAGGTCGAGCAGAAGGCGCTGGATTTTACGCTGAGCGATACCTTGTATACCGATGTTACCTTATCGTCAGAATATCCTTCGGCAGATGCTGTGGTTTTATACTTCACCATGTGGTGTCCCATCTGCGACAGTCACATGAGTTATATGCGTCAGTACGTAGTGACAAATTACCCGAACGTTAAGTTTTATTTTGTTGATTATGTTACGGGCTCTGTCAGTGCATCCCGGCAGGCGCAACAATCGAATGGTTATACCGATTTTGATGTGCTGGTAGATACGAATCATGCAATACAGGAGTTATACAATGCCACCATGGGCACGGTCATTGTCATGGACTCAAATGGCATTATTAAAATGAATGAAGATTTTAAAGATGGCAGTAAACTACAGACCGTTTTAGCTTTGCTGCCCTGATACGTCTGGGCGCGGAGTGGCGGCGGTTAAACAGCGGGCAGCAATCTAACGCAGATCATTCTAAGAGTCGTAATGAGAGGCAAAAACTTACAATGTTTTAGTCTTCTGGAAGAAAAATATTATTATGAGCGGGTGCAATTTATATTTGATAGCTGACACTGATGCAAGCCTGAGTAGCAGACCACTTATAAAATTCAAAAATATATTTTAGCGGTAATCTGTTTTTCAGAATCGCTTATAATTCAATTCTGTTTCATGTTGCCTCATGAAGATAAGACAGAGAGTTCTGTCACATCTGTTTTGTCCTTTATAAAAAATAGTTCAATAAATAATTTACTGGTTTTTAATAATTGCTATTGCTATTGCTATTGCTATTGATCAATGTCGATTTAGTCATTATGTGGTATTTGTTTGTTATGGAATAAATAAAGGTAGTGATTATGTTGCGTAGATTTATATATGGATTTTGTATGGCGATTTTAGTTTCTTCGTGTGGAGGTGGAGGAAGCGGAAATTCATCCGCTAATTCAGCAAATCAAATTGAGCTGTCTACTACAGTTAATGTTGATGTGAATAACCTTCCGCAAGACGGCATGCTACATGTGTATGTTTCTGTAGACGGTGGCGCTCAACAGGACATGCAGATAACTAATAACGATGCTACTGCTCTCATCAGTAATCTGCCAACAGGCAGTCATACGATAGATATCGAAGTAGTCTTTGTATATGACAACAGTGCCACTCTTGTCTTGTCATCCGCCACATCTTCTGTGAATGTGGCGGAAGGATCCAGTCTGCTTGATATTGCTAACACGAGTTATATAAGTACGTATGATGATGATAATGATGGTGTTAGTAATCTGGATGAAATAAATGCAGGCTCGCCGCCATTTGATTCGTCATGTGTGCTGGAAGTGTCGGTAGTGGGCGACTGCACTCTTGGCTAAAATCTTAAAATAAATTTTCGATATATTAAGGATGTTTTCATGAAAAAAATTATTGGTATAGTCATACTAAGTGGTTTATCTTTAAATACTGTAGCTGGAGAAGTAACGGATACGTTTAATAGTGGTGATGTATTAACAGCTACGAAAATGGAAAATATTAAAAGCGCTGTGAATGATAATGATTCACGCACCGCTACAAACGAAACACTTATAAATATTAGTACGAATAGTATTGGTGATCATGAAACACGAATCACACAAATTGAAACAACAGGAATTCCTCCTGTGGAGCCTTTTATTGGCAGTACATTGTTAAATCAATCTGAGCAAAGAATGCTCAATAAATGGACGGGAAATGTATTTCAGGAATGGCAGTTGTGTTACAGCTCAGCGGCAAATGGTTTTACAGTCGATAGCTATAAATCTTTGTGTCAGAGAAGCGGGCCAACTGTGTCCGTTGTAAAGAATCAATTTAACAATGTCTATGGCGGATATAATCCACGGTCATTTTATCTTGGACCTGCCTATGTGGATGTGAAGGGAGCCTTTATCTATTCAATTACAAATAGTAAAAAATATTATCAGGTTGATACAGCTTCAGTGTATGCTGTAAATTATCTTTATGGACCTGCGTTTGGCGGCGGGCATGATTTTGTCGTTGGCCATCAGGGAACAATGGCAACAGGCTATTGCAATTTTCCACATTCTTATTACTTCAATAAACTTGCTACATCGCCCTCAGTTCAAGCCACGCAAGAGCTTTGTGGTTCAAATCCAGCTCAATCATTCCAGGTCACAGCAGTTGAAGTGTATGTGCAAAAAAATTAAAGCGGACTCTCTTAGAGGTTAAGATAAAATAGGTGCTTGCTGATTCGCCTGCGCAGAAGCAATTGTAAGGATTCGAAAACTGAGTCAGGCGATATTTGCAGGATACTGAAAGAGAAGCGCTATCAGAAAAGAGATGTTTTTTTGCCTATAGAGCGGGACACTGATCGTCCCTGCAAGCGATGCCGGCAGGTTATAGGTGCTGATAATCGTTATAAGGTCTTTATGCAGTTTAGCTGATAGCATTAATAAGGAAGCTCAGGCCGGAATAAAATAAGGTTTTAAATGAACCAGCTATGAGTTTTTATCGATCGTCGCGATCAAATTGTCTTTTAGTTAAGCCGTTTTTCGTTTGTGAGCACGCCTTTCCTGATACCAGATATAAAGACCACTGCCAACAATCAGGCAAACGCCACTGATGGTCCACAGGCTGGGCATGTCACCGAATATCAGCAGGCCTAACAGGATGGCGAACAGCACGTGCGAATAAGTGAAGGGAGACAGTACCGAGGCTTCAGCTGAATGGAAAGCTTTCACCAGCATGAAATGGCCGATGGCACCGCAGCAACCCATACCGAGCATCAGTAACCACTGCACAGGTTCGGGTGTTTCCCAGTTAAAGAGGAGCAACACGCTTAGCACCAGTGCACCCAAAGCCGTGGAGTAAAAGGTGGTGGCATCCGGGCTGTCCTTGTCGCGAATGATGCGCGTGAGAATATAGTAACTGGCCATAAAAAATGCCGAGGCCAGTGGCAGTAAAGCAATCCAGCCAAAAAGCCCGGAGCCGGGGCGAGTCACCAGCAGTACGCCGATAAAACCACAGACCACCGCTACCCAGCGTCGCAGGCCGACGTGTTCGCCAAGCAGGACACCGGAGAAAGCCGTGACCAGTACCGGTGCAAGAAACTGAATGGCAGCAGCCTCACCCAGCGGCATGTACTGCAAAGAAAAATACAGGCTCGATGTTACACCGAACAATGCTGTGGCCCGATAGAATTGCAGGTCTGGCCGCTGTGCACGCAGAAACCCTAATGAGCGGGTCCGGTACAGGTAGTAAGAAAATGTGATCAGCGTGTGAAAAAAATAACGGCCCCAGACTACCATCACGATCGACAAAGACAGCGTCAGAAACTTGGCCATAGCATCCATGCCGGCAAGAAAGCCACCTGTAGTAATCACCAGCAGCACAGGAACGACGGGGAAGTGATGGTGAGAATGAGGCATGTTAGTGTACTAATAGAGAAAGAACTGGAGTTTAACGGCTTGTCGCGCAGACAGCAATGAAGTAATTAAAGTGTGTGCCGGAGTTTGAAATTTGATCAGATGGCAGCGGCTGTATAAAATAAATAAGGCGGGATTATCTGGTTATAAGCTTTGTCTTTAGTCATTATTTAAAGAGTGAGCGGTACAGGTTATGAGCATAGAAGACAGAGATAAGTGGAATAGACGATACGCTGAAAATAGTTTTCATAAAAATAATCCGTTAACTCTGGTAGAGGAGTGGTTGCCGAAACTGCCGGTTGGGCGGGCGCTTGATGTAGCCTGTGGTAACGGCCGCATAGCATTGTTGTTAGCGCAAAATGGATTCGAAGTGGATGCGATTGATATTTCCTCAGAGGGACTGAGCCAGGCCAGAGAAAAAGCAAAAGATCAGGGTCTTGAAATAAACTGGACAGAGCATGACCTGGACGAGTCTTATCCGTTTGCCACAGATTATGATCTGATCGTTGTAATGTGGTACGTCGATCTTGAACTGATCAGCCGCTTGTGTGATTGTCTGGCCCCCGCTGGCTATCTGATCTGTGAAGAACATTTGATCACAGATCAGCAAGTGACGGGACCGCAGAACTCATACTTTCGGGTTGAAGCCGGAAAATTACGTGAAGCAGTTGCAGGGCTTGACGTTGTCTTGTATGAAGAATCCATTAAACTGAATGCTGAATCTGAGCAGGTAGCGAGTGCATGTGTCGTCGCTAGAAAAATAAAAGCAGAGTAATAAAATCGAGCAGAAAGAAGCTGTTGCTGGCAGAATTATTTATTATTTACAGCTCATGAGGCTGTTTTTGTGGTTACCTGTACGGTGAGTTTATATGGCACATTACAGACTGATGCAGATGCTTAATATATGTGAAGAAAATCATTCATCGAGCTTATTTCTGACTGATGATAATAATGTGGCTGAAGAATATGGTTTTTGTATTTGATTTTTTGTAAGGGTATCAGTGCTGTTATCCGCTAATGGCAGATCGTTATAACCACTTGCGATCAGAATTTTAATATCAGGATAAAGCTCACGGGTTTTCTGCGCGAGAACAATGCCGCTTGTTTCGGGCATAATGACATCTGTTAATAACAGGTCTATATGTTCCTTTTGTAGTATTGCCAGTGCTATTTTTGCGCTTGTGGCGGTGAAAACCTGATAGCCCTGCTGGTTTAAAATATTCATGGCAAGCATGCAAAGTGCTTCTTCGTCATCAACTACAAGTATAGTTTCTTTGCCGCTGGCTTGCTCTGTGTTTCCCGCTGAGCTTACAGTTGATTTTTTATCTGACGTTCCGAAGTAACGCGGGAAAAGAATAGTAATTTTTGTACCGGAACCTGGTTCAGAATCCAGTGTTATTGAACCACCTGATTGTTTAATAAATCCATATACCTGGCTCATGCCGAGCCCTGTTCCTTCGTTGCCTTTGGTAGAAAAGAAAGGATCGAAAACCTTTTCTCTGGTGTCTTCATCCATACCATGCCCGCTATCAGCTATTGAAAGACTGACATAGTCACCAGCTGGCAGGTTGCTGGTATCCGGGTTGGCGGTGAGGATCCGGATATTATTTGTGCTGATAACCAGACTGCCGCCTTCCGGCATCGCATGTAAAGAGTTAATGCACATATTAAGAATTGAATCCTGCAAATTGGACTGATCAATCCAGGTTGCCCATAAGTTTTCGTCAAGGATGTAAGTCAGCTTAATCTGGGCGGTGAGAGTTTTTTCCAGCATGTGCTGTATGTCTGTTAACAGTGAGTTAAGGTTGGTTGCTTCGTCTGAAGATTTCTGTTGACGACTAAAAGCCAATAACTTGGAGGTCAGTTTTTTTGCTCTTTCACCGGCATTACTGATCTGTTTCAGGTACATGTCTTCTTTTGACTGGCTACTAATGACGGTAGAAAGTAACTCTGAGTAGCCCAGTATAACGCCTAGTAAATTATTGAAATCATGTGCTATACCTCCGGTAAGTTTACCAAGAGCATCAATTTTCTGAGTGCGTCTTAATGTTTGTTCGGCGATATGTGCTTCTGTGACATCCATAAATGTTGCAACAGCACCAACGATTTCTCCGTTATGTTTTATTACCTGCGCACGGTATTCAACAGGAAATTCAGTATGGTCAGCGCGCAGGAAATAGGCGCTTGCAACATGTATACTTTGGCCGCTTTTGATTACATCTATAAAAGAAGTATTAGGCTGATTGTTTTCTGAATTGCTGGTTTCGTGTCGTGTCAGAATTTTTATGATATCTTGACCGATCAAATCACTTTCGTTTTCATAATTAAGGTGCTTTAAAGTAGCCTGATTACAGAAAGTACAACGGCCATCCAGATTGTAACCAAATATGCCTTCACTGGTTGAATTGAGAATGAGCTGAAGATCTTGCTCGGCATTAATTCTGGTCTGTAGTTCATTGTTATAGTTTTTTGAGGCAGAGTTAAGTGCGCTGGCCATGGTGTTAAATGCATCTGATAACTGACCAATTTCAGTCTGATCTTTTATATTTGAAGTATAAGTAAAGTTCCCCTTTGAAAACTCCTGGCTGGCAATAACCAGTTCTTTTAGAGGCGATGACAGTTGTTTTGATAGAAACCATGCAGAAATAAAGATGAATATAATTGCAATGAAGGCAACGAGTATGGCTGATAACTGGACGTCATTGTTTTGCTCTTGCAGAATATTATTCGGTACTCGCATATTTAGAATCATAAACGGAGTATCTGTTTTTGACTGTCCGGGAAAAAAACTATTAACTAATGTTTTATCACGCTCTGTATTTGTTTGTTTCGGGTCATCCGGTGCCACAATCCATGCGTTTGAAAAGCCCCTGAATTTTTGATCCAGGATCTCCTTTACAAGTTCATCAAGACTGCCTTCTATAATAATGCAGCCCCCAAAACCGCCTATTTCTGGCTCCAGCAGAGCGATACCTGCATGGAAGTAGAGTTTGTTGTTATTTCGGTAAGTGGGTAAGAAATGCACCTGACGAGGCGTTGATTTTTTCAGCTGATAAAACAGAGTTGTGGCTTTTGACGGCTGATTGTTTGAAGAAGCGGTTAATACCGAAGTGTATTCACGAATGCGCTTGTTACCGTCTACAATAACTTTTTCATTGCCAGTACTGTCTATAAAACGAATTGAATTGTAAAGCTGAGGGTTCGACCGGATTATCTGAACAAATTGTTTTTCAATGTCAAAGCGAATCAGGTTTGCCTGTGTTTGTTGAGTGATTAGAAAATTATTGACAGAAGGTGACATTTCCATAAATGCCAGTACATTCTCAACCGGGTTAAGATAGGCTTTTTCAATATGTGCAGTGGTTTTTGATAACGATAGCTTTATTTCCTCTTCAATCTGTTGCTTGGTTATTTTTGCAGAGTAGATGTTATACAGCGTGAAGACAAATAGTATGATCAGCAGGCTGGTAATAACAAATCGCCAGAATATTCGGCCAAAGAGAGAGTCAGCGTATAATTTAGCTTTCAATCGGGATAAACTGAATTTCATAAAACGTTTGCTACTTCCATGCTTTGTGATCGTAAACGATTTCATCAATAATATTTTTATTATCCTTTATGTTTTGCTCTAAGCCAAGTTGTTTGGCACGCCATTGATTGACAATAAAGGGTCCCTGTTTAGGGGCATAGGCACTGATCTGGGCCGGTTTTTTACCGCCGCTTAAAATAGAGTGAGCAACATTTACAGCTTCATAGCCCTGATTGAAACCCGAATCATCTACAGTGGCAAGCAGTCCTTCTGCCAGCATGTGTTTGGATGGGGTCACTTCAGGCTTATTAGTGTTTTTCATATACCAGTTAATAACCTGGAGATAATTAACATGAGCACCATTGTCGTCTTTTAATGTATTGTGTGTGGATATATAAAAGGCGTCTACTTTATCGTTTAACTCGAGTGCTGATTTTTTAAACTTAGTAAATGAATTGGTAATGACAACATCAACGACTTCAACGGGCAGTGCATTTTCATTAGCAAAACGTTGCAGCCGTTTCGCATGAGACCGTCCGGTCGGTGAATCATCGGATAAGACAGCAATTCGTTTGATACCGGGTATTAAAGTCTTCAGATAGCGGACAGACTCTTTATGGTAACCGGCCTGATAAACGCCGGTAATGTTATGGCCCGGATTCTCGAGTGAGTCGAGTAATCCATATTTTAAAGGTACGCCATTTACACCCCAAAATACAACAGGTATGTCGCTGTCAAGATAGTGGTTGCCGACATAGTTAGCGGCGTTATCATCACCCAGTAGTACAATGTCAGGTTTAAAGGTCTCTAGTTGTTCAATGAGAAGGCTTAGTGCGATGGAAATTTCACTGCGGCTGGATTTGCGTTTAGTATCCATCCAGTATTTTTTGAGTCGTACTTTAGAGCTGGTGACAGAATTTGTTTTAGTATACTGCTTTGCCTGATCCTTATTATCGAGATAGCCGAATTCAAGCAAGCCGGTTAAAACGCCGTCATTAGTTGCCTGCGACCAGGTGTATTCCGGGTGATAACTACTCACAATGGCAATATTTATAAGATTTTTTTCTGCGGCATATGTATGGAACGGTAGAAAAGAAGAGAGTAAACATATAATAACAAGTAAAAAATGATTTGGTTTCACAGTGAATGCTCCAGCAGTAAACTTTCCAGTACTATATATAGTGCATAATTATCCTGTAGTAAAATAAAAAAATGAGTTTACCGGCAAATGCAGCTTTAATGGTTACATTTAAGCTACTTATCAGGTTTTATCTGCTCACGCTGCATTTGTTTTTTTGTTTTACTGGTTGCCTGTGCGCTGAATGGGTCATCTGGCCAGTAGTGTCGTTTGTATTTTCCGCGCAGATCTTTTTTTACATCGTGATAAGTGGTTTGCCAGAAGCTGTTTAAATCCTGAGTGACCTGCATCGGCTGTCCGCCAGGTGATAATAAATGCAGCATTAGTGTGCAGTAACCACTTAATAATGTGGGCGTGTCGTAGAGTCCAAAAACTTCCTGCAGCCTGACGGCCAG
>JAOULC010000045.1 GCA_029882215.1 Gammaproteobacteria bacterium | reverse complement strand
TGTGCCGGTAATGGCTGGCAAAACGGTATTAACCGGTGCCGCATTGATTACCGTGACATAACTCGATATACCTGTTTGATCAGCGCTGCCATTGCTGTCATCGGCAGTAACGACAACGCGGACAGATTTCAGTGCATCAGCAGTTGTCAGGCTATAGCTGTTATTAACCGCACCGCCAATCGCCTGCAGATTTGTGCCGCTGCCATCATCGGCACGATACCACTGGTAGCTATAAGTTGGGGTATCCGCATCGACATCAGTCCAGGTTCCGGTGCTGGCATTTAATGTATTGCCTACTGCAGCCGTGCCCGTAATAGCGGGTGCAACGGTATTAACCGGTGCGGTATTCGCCACCGCAGTGCCTGTCGAGGTAGCGGTCGTAATGCCACTATTGCCATCATCTGCAGTCACGCTAACGGTGATGGTTTTGTGCGCTTCATTCGTGGTTAAAAGGTAACTGTTTGAAGTGGCGCCGCTGATGTTGACGCCATCGGCTTTCCACTGGTAGCTATAACTCAGGTTATCGCCATCGGCATCGGTCCAGCTTCCGGTACTGGCATTTAAGCCATTACCTACCAGAGCAGTACCACTAATAACAGGCAGCACATTATTAACGGGTGAGCTATTGGGAATCTGTATTGTAAAATCGATGTTATCAACAATAATATCGTAAATGCTGCCACCGAACTGATTGATAACAGTGAAACTTGTTATGTTCTTCCAGTCGTTTGGTAAGAATGTCTCGCCGGTTATTTGTAATTGTGTATTGTGGGGCGTGCCGCTTGAAGGAATAAAGCGCACGCTCAAACCCGGACCCTGATCACTAGCGATTTGTATTCTATTGATATCAACGGCCGTACTAAACGAAAAGGTAAACACGGTTGCTGATCCATTAAGATCATCTGCAAGCACATTAGCAATAGTTCCTGCAGCATTACCAAAATTTAATACTTCCCAGTTCATGGAACCAGAATCTGAAGTGACGGTTAAGGTAACCCCATTTACCGATTGAGTGACTGTTGGAGCAGGATTCCCCGATACATTGCTTTCAAAGTCGAAGATAGCCGCTGACGCATTAGCGGTCATCAAGCAGCCAAAAATACAAATGAGAGGAGACATTTTAGAGGTTAATTTATGGCTAAAAAGCCGGCTAAAAAAAGATTGCATACCTGTACCTATAATAATGTTGATAATCGGGCCGTTTGTTTTGTGACTTAGTTGCTAGCTGATCACGTGAATGCCTGCAAAGTCTTTATCACCCGTCCGCTGGGGTATGCGTATACATCACGCATTTAATCCATAAAAATTTTTGGGATTGTAAATAGTGAACGTCCATACAGCGTCTAATGCCTGCTTGTCAGGACACCCGTCTTAAAAAAGGTCCTTATTTAAAGTAGGAGCTGATTTTTTAACCTGATGAGCTATCAGGTAGCCAATAAAGCGGCATAGAAAAAGTACGCTAGCTGCTGAAATCCACAATGTTTTTTATGGCTTCGCTCAAGCGAAACTCAGTTTATGCTTTCCATGTTATAGGTGTGGTTAATGGGAATCTATTCACAAATGTTAGTATTTGCCGTTGAGGGTTGTCGGAACACCTATGTTAAAAACAGCTTGAGGTCGAGTGTGTGGTTTGTGCTGAAGTGGTTAGATAAGTTTTATAACAGGCTGAAAGGAATCGTTATCGCGCTTGTATCCATACGAATGATGAGGTTTGTGGGCTGATCAATGACTCAGTGCAGGAACATGGCGTGTCATAGCAAGGCTTTAGGCTGGCTTTTGATTGTTGCTTAAAAAACAAGGCTTAATTGCGGTCTTTCGGCTAAAAAGCTGGCTAAATGACGACAAAGTGCTATGAGTATAATGTATTAACCGAGTATGAATAAGTAAATAATTATATTATTTTTGGCTTATTTGTTCACCATGATGGCATTTGGGGCTATAATTCGCGCCTTCATTTTGCCTTTGACGAGGCTTTCCGCATATTCGTGGGAGATTTACTGTGAGTAGTGAGAACAACAATATTCGTAATTTATATGTAGGCCTGTCAGTACTCTGTCTGGTTGCTGCATTGTTTTATTTAGTTAACAGCCTGGTCAACGTGGTCAGCGATGCCAGTGTTGATGAGGGTGTGGCAGAGCACTTTGCAGCGTCTACCAATGAGCGTATTAAGCCGGTTTCCGAAGTTAATGCCGGTGATGTAAATGTAGTAGTCGTACGCTCAGCTAAAGAAATCGTTGATGGTACTTGTATGGCTTGTCATGGCACGGGTGCTATGGGTGCGCCTAAAGCCGGTAATAAGGCTGACTGGAAATCCCGTCTGTCTGTTGGTATCGATGGTTTGGTTAAGAGTGCCATTAAAGGTAAAGGTATGATGCCCGCACGCGGTGGTGATGCATCTTTATCGGATGCAGACATTAAAGCGGCGATTGAATATATGCTTAAATAATCAGGTCGATGACTGGTTTTTATATTCGGTTTAAAATAAAGGGTGCTTCGGCACCCTTTATTGTGGCTGAGTTTTATTGCAGGCGGTCCAGACTGCGGTAGGAAATGGCTTCGCTCAGGTGCTGTAAGGTAATTTCGTCAAGCCCTTCAAGGTCGGCGATGGTTCTCGATAACTTCAGAATGCGATGGTAAGCACGGGCTGACAGTTTCAGTTTGTACATGGCTTTGTCCATTAACTGTTGTTCTGCGGTGTTGAGCTGGCAGGATTGCTCCAGTTCTTTATTACTTAATTCGGCATTCACTTTTCCGTGTCTTTGCATTTGCCGCTGGTAAGCCTTCATTACACGTTCACGGATGTGCCGGCTGTTTTCAGAAAGCTGCTGAGACTGCAGTGTTTCCCGCGGCACCTGTGGTACTTCGATGTGGATATCTATGCGGTCTAATAAGGGGGCTGATATTTTTGAGCGATATTTTCGTTGTTGTTCCGGCGTGCACTGACAAAGGTCTTTGCCATCGCAATTATAACCCTGAGGGCACGGGTTCATGGCAGCGATCAGCTGAAACTGGGCCGGAAAGTCGGCCTGCCGTGCAGCGCGTGAGATGGTGATGCGCCCGGTTTCCAGTGGCTCACGCAGTACGTCGAGTGTTTTGCGATCAAATTCGGTGAATTCATCTAAAAACAGTACGCCGTGGTGTGCCAGCGAGATCTCGCCGGGTTTGGGGTTAGAGCCGCCACCGACTAAGGCAATACCGGAGGCGGTATGATGCGGTGATCTGAAAGGCCGGATGCGCCATTGATGAGTATTTAATGCCTGGTCACTGATGGAATAAATAGCCGCACATTCGATGGCTTGTTGCTGGGTCATGGGTGGCAGGATGCTGATGATGCGGCTGGCCAGCATAGTTTTACCAGTGCCGGGTGGACCGATCATCAATAAATTATGCTGCCCGGCTGCAGCGACTTCGAGTGCCCGTTTGGCTCTTTTCTGGCCTTTGATATCAGACATATCAAATAAATGTTCAATATCGCGGCTGACAGGTGCTTCGCTAGACGCGGATTTTAAGTCAGACTGGTCGCTGAGAAACTGACACACCTCAAGCAGGTTCGAGGCAGCCAGTACCTTGACGTTGTCTGCCAGCGTGGCTTCGGCATAATTTTCTTTTGCAATGATCAGGCCGCGCTGACTGGCCTGAGTATGTAGCGCAGCTGGTAATATGCCTTTAACAGGGCGCAGTTCTCCGCTTAGTGCCAGTTCGGCATGAAACTCAAAATTTTCAAGGTGATGTGTTGGGATCTGAGAAGACGCGGCTAAAATGCCGAGTGCAATCGGCAGGTCGTAGCGACCGCCATCTTTGGGTAAATCCGCCGGTGCAAGGTTGATGGTGATGCGGCGCTGCGGAAATTCATAATTGGAATTGATGATGGCAGCACGAACACGGTCTTTGCTTTCGCGGACAGCGGCTTCGGGCAAACCAACAATGGATAAACAGGGCAAACCGTTGGATAAATGAACTTCCACGGTAACGGTGTGCGTTGAAATACCGGTTAAACTGCAGGTATAAATAGTGGCCAGTGACATGTTTCAATCCTTGAAAACATTTTAAAAGTGAGCTGTTATTTATTTTCTAGATCGGTCAGTTTTTGTTCCAGTTGCTTTAATTTTTCTGCGGTGCGAGACAACAGCGCAGCCTGAATATCAAACTCATCGCGGGTGACTAAATCCATATCGCGGAAAACGCTCTGAATGGAGGCCTTGATGTTCTTTTCAAGGTCATGCTGTAACAGCTTAAAACTGTCCGGGATGCTGTCAGATAGTCGTTTGGTCAGCTGATCTAGTACGTTCGGGTCAATCATGATTTTCTTATACTGCATATTGTGACGAGTTCTGTTATCTTACGCGAAATTTCATAACTATTGAATGATTTGCTTGAAGTTTGATTTGTATGGAAATGTTTATTAATTACCCGGAGAACAAGAATGAAGAAAATTAACACTGTATTAATGAGTGCTGTTGCACTTGCTGTGTCATCAAATATTGCAATGGCGGCTGCGGCTGCACCTGACTTCATCGATGGCCTTGATAAGTCTTTTGCGGTTACCAGTAACCATGTTTTCCGCGGTTTATCAGTAAGTGATGAAATGCCTGCTGTACAAGGTGGTGCAACTTATAATCACGCTAGCGGCTTAAGTGTTGACTTCTGGCTATCCAGCAGCTCTGCTGGTAGTGCCGGCAGCGCGAGTAATGAATATGACATTACTGTTAAATATGGCAAAAAGACTAAAGACTTTAGTTTTGAAGCTGGTCTTGTCAGTTATAGCTTCCCTCAAACTGGTGGTGCTAGTGAAGGTACGCATGAGTACTTCGCAGGTATTCAAGTTAATAACATAAATGCTGCTATTTTTATTAACCCAGATAGTCTGCTTGGTGATAATACATATATTGAATTATCAGTAGATATAGACAAATTCAATCTAGCATTAGGTATTAACAGCAATGATTTTGTGCCTGCTGACTATAATCAGGTGACTGCATCAGTTGCACTGACTAAGCAATTAGAACTGGCTGTTTCACAGACAGACCTTGATTTTGATGACACTCAATGGGCATTAACTTATTCTATGCCGATTAAGTAACCAATCAGTAGTAAAACGAAAAAAGGCTGACAGTTATACTGTCAGCCTTTTTTTTAGCCACTCGAGATTAAGCTGATTTCGACAGGGCGGTGATGACTGAGCTTAATGCGGCATCAAATACAGAGTGGTCGGCGATTATCTTAGAGATTTGCTGTTCCAACTCGGCTGCGAAATCCAGTGCACTCTTCTCCATGATTTTCACACCCTGACGATTGACAAAAATCAGCTGCGCCTCTTCCATGATAATAACAGACAGTTTAAGTCTTCTTACCGGTTTGTTATCACCGTCATACAGCTCAAACCATAAGCCGGGTTTTATTTCTTTCGGTAGATGCTGTAGCTGTTCACGTTTGTCATTGATCGCAGTAGCCGTAGATTCATCTGTTGCTAAATGGCTGTTGGCTGCCGCCAATCCGGGCAGCATGTTTTGTATATCGCTAATAGTGCCGCTGAAAGTGTCGAGTGAGAATTTATCGAAACTGTTATCTTCAGGCTCAGCTATATCCGCGCTGTTGATGAGGTCAAGATAGCTTTCTGACAGGTTAAGAATGGCAAGATTGATGGTGTCCATGTCCTGTTTTGAATCATACAGTTCGTCCTGAATGGTTTGTATCAATGAATCCTGATTATCTATAAGAAATTGCAGTTCTTTATGACAGCAAGGCGGCTGTAAGGTGTTGATGATAAGGCGTAATGTATTAATGGCTTCATTCCACTGATCGCTGCTTTTGCCGTGATTGATATAGTGCTGATACATTCTTGTTGGCCAGAGTTTTAATACCAGTGGTTGCATTTGCTTAGAGATGATTTTTCCCTGCGCGTAAAGTTGAAGCTCCTGTAAAACAATTTTTCTGGCATGTTGCTGAAGAATATTTTTCTGGGTATGGCTTTCTTTTTTCTGACATTTTTCGAATTCTTTATCAAATAATATATTGAGTGAGTCGAGTGCATGCTGAAAGCTGGCGCTGTCCTGTTCGAAATCGTTTAATAATGTATCGATGATAATTTCAATACTGCAGAAAAAGGAATCATCATCATCTGTTATGCCGATACCAACATAGGATAAAGTGTTGAGAAAATTTCTGGTCGGATGATCCGGGTCGTTAAAGAACTCCTGGTCCAGCATGGCGACTTTTATGGTAGGTATCTGCAGTTTGAGAATTAATGTGCGGATGGTGTTGGTGAGTGTTGAGTCATTCAGGATTTCTTTGAATAATAGCTCGATAACTTCAATTGTTTTCTCATCAATGTGATTAACCTGTTTGGTGACTAAGCCACCGGTGCCAGCGTTGATGTTGCTAGTCAGAGAGTTAGTGATGAGATCAAAACTGACCGGCTGATTAGTTTGTGCGAATTTTAACTGCAGGTTTGAAAGTGACTCCAGTATTTGCTGTCTGTCATAAAAGTTTTTTTCATTGATTTTAGTGACCGGATTAGCCGGCATGCTACTGCGTATATAGGAATTAATAACCTGATGCATGTCAGTGGTGTGCTGATGGTTTGCAGGGTGTTCTGCTGACTGTCGCTCAAGCGGAGCCATGTTGTAGTGGTTGTCATGCTGTGTTGGTGTCTGCCGTGCAGTTGACTGTTTTGGCGTTAGCTTTATTTGTGGCAGTATGCCGGCGTCTATCAGTAGCTGATTTATCGTGTCGTATATAGTTCGCAGTGTGTTATCGATATGTGTGCTGAAAACTTTAATACAGATAAGTTTACTGTTGCTGTCAAATTCTATGTGACTGATTGAAGCAATAAAGTCTTCACAGAATTGCTTGGGCAACAGGGTTTCTTTGTTGAAAATAAAGCGGGTTTTTAAAGCCAGATGTTCGATCCGTGCCTGCAGATGTGAAAGAGCTTCAGCGTGCAGGTTATCGGAGCGGTTAGAGATGCTGTTTATCGCAACCAGCTCTTCAATGTCGTCATCGCTTACAAGACTTAATTCATCACAGCTCTCGACGGTATCTGCGTCTTTTTTTGTAGTTAATTTGTTGGTGATTTTTTGTATGTAGCTTTTGACGATAGTATTTCTTTCAATGCGTATCACTCGCATAACATCAAAGATGGTGCTTCGGTCGTCTTCTGTAATGGTATTTTTTGCACTGTCAAAAAACATCTCGTCAGTATCAGTAAATACAGCCGACATCATTTCGGTTAACTGTTTTTGTATACAGAGTCTCGCCTTAATGATTATTTTCTTATATTTGTCATCTTTTACATGATTTTGAATATTGTGAATTTTTGCAGCCATGGTGCACCGTCGTTAAAGTTTAGAATACATTGCTGAAACTTGTTATCTAACTATTGTCGCTGATGTCTGTATTCGCAAGGGATAGCGGCCATCCGGCAAACATTAGTGGATGAAAGGATTGATGGCTGCATTCTGTAACAATTCTGTAATATATTGCGCGAAAATAATTTCGCTATAAACATCAGTACATAGGAAACATGATATTCAGCACTTCATGTGTTTGTAGTTGTGCTTCTGCTATCAGTGCCGGTAAGTCGTCAAGTTTAATTTTTGTTGTTATTAAACTCGAAGGATCAAAGTCAACCGAGTCGCTTAGTATGTTTTCATCGATTGGAGTGTCCGGAGAAAGTGCATTGACGATCGCGTTGGCAATATGAACGATGGCTGTTTCCAGCTGAAAATCGTTAGCCTGAGACGGACTGTGATGGTGCAATATAATGTGATGTAAACTGTCGGGTAGTTGCCATGCTTCGATCAGTGCAGCACCCACATCGGCATGTGTAAAACCAAACAGGGCTTGCTCCGAGTCCTGAATGATGCCTGATGATTCTGCTGCGTGAAGTAAAACGTTTTGTGATACTTCGGGTTCTTTATAGTAAAGAATAAGCTTGCCAATATCGTGTAGTAAGCCGGCGATGAACAGTCGTTCACCGTGCAGGATATTGCACTGCTTTGATAATAAGCGGGCAACAATACCGGTGAATACACTGTGTTGCCAGAACAGTTCCATATTAACCAGCTGATTGGGGATGCGCTCAAAAACTTCGAGCGCAGATGTGGCCAGTATCAGTCCGCGTAAATCATTTTCACCAATGAGGCTGATGGCTCGTGAAACCAGTTCGATTTTATGCGGAAAGTTATAGTAAGCGCTGTTTACAATACGCAGAATACGGGCAGTGAGGGCGGGATCATGTGAAATAATATCGCCCAAATCCTTATTGGTATGGGCGGGGTTTTCAAGCTCTGAATTCACACGGATGCAAATCTCAGGCAATGAAATTAAGTTAATAATGCCTGCTACCAGCTCCCTTGGTTGCATTTGAGATGTATTCGTCCCTGAATGTTTAACGGATTCCATGGCCTTCTCTTAAATACGCAATGGTTTAAAAGTTAGTCCGAAAGCAGGCATCTTGCAAGTGCCATTACGAGGTGCTTTTCATAAACTCCGGTAATGTCATTGCGGCTTTATGCATTTCTGCATTGTAATAAAGCGTTTTGAACGATTTGTTTGCTGCATCCTGCTCTCTGAATTGCTGTAACGGTGTTGTGCCACCAACCGTGCAGCTCCACCAGCCAGAGGGGTATACGCACTGCGGGAAGTTAAATGTCAGTGTGTGGTTGTGACCGGCATCACGCATTCTGGCATGCATCGGGTTGAGGATAGTATCCAGATGCAATAATGGCGACTCGCTTTGCTGGACGACCATGCCCCCTGGTTTAAGAATGCGCTGGCAGTTTTGATAAAATTCGGTGCTAAATAAGACTTCACCCGGGCCAACCGGATCGGTGCTGTCCACGATAATGACATCATAGCTGTCTGCGGCAGCATCTTTTACCCATTTAATACCGTCGTCAAAATACAGCTCGGCACGCGGGTCATTATTTGATTCACACAGTGCAGGGAAGTGGATTTCTGACAGGCGGGTAACACGCTCGTCGATATCGACTTGCTGAGCCAGTTTAACCGTATCGTGTTTCAGCACTTCACGCAGTGTGCCGCAGTCGCCGCCGCCAATAATCAGCACGTTTTCTGGTTTCGGGTGGCTGAATAAAACCGGGTGACTCATCATTTCATGGTAGATGAAATTATCACGGTCGGTGAGCATGATGTAACCGTCGATCACCATCAGTTTGCCAAAGTGAGTGGTCTGGAAGATTTCAATTTTCTGAAACTCACTCTGCTCTTCATGCAGTTTTTCAGTGATTTGTAATGAGAAAGCAGTGCCGCTGTCCGGTTGTGGTTCGCTGAACCAGCTGTTATCGAGAGTCATTGTTTTTACCTGTAAATAAACTGTTGGGGATTATAGCCTTTACTCGGTAAAATGAGAGCTGATTTTTTATGATTTTTTATAAGGTAAATAGAAATGACAAGCTGGACCAGTCTGGATGCTAAAGCAACGTATTGCATGGAAAACTGGGGTGAAGGTTATGTGGATGTTGCCGAAGATGGCCATTTACTGATTCGCCCTTATCGAAACGCGGCGGATGGCGAAGTGGATATGAAAAAACTGTTGCAGGAGGTCCAGCAGCAAATGTCATTGCCGGTACTGATTCGCTTTCAGGATATTTTGCATGACCGGGTAAACCAGCTTGCCGGTGCATTCGCGCAGGCTTTTGAAAAACATCAGTACGCATCCCGTTATACATCCGTTTATCCGATAAAAGTAAACCAGCAGTTCAGTGTGGTATCGGAGATTTTAAATCGCGGTGATCAGCGTGTCGGCCTGGAAGCCGGCAGTAAACCCGAGTTAATGGCGGTTTTGTCACTGGCTGAGGCAAAACGACACACCATTATTTGTAATGGCTATAAAGACAGCGAATATATTCGTCTGGCCTTAATTGCCCAGCGACTGGGGCACCGTATTCATATTGTGCTGGAGAAAACATCAGAGCTGGATCTGGTGCTGAAAGAGGCCACCGATTTAAAAGTCGAGCCAACGCTGGGCTTACGCCTGCGGCTGGCCAGTATTGGTAAAGGTAAATGGCAGAATACCGGGGGTGAAAAAGCCAAGTTTGGTTTATCGGCAGAACAAATTTTACAGCTGGTTAAGCGACTGAAGGATACCGGCAAGCAGCACTGGATCTGCCTGTTGCATTTTCATATGGGCTCACAAATAGCCAGCCTTAATGATATCAAAACCGGGCTTTCTGAAGCCGCGCAGTATTTTATTGAACTGCAGCGTATGGGCATCCATATCACCACGCTGGATATCGGCGGTGGTATCGGCGTTGATTATGAGGGTTCGGCCTCTAAACAGGAATTTTCGGTTAACTATTCGCTGCAAGACTATGCCAGTGCCGTGGTTGAATGTTTCAGCGCGGTTTGTAAACAGCATCATTTTCAGCAGCCGGAGATCATTACCGAAGCTGGCCGGGCGATGACTGCTCATCATGCGGTACTGGTGACTGACGTTGTTAATGCCGAACAGCCCGAGCAGACAGAGGTTCAGATTGCCGATAAAAAACACCACCCTCTGGTGGAGCGTATGCAGTCGCTTTATCTGGATAGTCTGGATGCTGACCCGGTGCTGATTTATCAGCAGTTATCGGCTTTATACTTTCAGGCGCAAATGGTTTTTGTAAAAAACAAAATGGGTATTGAAGACCGCGCACTGCTGGAAGAACTGTACCTGGCAAGTTGCCGGCGACTGAAGCAAAAGTTGACGCATGATGATGAGATGCAACAGCAGCTGTTAAATAATATTAATGAAAAGCTGGCTGATAAACTGGTGTGTAACCTGTCGGTTTTTCAGTCAATACCGGATGTCTGGGGAATCTCACAAATCTTTCCGATCGTGCCGTTGCAGCGTTTAAATGAGCGCCCTGATCGGCGTGCTATCCTGCAGGATTTAACCTGTGATTCGGACGGCCAGATTCAACGTTATGTGGATGCTTATGGCGTTGAAACCACACTGCCGGTACACCGGATAGAGGAGAATGAAGAATACCTGTTTGGCATCTTTATGGTGGGTGCGTATCAGGAAATACTGGGTGATATGCATAACCTGTTTGGTGATACCAATACGATCAATGTCGAACTGGATGAGAAAAAGTCTTACCGGCTGGTAAACCCGGAAGCGGGCGACACCGTTCGCGAATTATTAAACTATGTGCATTTTGATACCGACAAAATGCGTCAGGTCTATCAGTCAAAAGTGCAGCAGGCCGGATTGTCGCAAGCCGAGGCCAGTCAGTTTTATAACGAACTGTCAGAAGGGTTGGATGGTTATACTTACCTTGAGTGAAGCTCAAGCTAGTTATCAGTGTGCGGTTTGTAGTGGAAAACAAAACCTTTGTTGCGGCGGACTCCCAATGAATGGTTAACGGTTGTTGCTGAGCAAATAGACTTTTCTGCAAACTGCAAATATTTATCTTAATTTACACGAAAAAAATCAACAGAAAACGTATTCATATACCTCATCTGGGTGATGCCGCTGTTTGCGGCTTGGCTGATAATCAGTCGCCCTGCCGGATCTCTAAGAACCTGGCGTGGCAAAAAAAGACTAATAATCACCTGAGGATAATAAATATGAGAACATTAATGCAGAGGCTGATGGTATTGCTGTTGTTGGCTGTAAGTCTGAATGCTGTAGCAGAAGACCAATACCTGATGTTGGGGTATTCAAATTACACCGGTATGGCGACCACAGACTGGCCCGATGGCACCAGCTTCAATAAAGACTCGGCGACCATACTGGGTTTTTCAACATCACTTTATGACAAATATAATATAGGCCTGATCGCCGATTTGAATGAAGGGCTGCAGGAGCTGGATAATGTGGTGCTTATTTTTGGCACAGAATCCGGACGTATTCGTGTAAAAAACAGCACCATTAGCGGCACACTTAATAATGTGGCTTTCTCCTATGCTAACGATAGCATTACCTGGTATCAGCCCGCTGGCTTGGGTGTGACTTATGCCAGTTACACAACGCTGGGGCAACATGGCGATAACCCGGCGGGTTCCTGGACGTTTTTTAAAATGGATGTGACAAAAATCGGTGTTATAAAGGTGGCTGACTTATTTGATGAGGGCTATAACGAACATAATGGCGCAGAGCGAAAAGGCTGGGAAGCTGATGGTGATATAGGTTTTTATTACTATGATTTTTCAGCTCCCGATGCCGGTCTGAGCAGTTCGCAGACACTCGGCTTTGCTTTTAATGGGCGCTATGGTTATTTTGCAAAGTTTAATGTGAACGGTTCGTCTGCTGCGAAAGTAAAATCCGGGCTTTTTGCCGGGCTGGTAATGGAAATGGATATGACCCTGGAGTTTTTAAGCAGTGGTTACCAGACGCCGATGCGCCTTGGTCCATCTGTACAGTACAATATTTCGTGGTAATAGATCTCTGGTCAGCGGGACTGCTGCTGGCCAGATTTTTAAACGTTTTAAAAAATACCGACATCGAGATAAGAGCGGGCAATTTTTTCAATAGAGGCGACATAGGCGGCTGTTCGTAAATCGTGCACATTATCTCTTGTTAGCATGACTTGACGAATATCCTGATAAGCATTCCTCATGGTGTCGTCAAGCCCTGAGCGAACCAGATCCAGCTCATCAGCACCGCGTGTTAATTTCGAGCGGTGGACGTCAGATATTTTTTCACCGGTCATCAGCTCCAGTACATCGCTCATGTGGGTGCCCTGTATTTCCGAGTGACGGCGTGACATGCGGCCAAAGCGCATATGGGAAATATTGCGGATCCACTCAAAATACGACACGGTAACACCGCCGGCATTGGCATAGGCATCAGGAATAATAATGATGCCTTTTTTGTTGAGGATTTCATCTGCGCCGTAGGTGACCGGGCCGTTTGCCGCTTCAACAATTAATCTGGCTTTTATGGCGTCAGCATTTTCCAGCGTGATCTGACTTTCCAGTGCGGCAGGAATTAAAATATCACAGTCTTTTTCCAGCACGGCCAGCGCGTTTTCTTCGAACACTGCTGCGGGAAAGTTTTTTATCGTGCCGTGATCGATGATGTGCTGATGAAGGTCTTCTATATCAATACCATTGTCATTAATTAAAGCGCCATCGCGCTCTAAAACAGCAGTAATGATGGCACCGTCTTCTTCGGATAAAAACTTTGCGGCATGATAGCCAACATTACCGAGGCCCTGTACTATAATATGTTTGCCTTCCAGTGAGCCGCTCATATTGGCCAGCTTTACATCATCCGGGTGACGAAAAAATTCCTGAATGGCATATTGTATGCCGCGTCCGGTCGCCTCAATCCGGCCTGCGATACCGCCATGCTGAACCGGTTTACCGGTTACACAGGCAACATAATTAATGTCTTCCGGATACAGGTGTTTATAAGTGTCGGCAATCCAGGCCATTTCGCGCTGGCCGGTGCCGATATCGGGGGCAGGGACATTAGTGGACGGGCTTAAAAATCCTTTGCGGACTAACTCCAGAGTAAAGCGGCGAGTGATTTTTTCCAGCTCATCGCGCTCGTATAAAGCAGGGTCTATCAGTAACGCGCCTTTGGAGCCACCGAAAGGCACGTCAACAATGGCGCATTTATAGGTCATCAGTGCTGCCAGTGCCTCGACTTCATCCTGATCGGCGTACGGGGCATAGCGAATCCCGCCTTTAGACGGCAGGCGGTGAGTGCTGTGTACGGCACGCCAGCCAGTGAAGACTTCTATTTTTCCACGTATCTTTACCGGAAACTGTACTTGTAAAACGGCATTGCAGGATTTGATGGCTGTGGCGATACCGGGGTCAAGATCCATGGCCGTAATGGCGCGGTCAACCATCAGGTTGACGCTTTCACGAAAAGTAGGCTCTTTAATTAACTGGGACATTAAACGCTATCCAGATATATATTGGGAAATGAGTTTAAAGAATAGAAGTCAGTCGCTGAAAAGCAAATTATTAAGGAGTAGAAGTAATAGTGAAGGCAATACAGAGATCACAAAGTTAAGGGCATGAAGAATCTTTGATTTTGCATTCAGCTTTGTTTGTGAGGTTTTTTACTTAGCCTGAGATAACAAGCTGAAAGATTAAGGACTTGCTTGCAGGTCTTCCAGACAGTCTCTGGCGGTTTCTCTGACGTCATCATCCGGGTCGTTGAGCAAAGGCGAAATAATATCACTAACAGCCAGGCTTGAGCTGAGAGAAAGATAAAAGCAGGCATCATTTCTGACTCTTGGCAACGGGTGCCTGGTGAGTTCAGACAAGGCCGGTACGAGTTTATTGAGAGCAGCCGAGCGGGCAAACTCTTCCATGATGGCACCGATACCAATCTGCAGTGAAATCTTTATATCGGTTTGCTGTAGCATCTCCAGTAATAATGCCAGGTTGTCCGGGTGTTTGCGGATGTGATCAATAGCTTCCTGTAACTGCCCGTTGTTTAGCATTTCGCTATAATAGTCGGTCGTACCAGAGGCGGAGAGCGACTGTTCAATGGCTTGTAAAATCTCGGCTTTGGTCTGCAAGCCTGTTAATTCTATCTCACCAATTTTAAGCCAGGGTACCGAGCGAACATGGTATTGCTGAGCGATGTCTGGTCGCTGACTGATATTGATGGCTTCGAGCGTACTGATGTCACCGTTTTTTAACAGCTCAGTCAGCATACTCAGGACGACGGGGCAATGAGCGCAGCCACTGGCAAGTAGCATTAAAACGCGGGTTTGAGGAACAGAGTCGGTCATATTTAGGTTGATTTGCTAAGAAAGAACAAAATTTCCTCTACTTTATCATCAATCTTGTCGGAAATACCGGCATGTCGCTATTTAATGCTGTTATAATGCGCGGCTTTCTCGCTCACAGGTACGAACACAGTGTCTATCGAAAAACTACGTAACGTCGCTATCATCGCTCACGTTGACCACGGTAAAACGACTTTGGTTGATGAATTATTAAAGCAGTCCGGCACACTGGGTGACCGTGTTGAGCTTGAAGAACGCGCGATGGATTCAAATGACCAGGAGAAAGAGCGTGGTATTACCATTCTTTCTAAAAATACTGCGATTACCTGGAATGATTACCGCATTAATATTGTAGACACACCGGGACACGCCGACTTCGGTGGTGAGGTGGAGCGCGTATTGTCTATGGTTGACTCTGTACTGCTGCTGGTTGATGCGCAGGAAGGACCGATGCCACAAACCCGTTTTGTGACACAAAAAGCGTTCGACATGGGGTTCAACCCGATTGTGGTTATTAACAAAATTGATAAGCCCAGCGCACGTCCAAGCTGGGTTTTAGATCAGACCTTTGAATTATTTGATCGCCTGGGCGCAACGGATGAGCAGCTGGACTTCCCAGTTATCTATGCATCAGGTTTAGGTGGTTTTTCAGGCCCTGATGAAACCGTGCGTGAAGGCGACATGACTTACCTGCTGGAGCAGGTGATTAAGCATGTGCCAGTACCAACCGTTGATGCGGATGGCCCGTTCAAGATGCAGGTCAGCTCGCTGGATTACAATTCATACGTGGGTGTTATTGGTATAGGTCGTATTACAGCGGGTAAAGTGAAACGTAATATGCCGCTGACACTGATCGACAAAGAAGGCAAAACGCGTAGCGGTTGCCGCATGCAACAGATTTTAGGCTTCCACGGCCTTGAGCGTGTTGAAGTAGAAGAGGCGGAAGCGGGTGATATTATCTGCTTCAGCGGTATCGACAAACTGAATATTTCAGACACGCTTTGTGATCCGGCTAAAGTTGAAGCGATGAAGCCGTTGTCGGTGGATGAGCCAACTGTAAGCATGACGTTCCAGGTTAACAATGGCCCGTTCGCAGGTAAAGATGGTAAGTATGTTACCTCGCGTAATATCTCGGATCGTCTGGATCAGGAACTGATACATAACGTGGCACTGCGTGTTGAAACCGCCGGTGACTCTGATAAGTTCCGCGTATCCGGTCGAGGTGAATTGCACTTGTCCGTACTGATTGAAACCATGCGCCGTGAAGGCTTTGAGATGTGTGTAGGCCGTCCCGAAGTTATCATTAGAGAAATTGACGGTGTCATGTCTGAGCCGTATGAACAGTTAACGGTAGACATACCGGAAGATGCACAAGGCAGTGTGATGGAGAAGCTGGGTGAGCGTAAAGGAGATCTGAAAGACATGGTGCCGGATGGTAAAGGCCGGGTGCGTCTGGATTACATCATCCCTTCACGTGGTTTGATAGGCTTCCGTACAGAGTTTTTAACAGCAACGGCTGGTAATGGCCTTATTTACAGTAACTTCGATCATTACGGACCTAAACTGAATGTAGAAATTGGTCAGCGTTCTAAAGGCGTATTGATTTCTAATGGTACGGGTAAGTCACTGGCTTATGCATTGTTTAACCTGCAGGAACGTGGCCGTCTATTCGTTGGTCATGCAGAAGAGATTTATGAAGGCATGCTGGTCGGTATTCATGCTCGTGATAATGACCTGGTTGTTAACCCGTTAAAAGCCAAGCAGCTGAACAATATTCGTGCCGCCGGTACGGATGAGAACTTAATCCTTGTGCCTAAGATTAATATGACATTGGAACAGGCACTAGAGTTTATTGATGATGATGAGCTGGTTGAAGTGACACCGCATCATATTCGCTGCCGTAAAAAGCTGTTAACAGAAAATGAGCGCAAACGTACTGGTCGTGGTTAATAACCGGTTGTAGTTTGAAAAAAAGCCCCGATAAATCGGGGCTTTTTTTTGTCTGCTGCTATTTGCTTTAAGGGCTGTGTATCACTAAACTAAGTGAAAAATAAAGTTGGAGTTTGAGTGGAAGATTCGCAGCACAAAGCAACCATATTAGTCGTAGATGATTCAAAAGTGATGTTGGTGGCGGCAGCCAAAGCACTGAAGGGAGAGTTTGAAGTCATCAGAGCCACAGATGGCCGGGAAGCATGGGATGCGATTCAGCAGCACCCTGAAATATCTCTGGTATTCTCAGATTTATCAATGCCGAATATGAATGGTTATGAGTTGTTAGATACCATCAGAGGCAGTGAAGATGCGAAAACTGCCAAACTACCTGTAGTGATTCTGACCGGCCAGGAAGATGGCGATGGTACAAAAGAAAAGGTGATCCAGGCAGGCGCCACTGATTTTCTAATTAAACCGTTTGAACCGCTGGATTTGCTCAGCCGGGCACGCAGTCTTTCACGCCTCAGTTCTGAAGTAAATGAGCTGGAGAAAAAAGTATCGCTGGATAAACTGACAAGGCTTTATACCGATAACTCCTTTAATGACAGTGGTGAGCGTGCACTTGCCTATGCGGTGCGTCATTCAACAGACATCAGTATTATGCGGGTTGATATCAATGACTTCTCGTCGATATTTGTAAAGCACGGTAAGCAGATTGCAGAATCGGTGTTAATTAAAGTTTCAGAGGTAATAAAAAGCGTTTTACGACATGAGGATATCGCGGCGCGAGTTGCTGTTGCGAAATTTACAATGTTACTGATTGAAACGGATCGCGAGGGTGTGATCCATGTCGCCGAGCGCTTACGCAAAGCCATTGCCGATGCGGTATTTGAGATCAGTGAAAAAGTCTCGGTCAGCATCGGTTGTGCTTGTCCGCAAATTACGGACTCTTTAAACCTAAAAGATATCCGAGGTGATGCAGAAGAAGCCATTAGCAGAGCACTGGCTGAGCCTGAAAAAACGGTGATTGCCGGTGAGTCAGAAAATACTGTTCAGTCTGCCCAGACCGAGCCGGTTAAAAAAGGCCCGAGAATAGATCTTTCTGCCGTACTGCGGGAAGTGGATAATAATGAAGGCAAACGACTCGGTGAAAAGCAACTGAACGCCGCACTGAATTCTGTATTGCCGCTGTTGTCATTTTTAAATAAGAAAATGTTGTTAGGGATCGATGATGTTATCCAGCAACTGGAAGACAGAGTTTTAAAATAATAATTATTAAAAAGAAAGCATTTTAGGGGATCTATCTGAGGTGTCATTGTGTGACTTTATTGCATCTTTTTTACCGGGTGTAAGGGTTTTTATTCAAGAATGTTTTTTGTGCGAAAAAATAGTGCAGCAGGAGGCTGGAATATATTAACAAGGTGAGATTATTCTATTGAATAAAATATAGTGATACCGCGCCGAGGCATGTACTTGGCAGTGGGTAGATTAAAGATCAATGATGTTAAACATTATAGAACAGTCAAATATGAGCGACGAAAAGATTACTGCGATTGAAACAGGGTTTAGTAAACTATCTGCTGAAATCAGAAGCACGCTGGACTACCAGGTAAAAAAACTATTCGCGTCCTATATTGAGAGCGCTGATACCGCGTTGTTTGATCTTGCCAATGAAGCCGGTAGCAATGCCGAGCAAAAGCAGTACTTTGAATTAATGCAGCACCTTCGCGCAGATAAAAAAAATCTGCTGATCCGTATGTCGGCATCGCTGGATAGCTATCTGCAGCCAGCCAGTAAAGAAACAGATGATTATGATTTTGAAATGGATCATGATGATGGTGAACTTAGCCTGGTTAGTCAGGATACAATGGAAGAAATGGTGGTTATTAATGCCATGTCTTCGAAAGCAGCGGAAAAATTTAATGAAGCCATCGGCAAGTTGTCTCTGCGCCTGGATTATCTGGCTGATCGATCGGCTGATATCTTTTCTAAAGATGCTCTGTTACCGGTAAATTTTTGCAAAAGTTTTAAGGAATCTATTGCCGTTCTGGACATAACCATTGCTGACAAGATAGTTTTATACAAACTATTTGATGCCGAGGTTATTAAAAATCTGAACTCTGTTTATGACATACTAAACAGTCTGATGATTGAGGCAGGAGTGCTGCCTAATGTAAAGCTACACGCCCGTGATAAAAGTAAGCAAACGCCGTCAGCAAAGAATTCATCGCAGTCTGCAGTGCAGGACGACGAAACCTGTGCTGATACTGCAGACGCAGATCGTTCCGTGTCCGTTAATAGTGCAGCTGGGGCCGGAGGGCAGAATTCTTCTGCTGTTAATGTTAATAATGGACAGCAAGGGGCAAATACAAAAAATACTGATCAAACTGGGGCGCAAACAGGGTCATCTGAATATTATTCAACGGCAGAAAATTCACAAGCGTCAGCTGGTTCGTCAGAGCAGAATCTGTCGGGTAAAAGTATTGGTGGCTACCCTGTCGAAAGAGCCAGTGAAATCATTCGTAATTATATGGGGGGTGATGCAGCCAGCACTGGCTCAGCCGAAGGCAGTGCGCAGTATTATGGTCATAATGATGTCTTAAGTGCTTTCACAAAGATGCAGGCGATTACTCATGGCAAGATTCAAAAAGAGTCTCCAGCTGTTAGCAGAATTGATGCATCAGAAATAAAACAGGCACTGCTGTCAACTATTGCCAGTCAGCAAGGTGGTGCCATCACCAAAAGTGTTGATCATGCGATTGAAAAAACAATCGATTTTATCAAACTAATATTTGACGCCATCATCGACGACAACAATATCTCTGATACTATCAAAGCACTGCTGCTGACATTACAAATACCGGTTATAAAAGCATCGATGCTGGATCAGAGTTTTTTTGTCAGAGATGATCATCCGGCCCGTCAGTTACTTGATAAGGTTTCCGAAGTTGGTGTTGGTGTAACATCAAACAAGGACGAACTTTATCGGTCTATTCATCAGGTTATTCAAAAGCTGCTGGCCGAATATATAAACGATATAAATGCATTTGTTATTGCATTAGAAAATATCGCAGAGATTATTTCTGCCCGTGCAGAAATAGCAGATGAGAAAGAACGTCAGTCGCAGCTTAATGTCCAGAAGCTTCATGCCCGGAAAATAGTTTTATGGGAACTGAGACGCTCTACACTGGAGAAAAAACTTCCAACGGAACTGCAAACACTGGTCTTGAAGCTGTGGCCAACGATGATGTTCAATCATTTTTTACGAAATGGTAAGGAAAATGATGAATGGATTACACTGGTAACAACATTAAGAGAGCTGATCGACAGCATACAGGTGCCAGATACTGATGATGCCTATGCGGAGTTAAAAGCCAATTATATGCCTGTTACAATTCGGGTCGAAAGACAGCTGAATAAATTTCAGAAAGTAAAAGAAAAAAAGGATGAAGCAATTCAGGCGTTGCGTGAGATATACACCGGGTTGCTGGATTCATATGTTGCAACTGATGAAGCTGAGCATAAGACAGCGTCTGAGAAGCAGA
>JAOULC010000009.1 GCA_029882215.1 Gammaproteobacteria bacterium | reverse complement strand
AGATACAGACAAAACAAGCATCGAATTACAGCACATTAAATCACGGCTTGACGGTGTACAAAGAAAGCTAGAACTCATCAGCCATGGCCAGTCTCTTGATCAAGTATTATCCGATGTAAAGCATCCGTATTTTGTTAACCTTATCTCTACACGATTAAAGACCATGCTAACAGTTAATAAAGATATCTTTAATCAAACTGAATATACATCACCACGCCATGCAAACACTTTTGGTGCACACGGTATCAGGAGTACATCAGACGAACTTAAGTGTGTCAGCTATATCCCTGAATATTGGGAAGATAAAAATGATACCGAGTATATGAACACGCAAATAAATTTGATAAAACGCGGAATACGAATAAAAAGACTCTTTATTGTCAATGATCTGAATCGTGAAAATACAATATCTCAAATGAAATTACAAAATGAGCTTGGTATAGAGACCCGTTTTATTGAACAGTCTATGGTTGAATGCGAATTTAAAGAAAAGGATTTTCTTATTCAGGATAATTCTCTGTTAGTAGAACTTTATTTTGATAACGAAACAGAAAATAAACGCCACAGAGAATCTAAAGAATTAATTACCACCGATGAGCTGCTGGTGACTGAAAGAAAAGAGCAGTTCCTGACCAATTGGGCGAGTGCAAAAGCAATATAATGCCAATGAAAGTCATTCTCTTATATGGATTGCCATGCAGCGGGAAAAGTAGTGCTATTAAGGCACTCCCTGCGTGCGACCGGCTGGCAGTAGATGATGTGATCAAAAACTATGTTCACGAGCCGTCAATTACTGACTTTGAACGGTTTTCAAAAATAATAGTTAATGAGCTGATTGCCCGAGTGAAGCAGTCCAGTTCAAGCTGCTGTATCTTAGAAATGGGCTGCCTTATTCAGCTTACAGCGACCGACTATTTACAGGAAGAGTTAATAAAGAGCGGCGTAGAGATGATCAATATAACACTACACGCTGAAGATACAGTACTGATTAAACGAATTATTGAGAGAAACGGGCTTATTGGACAGGGATTGTCGGGCTCACTTCCTGTTCACGGCCCTGACTACCTGAGTCGCTTTAAACAGGTATTTGATAAAAACAAACCGCTTAAAACAAAACGCCTTGATACGTCTCAATTAACCCCGGATGAAGTTATCGTTAAAATAAAACAGATAATAGCGAATGACGACCAGTTTATAACACTGTAGAGAAAATTAGCTGAGTTTTAGATTCTCGCTAACAGCACACGGCAATGACAGCTTCTGGCCTAAGAACGTGGGATGACAACCTCTGGTATTAAAGTAATCAAACCCTTTATTCGAGTTTTAGCTTTTCAAATACAATGGATACTCAGGCTTTCTTTACACGATTTGATTTAAGCTTAAGCGCCCCTATCCCCGGAATCTTACAGGCAATATCGTGATCGGCATTCGCTTCCGGATCAATCAGGCGAATATTCTTAACCTTAGTACCCACCTTAACGATTGATGAAGAACCCTTAATTTTAAGATCCTTAGCAACGATAACAGAGTCTCCATCGGTTAATATATGTCCATTCATATCTCTGATTAACGAATCATCGAGATTCTGATCTTTTGGCCATTCATGACCACAGGACGGACAAATATACATTACACCGTCTTCGTAGGTATATTCGGCTTCGCATTCCGGGCAGTTGGGTAAATTCAATGTAATCACTCTTTGTAGCTGAAAGAAAATAAGCGGAGGCTATTGTAAGAAAACGAGCCGCCGCAGACAACCGATAATAGATAAACAATTAAAACTCACTGCGGATGATTGCATTTCGCTAATCCAGGCCAATACTACATAGTTTATTAAAGCGTCTGGCATAAAAGATCCACAACACACTGCCCACAAGGAATGGTGCGATAAAAACAGGCATGTCACTTTTTTCCAGTGGAATAAAACCGCTCAGCTTCAGTGACAAATAAATTGTCGACAGGGTTACGGCCATGCCACCGGTCATTGAAATAATGAGCAGAATAACCGCAAGGTATTTATAACTGACGTATTTTATCAGCGAGATGCCTTTAGCCATGATAAACATATGCAGCGGACGCATAAAAAAACCGCCGAGCAAACTAATGACAATGAGTTGGTAGTGACTTGTGTTCATGGCCGATCGTCCCCAGTTTCAAGTAAAGATAGCACCGATAGCTTTTCAACTATATTACATAATAAAATGACAGTAATCTCTGGTTAATTTTTCATTCCGGCTTGTTTAAGGTCTGCTAATATTCTGTTTTCAAATTTATCGCTTGAAAATGGAATAGTATTTTTAACTGAGCTGACTGTTATTGCCGGATTGGTCAGTGCTAACTCAGACACCAGCCACTCTGCTTCATCCTGCTGACCAGCCCCGATATAACTGGCCGTCAGTAAGATCCTGATATGAATATGATTTGTGTTTCTTTTGTATGCCCGCTCTAAAACTTCTACCGCCTTGTCATAATTCTTAAGATGGTAATAGGCTATGCCATAGGTGATCAGATATTCATAGGAGTAATAGGGATTTAGTTTTACCGCCTTGTCATTTAATTTAATCGCCTCTTTTGGATTGCCTTCATAGGCATTAATAATCGCCATCAAACCTAAGCCGTCGGCATAGTTGGGGGCAATATCTATTGCCTTGCTAATAGCCTCTTTAGCTGCCCTATATTCTTTTCGCCCCAGATGAATAAAGCTTAATGCCCAGTAGGTTTGCGGTATCGATGGGTCTAACTCAACGGCTTTTTTTGCCAGTACCAGTGCTCTATCCTGGCTTTCCAGTGGCGATGCGGTCCAGCCACTTCTGTAACCGACTGATAATAAGACGGATAACGCACCATAGGCACGGCCATATGACGGATCATATTCAATCGCCTTGCGGTACATTTCCTGCGCCTCTTCATAACTCTCACTACTACTGATTTTAAATAATCGCTGCCCTTCCTGAAAATAGTCGTAGGCAACCAGACTGTTCGTTGTTCTGTGCTCCAGCCGCTGTTGCTCCTGTGATGACAGGGTGACAGCAAGTGCACTGACGATACTTTGTAAGACTTCGTCCTGAACAGTAAATATCTCATCCCGGTTTCTGTCATATCGCTCCGCCCAGACATTAAAGCCTGTCCTGGCATCAACCAGCTGTACTGTCATCCTGAGTTTATCGCCAAACGGTCTTACACTGCCTTTAAGCACATAACTAACGCTTAGCTCTTCGCCAACATCTTGTGGCAACACCTGTTTTCCTTTATAGCTAAAACTGGTATTGGTTGCTAACACAAACAAACTTGATAAGCGCGATAAGTCGGTAATGATATCTTCAGTGATGCCGTCAGCAAATGTCTCCTGCGCCGGTTCATGGCTCAGATTATCAAACGGCAAGACGATAATAGACGGCACTTCAATGTGCTTGGTGTTGTCATCTGCTAACCACAGGCTGATGATTGCGACACCAATGCCCAGCAACAGCGCCAGCCCTGTTATTCTGTGCTTTACAGATTGCCGGCTGCTGGCTGCCTCACGGGGCCTGGCTGTTACCGGCCCGGTTAGCGGATCGGGTATCGGGGGGATTGCCGAAGCTGTTAATGGAGAGACCAGTTCAGCAGGCTGTGGTGACAGTTTCGCCTGTCTGAAATCAGGTGTGACGATTAACCGGTAGCCTCTCTTAGGCACGGTTGCGATGAAACGCGGCTTACGTGGATCGTCCTCTAATGCTTTGCGCAGCTTGATAATCGTGTTGGTGACCGCATCATAGCCGACCAGCGCACCATGCCAGACTTCACGTTCCAGCTCTTCTCTTGAGACCACCTGGCCCGCATGCAGAACCAGATAAACCAGCACCTCCATTGCCTTGGGCTCAAGATGAATAATCTCATCAGCACGCAGCAGATCGCCTTCCGCCGGGCTAACCCTGCAGTCATTCAGATAAAAGCATTGATGATTAGCCTGCATTATTCCCTGAGAACCTCTAACGCCTTAGCAACTAGCTGTCATGACCCAATGTAGCCGATAAAAACGACCAACGTACTTCCAGCGTTGAATCATCGTTCTTTCGGTGGGACTTGAGCTCCGGTTTTCAGCAAACTTCATTCTAGCGATTCAGACAATCATTCAGCAGTTTGAAAATTGTCTGTCAGGCATAACCAGAGTTCTTATATCAAACCAGAGACCTTATTATGAATTTTATACGGAATTTCTATTTCTTGCTATTCAGGTCTATTGCGGGGCATATCAGCAAAAGCTTAATAAGCCTGCTTATTTTGCCTTCCATTGTCTTTGCCACAACAAACGACACGCCACAAGCATGCTATGACCTTTTACCAGCTGATGCCACCACGTACGGCAGCTTTTATATATGCAGGTCCAGACTGAACGGTAAAGAATCCGTCTATGCCTGCCAGAATTTTATCTCTCGTTTTGGCTATTACCGCGTGTTCTTCAAATCAGGCCGGTTCCCAAAAATTATCGAAAAAATATCTAAAAAAGGCAAGCTGATCAGCGTTATATGGTCAGTTTCAAACAGCACCAGCCAACCCGAGTACAACTTTCGCCCGCCCGGTTTAATTCCAGATTCCAGCCGCTTTATCGGTGCAGGCGTTTGTAAGAACGAACAGGATCAGGAGGTTCCCTGCAGCGTATTCAGGTTTAGTGCAGCACGCTATACAGAAGTGAAAGATTATCTTGTCATGTATAAAAAAGACGGCACCGGCCCTGACTCGCAAACCGCCATTGCACTTCAACCCAACCACGATGCAATGCCTGCTGAAATGGCTTATCAGATCGGGCTCAACTTACTCGATACTGTTTGTTGTCAGGATCGTGCAGTTCAGTACCTTGAATATGCGGCCAGCTTATTTCCAGATTCTGTCATGTATAAAAAAGCGCTTAAACAACGCCAGCTAAAGAATTAAAAGACAGGAGAATAATAATGAAAACAATATCGGTTATATTACTCAGAAGACTTTCTTTAATGGCCCGCGAACAGCAAGTAATAAATCCCGCAAAAGCGCAGTCGCAAGCACTAAGCGTTGAATCACTGTATACCAGTGATAAAACCCCTGACTCAATGCTCTATGACACACCTCAACAGATAGCAGATGGAGTCTGGTCTGCCATCGGTGTGACGGCACCAGCCAGATATGAAAATAGCGGACATAATAATAACCTGTCATTCATTATAACTTCCGATGGTGTACTGGTTGTCAATGCAGGCGCTAATTACCTGCTGGCAAAAGCCTTACATGCTGAGATCATGAAAATAACCAGTCAAGCGGTTAGGTATGTGGTTCTAGAAAACGCTCAGGGCCATGCCATGCTCGGCTCAAATTACTGGAAAGAGCAAGGTGCTCAAATCATTGCCCATGTGGATGCTGCGAACGAGATCAGCACACATGGACAAAGCATCCTTGAAAAATCAAAGTTCATTTTAAAAGATAAAATGGACGGTACACAGATAACAATGCCGGACAAAACCTTTAGCGATAAATTAAATATCGAAATGGGTGATCAGAGCATCGAACTTATCAACCTTGACCCTGCCCATAGCCCGGGAAATATCATCGTCTGGCTGATACAAAAAAGATTAGTTATCAGCGGTGATTTGGCTTTTCATCAACGCATGCTGCCGTTATTCGAACATAGCGATAGCACTGCCCGGATAAAAGCATGGGATAAATTAACAGCCTTCAACCCCGCTTACCTGATACCCGGCCCTGACGCGCCAGGCGAACTTGATATGGTGACAGGCTATACACGCGACCAGCTGGGTTACCTTCGTCAACAGGTTGCACTGATTCTGGAGAATAACAGGAGCCTGGCTGATGCATATACAATTGATCAGGCAGCCTATGTACACCTTAGCCAGACCCGGGCTCCTCATACCAAGAGATGCCGGCAGGTTTTTCAGTCGACTGAGTTTGAATAATTTTCAAAAAGAATAACGGAAAAAATAATATTTTTACCCTTCCGTTATCTTTATTTCAGCCGGCCTAAGTGTCATACAGAATCACGACATCAACTATCCAAAACTTGATATACTCCCCCGCATGGCAGGCAGAATTCCGCAACACTTCATAGACACATTAATTAACCAGGTCGATATCGTCGATGTGATTGACGCTCGCGTGCCTTTAAAGAAAAAAGGCCACGAATACACCGCCTGCTGCCCTTTTCATAACGAAAAAACGCCATCATTTACCGTCAGCCAGCAAAAGCAGTTTTATCATTGTTTTGGCTGTGGTGCGCACGGCACGGCAATTGGCTTTTTGATGGAATACGAAAATATGGAATTTGTCGACGCCATCGAACAACTGGCTGCCGACCATCATATTGATGTACCGCGGGAAGATTATCAGCAGGAGCAGGGCCCGGATAATACGGGCGTCTATAAAATGCTTGAACTCGCAGCCGAGCAGTATCAGCAGCAACTCAAACAATCACAACGCGCCATAGAGTATTTAAAGAAACGCGGTCTGAGTGGTGAAATCAGCAAAGATTACGCTATTGGTTATGCACCCGACAGCTGGGATTTTATTTTTAATCAGGGCAAATCAGCAACAGAGATCAAACAGCTAAGCACTGCTGGTATGCTCATCGAAAAAAACGGCAGCCCCGGTAATTATTACGACCGTTTCCGTGACCGTATCATGTTCCCGATACGTGACCGCCGCGGCCGCACCATTGGCTTTGGTGGCCGTATTCTTGATCAGGGCGAGCCTAAATATTTAAACTCACCGGAAACACCGGTATTCCATAAAGGCAAAGAGCTTTACGGTTTGTTTGAAGCAAAAAAATCTGTCCGTAACCTCGATACCATCGTCATTGTTGAAGGGTATATGGATGTGGTTGCGCTGGCTCAGCACGGCATTCGCTACGCCGTTGCCACCTTGGGCACCGCCACCACAGGCGAACAAATTGGTTTGCTATTACGCTCGGTTAAAAAGCTGGTGTTCTGTTATGACGGTGATCGCGCCGGTAAAAAAGCGGCGTGGAAAGCGCTGGAAAATACCCTGCCATTAATGCGAGATGGCTATGAGATTCGTTTTCTGTTTTTACCCGATGGCGAAGACCCGGACACCATGATCAGACAGGAAGGCCAGCAAGGCTTTGAGCAGCGCCTGCAAAATGCCACGCCTTTATCAGACTTTTTAATTAAAAATTTAGAGCAGCAAACCGATATGAGCAGTATGGATGGTCGCGCTCATTTTGCTGAGATGGCAAGACCACTGCTCAACAAGTTACCGGAGAGTATTTTTAAAGACCTGCTCAACGAATCGGTCAGCAAAGAAATTGGCCTGCATAATAAACGCCTGCTTGAAGCCGCGCCGGTAAGAACCATCCGCGGCAATAGCATCGCTGAAAGTAAAGGCCGGCATTTACGTATCACCAATGTCCGTTTAGCCGTAGGTTTGATGTTGCAACAGCCGTCTCTGGTGCAGGAAATCATGCTCAGTGATGAGCTCAGAGTGACCGACATCCAGGGTATTGCGGTTATGTTTGAGCTGTATGATTTAATTAAAGCCAGTCCGGAACTCAGCAGCGCGGCAATTTTAGAGCGCTGGCGCGAACATGAAATGGGCGGCTATCTGAATAAGCTATTACACTGGCATATACCGGGTGTAGACGACAAAGAAACCTCACTTATTATGTTGCAGAATGCAATAGAAAAGCTGTTGCAACAGGTTAAGGATCAGCGCCTCGAAGTGCTGCTGCATCAGTCGCAACACTCGGACCTGAATGAGCAGGAAATGCAGGAACTCAAACAATTAATGCAGCGTGATAACACCGTTACTGATAAATAAACAACAAAACCGCTGTAGCGTGCCTCTTTAATCGGTCGCTAAAAATCGCTTTGCCGATGGTAACACTATAACTTTACGCTTATATTCGCTTTTTTTACTGATTAGTCTATAATTCATTTCACACTGAGGGGCGCTGCAGCAGATTCACTCTGTCAGGCTCAGTGTTCCAATCAACTGCGCTCATTATTAGTTTGTAGCTAAGTAATGAGCGCGAGTCATATTTTTAGACTATCCTCACTATTCAGTTACATAAATACATTACTGGTATTTGCTAATCATGATAGATAGCACTGAGGAATTCATCCATGTCAAATAGTCATTTATTCACGTCTGAGTCGGTTTCAGAAGGTCATCCAGATAAAGTTGCCGATCAGATTTCAGATTCCATTTTAGATGCCATATTCGAGCAAGACCCGAAAGCCCGTGTTGCCTGTGAAACCATGGTCAATACAGGAATGGTCGTTATTTCCGGTGAAATCACCACCGAAGCCTGGGTTGATATGCAGGCCGTCGTACGTCAAACCGTAAGAGAAATTGGCTATACCAGCTCAGACATGGGCTTTGATGCCGACTCCTGCGCGGTTATCACCTCGATTGACAAGCAATCTGCCGATATCGCCATGGGTGTTGATGAATCAGATGATCATGAACAAGGCGCCGGTGATCAGGGCTTGATGTTCGGCTATGCCAGTAATGAAACCGATGTACTGATGCCAGCACCTATCACTTATGCTCACCAGCTGGTTAAACGTCAGGCAGAAGTTCGTAAAAACGGCACCCTGTCCTGGTTGCGACCCGATGCGAAAAGTCAGGTCACTTTCCGCTATGTAGACGGCCAGCCAGTGGCGATTGATGCCGTGGTTTTATCGACCCAGCATAATCCTGACATCACACTGGACGTATTACGTGAAGCAGTAATGGATGAAATTATCCTGCCCGTCCTGCCGGCTGATTTTATCAGTAAAGACACCAAATTCTTCATCAACCCGACCGGCAACTTTGTTATCGGCGGTCCGGTCGGTGATTGCGGTTTAACCGGTCGCAAAATCATCGTCGATACCTACGGCGGTATGGCACGTCATGGCGGTGGTGCATTCTCAGGCAAAGATCCTTCTAAAGTTGACCGCTCTGCCGCCTATGCCGGCCGTTATGTTGCTAAAAACATTGTTGCTGCCGGTCTTGCTGACAAATGTGAGATTCAGGTCTCTTATGCGATTGGTGTGGCCGAGCCCACTTCGATTTCTGTAGAAACCTTTGGCACAGGCAAAATTGACAATGCCCGCATTGTTGAATTAGTACGCGAACATTTTGACCTTAAACCAAAGGGCCTCATTCAGATGCTTGACCTGCTGCGGCCGATCTACAAAGCCACTGCAGCTTATGGCCACTTTGGCCGTGAAGAAGCAAATTTCAGCTGGGAAAAAACCGATAAAGCCGCTGCTCTTAAAGATGCAGCCGGCCTTTAAAACACATTCTGTAGCCGAGAGTCATTAGCCATAAAGCGGTGACTTTCGACTAATGACATTAGACATATTTATATTCAGGAGCTACACATGAGCACTGCTATCGATCCGAATTTTACAGATTATAAAGTTGCCGATATTTCACTGGCCGAATGGGGCCATAAAGAAATTGCCATCGCCGAAACCGAAATGCCGGGGCTAATGTCTCTGCGCGAAGAGTACGGCACCGCACAACCACTGGCAGGCTGTCGCATTATGGGCAGTATCCATATGACCATCCAGACTGCTGTACTGATTGAAACACTGGTGGCACTGGGAGCGGAAGTGCGCTGGGTTTCATGTAACATCTTTTCAACTCAGGACCACGCAGCTGCCGCTATCGCCGCACAGGGTATTCCGGTTTTTGCCTGGAAAGGTGAAACCATAGAAGAATACTGGTGGTGCACTGAGCAGGCTTTAATCTGGCCTGATGGTAAACTGCCAAACATGATTCTTGATGATGGTGGCGATGCCACCTTATTAGTTCATAAAGGAGTTGAATTCGAAAAAGCCGGCGCAATCCCGGCTACCAAAGAAGACGACAATGAAGAGTACAAAGAAATTCTTGAAGTATTACGTCGTACTATTAAGCCCGGTTCAACTACATGGCAGGATATCGCAGCCAGCGTTAAAGGTGTAACCGAAGAAACCACAACCGGTGTTCACCGTTTATATGAAATGCAGAAAAAAGGCGAATTACTTTTCCCTGCCATGAACGTCAATGACTCTGCGACTAAATCAAAATTTGATAACCTGTATGGCTGCCGTGAATCATTAATCGACAGCATCAAGCGTGCAACAGACGTTATGATTGCCGGAAAAATTACTGTTGTATTAGGTTATGGCGATGTGGGTAAAGGCTGCGCACAGGCATTTAAAGGCATGGGTGCCACTGTCTGGGTGACTGAAATTGATCCAATCTGCGCATTACAGGCTGCAATGGAAGGCCATCGCGTTGTTGATATGAATGAAGCCTGCAGCATGGGTGATATCTTTGTGACGACCACGGGCAACGTCAACGTTATCAATCATGATCATATGAGCAGGATGAAGAACGAGTCTATCGTTTGTAACATTGGTCACTTTGATTCTGAAATTGAAATTTCTTCACTTGAAAATTATGAGTGGGTAGAAATCAAACCACAGGTTGATCACGTTATTTTCCCTGATGGCAAACGCATTATTATTCTGGCCAAGGGTCGTCTGGTGAATCTGGGCTGCGCAACCGGTCACCCAAGTTTCGTCATGTCGGCATCATTTACCAATCAGGTAATGGCACAAATTGAGTTTTACCAGAATTCAGAAAACTACAAAAATGAAGTTTATATTCTGCCCAAAATACTTGATGAAAAAGTGGCGCGTTTACATCTGAATAAAGTCGGCGCTTACCTGAGTACATTAACTCAGCAGCAGGCAGATTATATCGACGTACCGGTAGAAGGTCCGTTTAAAGCTAACCATTACCGTTACTAATAAAACCCTCACAGGTAAATAATATAATGAAGCGTACATTTAGCTGTGAGTTTTTCCCGCCGAAAACGAATGAGGGACTGGAAAAACTCTTAAATACCAGCGCTACCTTAAAGCAGCAGATGAACCCCGAGTTTTTCTCTGTGACCTTTGGTGCCGGTGGTTCAACACGTGAACGTACTTTTAATGCGGTGAGTGAAATCATCAGGCATACTGAAGTACCAACAGCACCTCATCTTTCATGCATTGGCTCGACCAAAGATGAAATTGCGGAGATTCTGCTGCACTATAAAGAACAAGGCATAAAGCGCCTGGTTGCTTTACGCGGTGATATGCCGTCTGGCATGGTAACAGCCGGTGAGCTTCACCATGCTAATGAGCTGGTCAGTTTCATTCGCCAGCAAACCGGTGATCATTTTCATATCGAAGTTGCAGCATACCCGGAGTTTCATCCACAGTGCGACTCGCCAAAAAAAGACCTTGAGTTTTTTAAACAAAAGGTTGAGGCCGGTGCTGATTCCGCCATTACACAATATTTTTATAATGTGGATGCCTATTATCAGTTTGTCGATGACTGCGAGTTAATGGGACTGGATATCCCGATAATTCCCGGCATTATGCCAATCACGAATTTTACCAATCTGGCGCGTTTTTCTGATGCCTGTGGCACTGAAATACCGCGCTGGATACGCAAACGGCTACAGGATTTTAGTGATGATACTGATTCATTAAAAGCCTTCGGTAAAGACGTGGTTACCGATATGTGTCAGCGCCTGCTCGACAATGATGCGCCCGGTCTGCACTTTTATAGTATGAACCAGACAGAAGCCACGCTGGCTATCTGGAATGAGCTTGAACGTTAAATTTTCCACCAATTAAACCAATAAACGCTAACGGATACCTTAGCTCAGGCATTCCGTTAGCGTTATCTTCGCTATAAAAACCATCAATATATGTTGTACTTAATTGTATACAGTACAATACCAGTCACTAGCGTTCATTAACGTATATTCACGGAGAAACCATCCCTATGGGTAATAACACGCTGATAGAAAGAGATTTATCTGTGCTTTGGCACCCCTGCACGCAAATGAAGGATCATGAGTCATTACCTATTATCCCGATTAAAAGTGGCGATGGTATCTGGTTAGAAGATTTTGATGGCAACCGCTATATTGATGCGATCAGCTCCTGGTGGGTTAATCTTTTTGGTCATTGCAACCCGCGCATTAATCAAGCTCTGCAGCAGCAGATGCAAACGCTTGAGCATGTTATTCTTGCCGGCTTTACTCATGAAACAATCGTCGAGTTATCAGAGCGACTGGTAAAACTAACACCTGCCGGATTAAACAAAACATTCTTTGCAGATAATGGCTCATCAGCCATTGAAGTTGCTTTAAAAATGAGTTTTCATTACTGGGTCAATACCGGTAAAAAAGAGAAAACAACCTTTATCAATCTAAGCAACTCCTATCACGGCGAAACCATCGCCGCATTATCGGTGGGTGATGTTGCTTTATACAAAAGTACTTATGAGCCGCTACTATTAAAAACCATCACAGCCCCCTCGCCCGACTGTTTCAATAAAGAAGAAGGTGAAACCGATGAAGATTATTCAGCACGAATGATCGAACCCATGCGAGAAATCCTTCAGCAACATGCCGATCACTGTTGTGCCGTTATCATCGAACCGCTGATTCAGTGTGCCGGTAATATGCGCATGTACCACCCGGTTTATTTAAAGCTTCTGCGTCAAGCCTGCGATGAATTTGACGTGCATTTAATATGCGATGAAGTTGCTGTTGGCTTTGGCCGTACGGGCACTTTGTTTGCCTCTGAACAGGCAGAGATCACACCTGACTTTATGTGTTTATCAAAAGGCTTAACCGGTGGTTATCTGCCGCTTTCCTGTGTCTTAACTACCGACAAAATTTATGATGCCTTTTATGATGATTATGTAAACTTAACAGCTTTTTTACATTCACATAGTTATACCGGAAACCCGATGGGCTGCCGTGCGGCATTAGCGACCCTGGATATTTTTGCAGAGGATGATATCATACAGGCCAATCAAAATTTAATCCGTCACTTATCAAAAGTATCAGAAAAGTTTAAAGAACATCCGCACGTTAGTGATGTACGTCAGCACGGCATGGTCGTCGCCATTGAAATGGCAAAAGATAAGAAAACAAAAACCCCTTATGACTGGAAAGAACGTCGCGGCTTGCGAGTTTATCAGTACGGTTTAAAAAACGGTGTATTGATACGCCCACTTGGCAACGTCGTATATTTTATGCCTCCATACGTCATCACTGAAGATGAAATTGATAAAATGGCGCAGGTTGCATTTGACGGAATTAACCTGGCCACTAAAGATTAGACATCGGTACTTATACCCATAGATAACAGCAAGAGACATATAAGTTATGCGTATACCCAGAGTGTATATAGAGAAAGACCTTACTGTTGGTAATACACTTCAGCTGGACAAAGCGGCCAGCAGTTATTTAATTAAAGTACTGCGCCTGCCTGTTGCAGCTGAGATTATTTTATTTAACGGCCAGGGTGGCAGTTATAAAGCCAGCTTGCTTGATCACTCCAAACAGGCTCAGGTACAACTTGATGAATTCGTCCCGGGAGATAATGAGTCACCGTTAAAAATCACGTTGATTCAGGGAATCTCTAAGGGTGACCACATGGATATCACCATTCAGAAAGCCGTCGAACTCGGCGTCAGCGAACTTATTCCTCTTATCTGTGAGCGCACCGTCGTTAACCTAAAAGGTGATCGTCTTGAAAAGAAAATGCGCCACTGGCAGGGCATCGCAAACAGTGCCTGCGAACAGTCAGGCAGAAACAAACTTCTACAGATCCACCCGCCAAAGAAATTATCCGTTCTTTCTTTAAGCGAATCTGAGGCAGGTTTTATTTTGCAGCCTACTGCCGGTCAAAACCTGTTAACTCAGAGCGCCGTACAGTCTGTTTCAATTATCATTGGCCCGGAAGGCGGATTTACAGATGAGGAGATTGAGACTTCTGTCGGCAAAGGATTCAGAGAAGTTCGATTCGGACCAAGAGTACTACGGACAGAAACAGCTGCAATTGCAGCGATCAGTATTATTCAGTCATCCTGGGGTGACTTAAATTAATTACCCAATGACTATAATCGAAAAAAATCAATGGCTTATTATTGTTAATCCCAAACATTCGGTAACAAAAACAATGAAATTTTCACAAATAAATATAGGTGATAAGTTTTTCTGGAAAAATATTGCCTATAGAAAAGTATCTCCTATTATTGCAAAAGATACTGCAACTGGCAGCAGCATAATCGTTCCAAAGTATGTGAACATCGAATCTGATGATCCACAAATAAAAGAAGAGAAGAAACCCGCTACTACAGATCAATTACTGGATTATTTTATAAAGATGCTCAGTCAAAACATAGATTCATTATCACTGAGTGACTCCGACAAAGAAAAGGTAACAAATGAAATTATGAAAACCCGTCAAAGTGTTTTTTAGAAACCAGCTACAGCTAAACCTGCCAGTTAACTTCTGCCTTGCCATTTTTTTTCAAAAACTCATTAATTTTTGAAAAAGGCTTACTTCCCCAGAAGCCCCTGTAAGCAGCCAGTGGTGACGGATGCGCAGAGCGAAGCACCAGATGTCTGGTGCCATCAATAACCGCACCTTTTTTCTGTGCATACGCGCCCCACAGAACAAAGACTAGCGGTTGCTGCTGATCATTCAGGACAGAAATTATTTTATCCGTAAACTGCTCCCAGCCTTTACCTTCATGAGAGTTCGCCTTACCACTTTCAACTGTTAGCACACTATTGAGCATCAATACCCCCTGCTCTGCCCAGCTTTGTAAATTACCATTTTCATTTACAACACCAAGGTCTGCACTCAGTTCTTTATAAATATTTATCAGCGACTTTGGCAGAGGCTGAACGTCAGGCATTACTGAGAAACAAAGGCCGTGCGCATGTCCAGGTGTAGGGTAAGGATCCTGCCCAAGAATGACCACTTTTACACTGCCAAAGGGTGTTGTATTAATCGCATTGAACCACAGTTTTTCAGGCGGAAAAATAACCTTACCCTGTTCTTCTTCTGCCGAAAGAAATCTCAGCAGTGATTGCATATAGTCTTTCTGCAGTTCAGATCGCAGGTATTTTTCCCAGCTTTTTTCTATCTGTAATTGTTTTTTTAATGGCATTCTTCGGGTGAATATCAGAACGGGCTTTAATGTCTAAACGGGAAAAGATAGTTTAGCCGTCAGCTGCTTAATAGCCGGCTTGTTTGAAGGTAGCTTCTACTGCTTTCAGATCCAGAATATCACCGACAATTTCATCATTGACGACAACATTCTGCAGCACCAGTTTGATATTACCACTATTGTGATCAGCTCCGGCCTGTTTGATATTATCTTCGGTGATACTGATAACTTTAGGTGCACGCTGCATCAATATAGCCATATAGGGAAATGTACTATCCTGACTGATTGAATAAAGAACAGCAATTTTACTGCGACTGCTCAGAAAATCCGGTTCTCCCTGCTGCACTGCATCAAACGAAAGCAGTGGAACCGAACGGCGACGCCAGCTTAAATAACCGAGCATCCATGTTGGTGCATCATTAACAGGTAACACATGCTCGACCGATACTATTTCTGCGATCGCAGTATTGGGCACGATGACACTGCTGGTTTTCATTGGCAGCAGTAAACTTTTTATAACTTTTTGATCAGCCATTTATGATACTTTCTCTTCTGCCAGAACCGTTGTGATATTTTCCATCAGTTCATCTTCCTGATAGGGCTTACCTAAGTAGCGATTAACACCGATCTCCATCGCTTTCTCTTTATGCTTCGTACCTGTACGGGACGTAATCATAATAATCGGCAGATCCTTCATGTGTTCATTGTTTCTGACCATTGACGCAACTTCATAACCATCCATACGTGGCATTTCAATATCAAGCAGCATAATATCTGGCAGTCGTTCTTGTAATTTCGCCGTCGCATCCAGACCATCTTTCGCCAGAATAACTTCCATTCCGTGTCTTAGTAAAATACGCTCGGTTACTTTACGGATAGTAATTGAATCATCAACCACCATTACCGTTATCGTTTCAGCAACTGCTTTTTCTGCTTCACGCAGCATTTCTGCAGCCTGACTTTCTATCTGGAAGACGCTCTTAGAACGTAGTAATGAAGCCATGTCGAGAATTAGTACAACATGTCCGTCGCCAAGAATCGTTGCACCAGACACACCTTTTACCGTGCTGATCTGCTGACCTACCGGTTTAACCACGATTTCGCGACGTCCAACCAGGCTATCAACATGAACTGCAATACGAAGATCACCGGTTTTAACCAGTAAGATTGGATATGGCTGCGCCTGTTCCAAGTACTCAGGTTTACGGCCTTTTAATAAATAGCCAAGGTACTTAACTTCATATTTATCATCGCCAAATTCATAATAGCCAAGACCTTTCTCATATATCATGTCAAGCTCATAGCCACTCAGACGAACAATGCCTTCAATGGTATTCAGAGGCACAGCAAATATCTCATCCTGCAGGTGAACCAGCAGTGCCTGACTTATTGACAGTGTCATTGGCAGACGTGCAATAAAGTGGCTGCCTTTGTTGAGTTTAGACTGAATATCAAGCGTACCGCTTAGCTGCTTGATTTCACTATCAACAACATCCAGACCGACACCTCGGCCTGATATCTGGGTGACATCCTTAGCCGTACTAAATCCGGGTTCAAGAATAAACTGTACAATTTCATGATCACTCAGCTCGCTGTCGACTGTAATCATGCCTTTCTTTATTGCACTGTTACGAATCGCATCGACATTAATGCCAGAACCATTATCTGCTACATCAATAACAAGATCCTGAGCCTGCTTTGAAACATGAATGGTTACCTTTCCGGTTTCCGTTTTGTTTAACGACGCTCTTGTCTCATTTGTTTCGATACCATGCGCTACTGCATTTCTGAGCAAATGTTCAAGCGGAGACACAATTCTGTCGAGAATCGTTCTGTCGACTTCCAGTTCATCACCAAAAATTTCGAACTCAACATTTTTTCCTAATTCACGCGATGTCTGACGGACAATTCTGGCAAGCCGGCTGCTCAGACCATTAAACTTGATCATCCGTGTGCTCATTAAACTCTGCTGCAGCTCGGTAGATATCCGTGACTGTTGTAATAGCAGTGTCTCAGACTCTCGCACAGTATTACTCATGAAATCTTTAATACTCGCAAGGTCACTGACCGACTCACTTAAGCTGCGTGATAGCTGCTGAAGTGTTGAGTAGCGATCCATTTCTAGCGGATCAAAATCGACGTCGTAATGTGATGATTCTTTTTCATGACGGGATAAGATCTGGTTCTCAGTTTCGATTTCAAGATTACGCAACTGCTCTCTTAACCTTACAACTGTCTGATCAAATTCAGTCAGGTTATAACCAAAGTCCGATAACTGCTGATTAAAACGACTATTGTAAATATTGACCTCACCGGCATTATTAACAAGGTCATTCAGCAACTCAGCCTTTACACGCACCAGTTCCTGAACAGCTTTAGCCTGTGACTCATCTTTTTGTTTAGCGCGCGCTGCAGGATCAAGCTTGAATACATTTGACCCGCTGCTATTAGTCAGCTCAGTAGATTCTGAATGTTCATAGTCAGAAGTAACGACAAGCTCTTGTTCTGCCTCTTCGACCGCAATATTTTCAAGCTCTTCGGACTCAACTTCCATCGCATTTTCTTCAGGCGATAAAATACTAATTTCAAGCTCATCTGCATCGTCATCTTCTGTATCAGGTGAGCTGAATTCTGTATCAAACTCAATATCCAGATCAGAACTGCTTTCTTCATGTTCATCCGGCGTTTTCTCAACTATGTCCTCAGCAGCCAGTAACAGTTCAGGCTCAGCGGTCTGAGTAACAGTAGCGGTTTCTACAGCGCCAGACCTAGCGGATGATCTGGCTTGTTTTAATTTTAAAATTGCTGGCGCTGCTGACTGAATAGGCTCACGAGCACTCACCTTAGTCAGCATATTAACGATTGTATCCAGTGCTTCTTGCATAACTCCCATCATGGATGGTGACGCCGAATCAGCAGTTTCTATTATGGCACTTTCCAGTGCGTGAGTAAGATCACCAATCGGTGTCAGCTCAGCCATCCTGGCACCACCCTTTAAGGTGTGGAGGATACGTTTTAGTTCATTAACACTTTCTACATCACCTAAATTTTCACGCCACTGCTGCAGACTGTGCTCGGCTCCTTCAACAAGTTCCTCAGCTTCTTCTAAGAAAATATCAACCAGTTCATCATCAATATCACCATAAGAAACGAGAGCGGCTTCCGACAAATCAGCCTCTTCCGTCAGCTCAATTGCACTACCAGCTTCAGCTTCTGCTTGAGACAGTTTACTCAGTGTATCCACTAACGCCTGATTAACAGGCAACTGTTTTTCCTGCTGAAGATTATTCAGAACATCGGTAACACTGGCAACTAACTCGTTTAATGCCGCTATTCCGGCTGCATCTACTTCAGTCGATTGATTTTCTTGCTTCTTGCGGATGTATTGTTCAGCGATCCCACAGATAGAAGATATTGCAGGGACCTCTGCTGTCCGGGCACTGCCAAACAATGTATGCAGTGCTCTGATCAGCTCATCATTAGCGATTACCGGCGTATTGTCTGTTTGATTGAGTATTAAAATATGTCGAATTGTATCTAGGTGACCTTCTGACTCAGCCCGGAATATTCTGAACAACTCAGGATCAATTTCTAACTTTACCGGTACTTCAGTTAATGACAAGTCGTCATCTAAATCAATTGCAAGCTCGTCAACTTCAAGTGCCGACTCCAGCGAAATCTCATCTTCAGAAACTTCAAAGCTGAATTCATTATCTTCATCTTCAACTATGAGTTCTGATTCCAGAGAAAACTCATCACTTAACTCCAGCTCATCTGAAAGGTTACCCTCATCAAAGTCAGTTAGCTCAGTACTGTTAAATTCAATCTCATCAGTTACTTCAAATGAATCTTCATCAAAATTCATCAGTTCATCTTCAGGCTCAGATAAATTGATGATTTCGTCAGTACCGTCTTCAATATCTAGACTGCTTACATTGTGATCAGTGACATCTGCACCGGCCGGATCCATGATAGCTTCATCTGCGCCGGTGTCGTCTACAGGTAAGTTTTCCGAGGCTACTGTAGCGGTAACCTCGGCTTTAACGGGGGGGGAGAATCTTTCTCCTCTGCTTAACGCATCCGCATGTTCCATGAGATCATAAATATTTGCGACTGGCTGCTTATTACCCTGCATCTGTTCGATAAGCTGTGGTAATACTGTCACAGCCTCTTCTAAAACAAAAAAAACTTCCGCCGTTAAGGGGATACTTTTATCGATAACTTTATTGATCATGTTCTCAATACTCCATGAGAACTCACCAATCATCATCGCACCAATCAGGCGGCCACTGCCTTTAAGTGTATGAAAAGACCTTCTTACTGACGCCCGCGCATCTTCATTACTATTGTCAAACTTCCACTGAGGCAGGTTCTCATTGATCTCAGCCAGTACCTCTAAAGCTTCTTCAATAAAGATTTCAAAAATTTCTTCATCGGTATCATCACCGATAATAGCTAATTCAGGACGCTTAGTTTTACTGATAACAGAAGTGGTTTTCTCAGCGACAGGTGCTGGTTCTACTTCACTGCTTTCTTCGACTAAATCAAAACCTGAATCTAACTCTAACTCTAAGTCTAAACCAAAATCTGTATCATCTATTGCAGGCTCTGCATCAATTTCAGTATCATTTAATTCAAACTCACTGTCTTCCATATCAAGCGAAAAGCCATCATCTGCCGCTGTCTCAACAGCGGTCTCATCCAGATCAATACTAGCCTCATTTGCTTGCGCTGCTTTTTCAGCAGTAGCTGAGTCAACACTGCTGCCTAACTCAGCGGCGAAAACACGCAGTTTATCAACTGCACTACGGCCAAAATTCAGATCAGCATTGAGATCCTTTCTGCCTTCGATGACCGATTCCAGATAATATTCGATACTCGTTACAGCATCAGCCACAACATCAAGCTGTTCCGGGATAAGCTGTCCGGCGTTTATTAACACCGTTTGAATATAACTACTGATTCCTCTGATCAATGGCGCCAGAATATCCAGTGGTTCCATAAACATAGCACCACTAACATCAGCAAACAGTTTGACGACCCGCTCTAAATCTGAGCTGTCACCAGGTGATTCCGCATATTGCAGGATAAGATGTTTTGCCTGATTAAAATCGGTTAAGGCTTCACGGGCAACCGTTGATAAAACTTCCTGATATTCTGAGTCATGACTTTCATCAGCTTCGTCAGCTGCATCTGAGCTGCTATCACTTTTACGCGAAATAAAGTTATTAAGTTTAGCTTCTGCATTTAACAGAACACTTGCCACATCCATAACCTGCTGATCAGTGGCATCCAGCTCGCCGCTGACAAATTTCTCAACCTGGTTTTTTTGCTCGAGAATCATTTGTCTTGGTGCGCCAAGACTCAGCATTCCCATAGTGTCAGCAATTTTAGCCAGTAAAGCAGGCAGTGACTCAAGTTTTGACCTGTCTTGCTCTTCTCCATGAACAAATATTTCTAAAGCGTCTTTTACTTCTGTAAAGTCTTCGCGTATTGCCTGCGCAACAGTCTGTAACAGATCAATATTTGGCCCGCCCATATTGAGCGCTGCTTCATTTTCTGCATTATTGCCGGGCAACAGCTCATTGAGTTTATATATCTCTTTAATATTAGAGACGCGGTCACCTAAAGAATCTGATCTTGCTATGTAGTACAGAATATTTTTAATAATATCGGCAGGCAGTGATTTTTCCAGTGCAGCTTCACCGTGATCAATTAACTCTTTATTAAGACGATCTATTTTTCCAATTAATAATTTAACGGTAATACTGGAATTAATACCTTTATGAATCAGCGACTCAAGCAGAGCAGATGAAACCGTCCATAGCCGCCGGACTTTTTTCTCTACAGAATTTTTTTCAAGCTCATTGATAACAGCCTGAATTCTTTTTAAACCTGTTAACGGCTTCTCATCTTTAAACCAGGTTAGCAACCCTAACTGAAAATGCGGGCGTAATCGTTTTGCCAGTGCCTGTAGTTCATTATTTGCACTGGCATCGACAACAATATTCTCGATATCATTTTCATCCACATCAACATCAGGGAAAAACAACAGACTTTCTGAAAGCAAGCTTTCATTACGCGCAGCACGCAAGTCATTTAAAACAGGAAGCAGAACGATAGGGACATCTTTATTACCACTGATGAGTCCGTCAAGGTAATCAGGTAATCTGAGCATTGCACCCATAATTAACTGGTAGATTTCCTCATTTCCGGAAACCTCTTCATCTCTGAGACTCTTGACTAACTCTTCAATTTCTTCAGCCAGCATGGCAGCGCCATAAAGCTCTACCATTAACAGAGTACCATGGATCAGATGTATTTGATCGATACACTCCTGTAGCTTATCAGTCTCCGAGGCATCATCAATATAGATATTGAAGGCTTTCTGAGCATCCTCCAGTACCAGGTCGAGCTCTTTTTTTACCCAGTTTAGCGAATTAAATTCAACTGTGTCACTCGGGTTCTTCATTAATGACTACCATTTATTATCATTGATAAATGCTTCAAATCGTTTTTTTGAAACTACTAACTATTCAAAATAACGGTTTCAACCTGATCACCAGAATCAGGCAGCTTAAAGCCGGCTACAGACTTACGTAGTTCATTTGCCATCTCACTCAGATTACCAATTGAGCTCGATGTTTCTTCAGAGCCTTCAGATGTCTGTACAGTAATTTCCTGTATTACATTCATGGTATTTGATACATCGGTTGCAACGATAGCCTGTCTGCTTGCAGCATCAGAGATACCCTGAATAAGACTTGCCAGCTCAGTCGATACATCCTCAATTCGGGTAAGTGCCTCACCGGCATCCTCGGCCATCTTACCTCCGCTTACCACACCCGATGTACTTTGTTCCATTGAGTGTACTGCTTCGTTGGTATCGGCCTGGATCGTTTTAACCAGTGCTTCGATCTGTTTGGTTGCATTAGATGAACGTTCCGCCAGTCGCTGTACCTCGTCGGCAACAACCGCGAAGCCTCGGCCAGCATCACCGGCTGTCGATGCCTGAATAGCTGCGTTCAATGCAAGGATATTAGTTTGGTCTGCGATTTCAGTAATCAGTCCAACGATATCACCGATCTCCTGAGATGATTCACCCAGTCGCTTAATTCGTTTTGATGTCTCTTGAATCTGTTCACGAATGCTATCCATACCCGTAATACTGTTACGTACCAGAGTCGCACCTTGCTGTGCAATATCAACCGATTTTCGTGCAACCTCAGCTGACTGTGCGGCGTTATTCGATACACCTTCCATAGAGTCCGCCATGTCGGTAATTGCCGCGGATGCCGAGACAATTTCACGCGCCTGATGCGATGATGCATCTGCCAGCCGGCCCGCTGTTGCAAGTGTCTTTTCTGCCGAAGAGGAAACCCTCACAGCCGTTATATTAATCGTGGTAACCAGTGAACGCAGTGCATCAATCGCATAGTTAACCGAGTCGGCGATTGCACCGGTGATTTCTTCGGTAACCGTGGCATGAACTGTTAAATCACCTTCCGCAAGGTTAGCCATTTCATCAAGTAAGCGCAAAATCGCACGCTGGTTACGACGGTTTTGTTCAAGTGCAAGCTCTTCTCGTTCTCTGGCAGTCGTTACATTTATCCAGCCAAAATAAAGGAACGCAAGCATTGCGGTGATACCTAATAAGATTACCGCGTAGTCAGCATAGTCCAGATGATATTCTTCAGACTGAATCTTGGCATCAAGTTTTTCAGTTGCTGAAAGCAAACTGGCAGCTGTTACTTCCATTCGGCTTGATGCATCCTTAACTTCAAACAAGACAGGTGAAAGTTCTAAAATTGCATCAACATGATCACTTACCGATGTAAACAGCATGGCTACTTCACGTAGCTTATCTCGAACCTCAGCATCATGAACTTTCTTGATATTCAGCCCGGGAAAGCCTTTTAACATCCCCTCCAGAACACTGCCAAACAAGGTGGCATCCCGACCAAATCGATCGGCAGCTGTTGTTGCACCCTCACCACCGGCCAAAACAAGGTTCAGGTTGTTCTCAATACGCTGCGTCAGCATTAACTGCCTGCTCGCTATATATATCTGATGCGGATCGGCATTTTTACGGACAAGGATACCCACAACTTCATCTGAAAAAGCCAGTAACTGAGGAATAAATTCATTAATAACAACAACGTATTCTGAAACCTTTGAAATTGGCTCCAGACCATCCAAGATAACGTTAATATCAGACTGATAGTTCGACCAGATAGTCTCCACCGCCTTAAACTCAGCAGTAGCATCAACCGTTAAGGGCTTTATACCCAGCCCCTGATCACCTTTCTTTAACTGATTGATAGTTACAGCAAATGAATTACGTAAAGCTTCGAGTTGTTTAAAAGAACCGACTTTTCCGGATGCTGCCTCAAGGGCCTGGGTTGATAAACGCTGGGAAATCAGTGCTTCTTTAGCAACAATTTCTAGTTGTACCTTAATGGTATCACGTTCACTACTTGCCCAAAAAAACAAAACAAAGGCTGCTATAAGAGTACTTACTACGACCCCTAGCAATCCTAACTCTAATTTACTTAGTCCCGAAGCTGTACCTGTACCTGCTGCCATAACGAGTATTCCTCAATTTATTTTCACACTGCATATTTTTTATATTGCGATTTGTAAAAATTTTTCTTGTTGTGCTAATTTTTTAATACTAAAAACTGGCCAATGTTGATCAGCATTTTTAAATGCCATTTTAATATATGGCCGGTAGCTGTCTACCAAAGAGGGTATTTCAAACACTTGTTCTTCAAGATAAAAATGCTTTAAGCCCAGAATTTCATCAACCACCAGGCCTGTCATTCCGTCTTCATGCCGTGCTACTACCACACGGCTTTTTTTCTTTGAGGAGACATCCTGACCAGTAACAAAGCCCTTCAGATCCATTAATGGTAATAAATTGCCACGAACATTAGCCAAGCCAACCATCCACGACCGGACACCAGGAATTGACGTATAAGGCGGCATATGTAAAATCTCAGCCACTTCATCCATTGAGGCAACCAACTCCATATCGCCTATTCTGAAACCTATACCTGTCCAGCTTTGCTTTACGTCATCAAGAATTGGTAAGCCTGCAGCCTTAGAAAGACACTCAGATTCCACAGCCTGCAATACTTCAAATGGACTTGCCATAGTTACCAGCTCTTAAATTTCGTAAATATTATGTTGAGATAATCTACCTACGCACCCAAAACAGAGTTAACACGTTCGATTAATTCGGATTCCTTTGCCGGCTTAACGATATAGTCTTTAGCGCCCTGACGCATGCCCCAGACCTTATCGGTTTCCTGATCTTTTGTGGTAATAATAATGATTGGAATATCTTTTGTACTTGCATCTTTACTTAAAGAGCGAGTAGCCTGAAAACCATTCATTCCGGGCATAACCACATCCATTAATATTAAATCCGGAATAACTTCTTTTGCTTTCTCAACGCCTTCTTCGCCAGAAATAGCGACTGAAACCTGATGTCCATTTTTTTCTAAATACCCACGATATACATGCACTTCTGTGGGCGAATCGTCAACAATCAGTATATGCGCCATCTTTCTATACCACTCACTTAAATTAATTAATTAATAATATTTTTTTCATCTGACTTGCATTCAGATATTTTTATGCGTTCGTACCATTAAAGGCATATTGCTTGATCGCACTCAGTAGATCGTCTTTTGTAAAGGGCTTCGTTAAGTATTGTTCCGAACCTACAATGCGACCTCGTGCACGGTCAAAGATGCTGTCTTTGCTTGATAGCATAATAACAGGAGTACTTTTAAAGACATTATTATGCTTGATTAAGGCACAGGTTTGATAACCATCCAGTCGGGGCATCATAATATCAACAAATATAATGTCAGGTTTATGTTCAGCTATTTTTGATAGCGCTTCAAAACCATCAACGGCCGTAACTACCTCACAGCCTTCTTTTTTCAATAGATTTTCAGCAGTTCGGCGAATGGTCTTGCTATCGTCAATCACCATCACTTTTAAGCCTGAGATTTCAACAGAATCGTCTGCCATAGTATTCCCGATTACCCATATATAAACGCTATATTTACATACTTAGATTAAAATTTAACAGGTCTGCGCCCCACCGGTCATTTGCCAGTAATTTAGCCTATGTCATAGGCTTTCGCAAATAAAAATTCCTTTTATTAAGAAACTTAGCTAACAAACATTATGTAAAATCTTAACACAATTAAGTTAAATTGTTGAATAATAAAGAAATTGACACTTTTACGACAATGATTACGCTCTTGCTAACTAGCAAAACAGGCCTTACTTAAATCTAAACAATAGTGTAGTTTCAGCACTTAAGTTCAATTTAATAAAACATTACTAAAAGCAAAAAAACAAATAAAACTCATTACTTAACAATCATTTACCTTTAGAATCGATATCATGGAAGCTATTAAAATCGGGGTCGTTATGGACCCTATAGAAAAAATAAACACTAAAAAAGACAGCAGTTTCGCCATGATGCTGTCTGCGCAGAAAAAAAACTGGGAAATTTATTATATACGCCCTCAGGACCTATATATTAGCGACTCCCAAGCACATGCTATTTCCAGCCGGATTTCTGTCATTGATGAGCCGGAATCCTGGTTTCAGACCCACAACACGCAAGACACTCCGCTCAGCTATTTTGACACTATTTTAATGCGCCAAGACCCGCCATTTAACATGGATTACATTTATGTAACCTATTTGCTAGAGATGGCTGAAAATGATGGCGTTCTGGTCGTTAATAAGGCAGCCAGTATTCGCGACCACAACGAAAAACTTTTCACCAGCATGTTCCCGCAGTGCTGCGTACCCAACCTTGTCAGCTGCAATATGCAGCAGCTAAAGCAATTTGTGCACGATCAACAGGACGTTATTTTAAAACCTCTGGATGGCATGGGCGGTGCTTCTATTTTCAGAGTTCGGGCTAACGACCCGAACCTGAATGTCATCATTGAAACCCTGACCGAACAAGGCCGCAAACTATCCATGGCCCAACAGTTCATACCTGATATTGTAAACGGTGACAAACGTATTTTATTGATTGATGGTGAACCTGTCCCCTTTGCACTGGCACGCATTCCCAGTAAAGGTGAAACTCGTGGCAATCTGGCTGCCGGTGGTAGCGCCAAAGGCCAGCCATTAACAGAACGCGACTACTGGATTTGTCAGCAGGTCGGTCCAACGCTAAAAGAAAAAGGCCTGTTATTCGTCGGTATTGACGTGATTGGTGATTTTCTGACAGAAATCAATGTCACCAGCCCGACCTGCATTCGTGAGCTGGATCAGCAATTCAATCTGGATATAGCAACTGACTTAATGAATATCATCGAGAAAAAACTACGGGCATGAAGATCCTCAGCCGCATACTATTTTGCTGTATATTTCTGATATCTTGCAGTCCAGCCGACAACACGCCGGCCAGTGAGACATTTCGCCATTCCATTTTAAGCTTCGGCAGCATTATTGATGTTAGCATTACTGGCACTGACCCGTTACTGGCAGAGCAAGCTTTTGCTACCCTCGATGAAGATTTTGCTTATTGGCATAAAGTATGGAACCCATGGATTAATGGCCCTTTAAGCAGAGTTAATAGCTTAATACCGACTGAAGCCGGCTTTAATCTGCCGCTACACCTGATTCCGCTTATCCGTCAAAGCACTGCACTTTACGAACAATCAGAAGAACTATTTAATCCGGCTATCGGGCATCTGCTTAACCTTTGGAAATCCCATGAAACAGATATATCCAACAAGCAACCACCTGATAACGATAAAATTCAGGCACTGCTCGCTGAAAACCCGAACATGCTAAATTTGCAGTTAAATGGCATACGACTACAAAGCAATAACGCTGCGGTACAGTTAAATTTTGGGGCCTTTGCTAAAGCTTATGCCATCGACAAAAGCACCGAAACCCTACAAAAACTCGGCATTCAAAATGCAGTTATCAATGCCGGTGGCAACCTAAAAGTGATCGGCCAGCACAGTGATCGTGCACGGAAGATTAATATCCCTCACCCCAGACTTAAAGACAGCATCATAGCGTCAGTACAACCGACAGACGGAGAAAGCGTGTTCACCCATGCTGACTATAACGATTATTTTATCCACAACTCTGCACGCTATCACCACATTTTAGACCCGCGAACCGGCTACCCTGCTAATTTGTCGCAGTCTGTCACGGTTATTCACAACAACGCAGGGATCGCCGATGCTGCAGCCACCGCCTTGTTTGTTGCCGGCCCCGACCACTGGCATCGCATCGCAAAAAAAATGGGCATTAAATATGTCATGCTAGTGGCTGCCAATGGTGATATACATATAAACCCTGCAATGATAAAGCGAATTCAGCTGAACAATACCGGACACGCTTCTGTTAAAATCAGTGCAGCACTATGATAAATTTAACGAGTTAGTAAAAAAATGGCATCCATTATTCCACCCACAACAGTTGGCTCCAGCGACAGATTGAGCATGACCATTTTATTAACCGCTATTTTTCATGCCATTGTTATTCTCGGCATTACGTTTACCGACACTGAAGACAAGAGCGAAACCGCGCCCACACTCGATGTGATACTTGTTCAGGCTCAAAAGAGTACAACTCCGCTGAAAGCAGATTACCTTGCCCAGTATTCACAGGAAGGTGGTGGCAACACAGATCAAAAACTTCGCCCGACCGATATGTTTTCTGCACCCACCTTATCAGAAACCCCTGGCATTGCACCGGAGCAAAGCATTGCATCTGTTAATAAGATCCAGCAAATTAATCAAAACAAATTATTAACCCAGAAGAACTCCGATTACTCAGTCGACACACAAAAACAGCTCAGCAAAGAAGAGCAAGCCACACCACCGTCAGAACAAACGCCTGACTATCAGGCCGAGATCGCCCGGCTCGCAGCGGAGCTCGACAAAACTACGCAAGAATATGCCAATAAGCCTCGTGAGAAGTTTATTAACTCGCGCACCCGTGAGCACGTTGCAGCCGGTTATATGCGCAAATGGATTGATAAGGTAGAGCGTATCGGTAACTTAAATTACCCCGATGCCGCCATACGTAACAAACTCAGCGGCACTTTAATCGTCGATGTGGTCATCAATAGCAAAGGCGAGCTAATCGAATACAACCTGCAACGTTCATCAGGCCACAGGGTGCTCGATGATGCCGCCAGACGTATCGTCACCTTAGCCTCGCCTTTTAACGCATTTCCTGAAACTCTAAAAAAAGAAGCCGATATTCTGCATATTACCCGTAGCTGGGTGTTTGAGAGCAAAAACTTGCTGACTAGCCACTAACCCTCTGCAGCAAACCATAATATATTTGAAATTACGCCCCTAAAATTCAAAATTCCGTATATGCTTATATGTATGGAAATTCACAACGAGCAAACCCAGTACTTAACCAATCACTTTTTGATTGCGATGCCGCGTCTGGACGATATTAACTTCACACAATCCGTGACCTACATCTGCGAGCACAGTGCTGAAGGCGCTATGGGTGTCACCATTAACCGGCCGTCAGACATTCTATTGCAGGATATTCTGCAACAGATCGATATCAAACCTGCTACTTCTGAAATCGGCCATGAAACCATTTACCATGGCGGACCGGTACAAACTGATCGCGGTTTTATTTTACACAATAAAACCGCAGAGCAGTGGGAAGCCAGTCTCGATGTCACCGATAATATCCAGCTGACCAGCTCAAAAGACATTCTCAAAAGCATTGCCAATAATCAAGGGCCCGACAAATTCTTAATCACCCTCGGCTATGCGGGATGGGCCAGTGGCCAGCTTGAACAGGAAATAGCCAGCAATCTGTGGCTAAACTGCCCGTCTGATTCCAGTATTATTTTTGATACACCTATTGAAAAGCGATGGGAATCTGCTGCATCATTGCTCGGAATTGATTTGCAATTACTGAGTAACGATGCAGGACATGCCTGATACCTTAGAACCTGAGCCAAAAGCCCGCAAAAAACCCATTCAGACTGTGCTTGGTTTTGACTTTGGTGCCAAGCGCATCGGTATTGCCAGCGGTCAGACCTTAACCGGTCACGCCAACCCTCTCCTTACACTCAGCAATGTCAACAACAAACCAGACTGGGTTAAAATTGAAAGCCTTATCAATGAATGGAAGCCTCAGGCACTCATTGTCGGCCTCCCGTATCTGCTCGACGGCACAGAAACAGACATGACACTGCGGGCTGATAAATTTGCCAGAAGATTACACGGCCGCTTTGGCTTGCCTGTTTTTACTGTCTCTGAAACTCTGTCGTCATTTGAAGCCGAAGAACAACTCAAACAAACTAAAAAAATAGGCAAGCAAAACAAACATGAAATTGATAAACTAGCGGCAGCACTCATCATAGAAACCTGGCTCCAAGAACAAAAATAATATGACTAAAATTATCAGCCCAGACACCTTAATCCAGCAGCTCAGCGACAAGCTTTCCGCTACTTTATCGCAAAAAAATATCAGTAACCCCGTTATGGTTGGCATTCACACCGGTGGTGTTTGGGTGGCAGAGCGACTGCATAAAAACCTCGGTCTTGAAGAACCGTTAGGCACACTCAATATCAGTTTTTATCGGGATGATTTTTCACGCATTGGCGTACACCCGCAGGTTACACCATCGACCTTGCCAACCGAGGTTGACGGCCGCCATATCATTTTAGTCGATGATGTCCTGCAAACCGGCCGCACCATTCGCGCCGCTATGAATGAATTATTTGACTATGGCCGGCCAGCATCGATTACTTTAGTCTGTCTGGTAGAGCGCGGCGGGCATGAACTACCCATCCGCGCTGACATTGTCGGCCAGCAACTCAGTCTGCAGGATGATGAACAAATTAAATTAACCGGGCCGGTACCGCTGGCCCTTGAAATAAAACAAGTTAACGTCCAGTAAAAAAGGCAATATTAATACCATGGTTAATAAAAACGCCCGCGCCACAAACCCGTTACTGGGACAAGATCACTGGAATATCCAGCTGGATAAAAATGGTCGTTTAAAACATTTCCTGACCATCGAAGGACTGGGTAGCGACATACTCAATGAAATTTTAGACACCGCTGAAAACTTCACCAGTGTTAATAAACGGGTCGTAAAAAAAGTACCGCTACTGCGCGGCAAAACCATTACCAATTTATTTTTTGAAGCCAGCACACGTACCCGCACAACGTTTGAACTAGCCGCAAAGCGACTATCGGCCGATGTTCTCAATATCAATATCAGCACTTCTGCCGCCACTAAAGGCGAGTCACTGCTCGATACACTTTATAACTTACAGGCTATGCAGACAGATATGTTTGTGATTCGTCATCAGGATTCCGGCGCCGCGCACTTTGCAGCCCGCCACGTTGCACCCTATATCAGCGTATTAAATGCCGGTGATGGCCGTCATGCCCATCCCACGCAAGCGATGCTCGACATGCTGACCATCCGACAGAAAAAAGGCCATGATTTTAGTGCTCTCAGAGTTGCCATTGTCGGTGATATTTTGCACTCTCGCGTTGCCCGCTCACAAATTCATGCACTCAATACCTTAAACACCGGTGAGATTCGTGTGGTCGCTCCACGCACCCTGCTGCCTGCCGATATTGAAAAATTAGGCGTGAAGGTGCATTACAGCCTGCAGCAAGGCATACAAGACGCTGATGTTGTGATCATGTTACGACTACAAAAAGAACGTATGCAAGGCGCCATGCTACCCAGTGAACTGGAATATTATCAGCAATACGGTCTGAGCAGAGAGACACTAAAATACGCCAAACCTGATGCCATCGTCATGCACCCAGGGCCAATCAACCGTGGTGTTGAAATTGAGTCCTCTGTGGCAGACGGGCCTCAATCCGTTATTCTGGATCAGGTCAGCAATGGTATCGCTGTACGCATGGCGGTTATGTCGATGACACTTGGCACCAGCGCCCAGCAGACGGGAGAAGATAAATGAGCCTGTCTAACGCATTAATCATTAAACAAGGCCGCGTTATCGACCCTGCCAATGAGCTTGACGCTGTTAAAGACATCTATATTAAAAATGGTCATATCATTGCTATCGACGATCATATTTCCGCCGACAAAGCAGGCGATGCTCAGCAAATCGATGCAAGCGGTTTAATCGTTATCCCCGGAGTTATTGATCTTTGTGCGCGTATGCGTGAACCCGGATTAGAGCATAAAGCCACCATTAAATCCGAAACCATTGCGGCTTCAAAAGCCGGTATTACAACGCTTTGCTGCCCGCCCGATACCGACCCTGTTATTGATGAGTCAGCCGTGGTAGACCTTATTAATCAGCGCGTCAAAGATGCAGCGCATAGCCATATCGTCTGCCTGGGCGCACTCACCTCCGGCTTGAAGGGCGAACACCTCAGTGAAATGGCTGCCCTTAAAAATGCCGGCTGTGTGGGTGTTTCCAATGCCAGTATGCCGATCACCAACACACTGGTGCTGCGCCGCGCACTGGAATATGCCTCATCACACGACCTCACTGTTTTTCTGCAACCCAATGATCCTCATTTAAGTGATCATGGCTGCGCCCATGACGGCGCCGTCGCCACACGACTTGGCTTACCAGGCATTCCAAGTGCTGCAGAAAGCACGATTATTGCCCGCGACCTTGAACTGATCGCAGAAATTGGTGCCCGTGTTCATTTTGGCCGCTTATCATCGGCCAGGAGTATCCGGCTGATTGAACAGGCCCAGCAGCAAGGCTTGCAAGTCACCGCTGACGTTGCTGTTCACCAGCTATTTTTGACCGAGATGGATTTAAGCAGCTACAACAGTCACTGCCATGTGCTGCCACCACTGCGGGAACTACGCGACCGCGACACCCTCAGGCAAGCCATCGCTGACGGTTTCATTCAGGCTATCTGCTCCGATCACCAGCCGCATGAAGAAGACGCAAAGCTACACCCTTTCCCGGCAACCGAACCAGGGATTTCCGGCCTTGAAACCCTGTTACCACTGACCTTAAAACTGGTAACCGAAGGTGTCTTAAGCTGGTCTCAGGCGATTGCTTCATTAACCTCTGCTCCGGCTCGTATACTGGGCATTGACAAGGGTCACTTATCAACAGGCGCTGTTGCTGACTTGGCCATTATTGATCCAGACAAAGACTGGACACTGGAGACGGCTAACATAAACAGCCTGGCAAAAAACACACCTTTTCTTGGTTGGAATTTTGAACATCAGGTTAAGCACACCATCATTAGTGGCAGGCTTATAAAATAAGCAGACACAAAAAAGCCGGCTAAGCCGGCTTTTTTATTTGAGCGCTAGTTTAGCTTTTTAAAGCGCCGGCGAATCATCAATGGAATCACTAAGCCTAAATAAAACCAGAGTGATAGCGCACCAGAGCTGCGCCCGGATGGTGCTGGTTCTAACCTACACTCAGCTATGTGAACAGGTGTCAGCCTGGTTTTGATACCCAGTTCAACATTATTGACCCAACCCGCATCAAAACCATTGGTTACGCTATAGTCTTTGTTATAGCGCCACTCTATGACGTGATCACCCTCACCAAGCAAATTAATATATTTCACAGCCCAGTCAGCATTTCCTGAACGAGCCGCGACTTTCTTATTGTCCACCCATAATTCAAGGAAATCGTAGTCAAATTCTGAACAAACCTTCCAGTCGAACCAAACCGTTTGCGAGGCTACCCCTGGTGCAAGGCTTACATAGGCCAATAAGCTACTGTATTCATTATCGGTGATATCCCCCGACTGAAAAGAATAGGAACCATCGACTGTCACCTGTCTTTCTACCCAGGCACTATTACCGGCCAATGCCCATTCTATTGAACTGTCCTTTTGCACTAATCCAAAGTTCACTTTATCCACCAGCTTGGCAACAACATCAACTTCCGCCACACCCAGTACAGGGTGATCCGTGTTAATCACGATATTGCCTTCGTATATATTTACTATCGATTCTGAAAAAGTGAGGTTAATAACGCAAGAGCTACCGGCAGTCATAGTTACAGGGTATATAGGACAGTTATGACTCACGACAAACGCGGCGTTTGTGCTTGTTATCTCAGAGAGAATAGTAAATTCTTGGCCCGTACTATTATCGATATCTATCTGAGCCTTTGCCGTTTTACCCGCTACCCAAGTACCAAAGTCAACACTCGGTGTCACACCATTAACCGCTCTCTGAATCCAGCCGATATAGTTTGCTACCCTGGTATAGACCCCATAATTCCCGGCATCTGCACAGCCATAGCCCCAGCTAACGACGCCTGACTGAAACCATTCTATACCGTCAAAATACACCAGTGGTCCGCCACTATCGCCCTGACAAGTATCAACACCTCCGCTAATTAAACCGGCACACATCATATTATCAGTAATCTGACCGTTCATACTCAAATTACATTCAACATTGGATACATAGGGCATGAAAACTTCACGTAAAATATCGGGGCTGGTTCCCAAGACGGGATCCTCAGTATCGCCCCAGCCAAGTGCATAAACATCGTTAGCCAGATCATCCGCTTGACCTTCAAGCATCGAAGCCTCTGTTGGAGTAATTATCTTTAACGGGATCTCAGGTGCTACTGACCCTAGCTTTAACAGTGCAATATCATTATTTGACGTATTTGAGTCATAGTTTGGATGAATAATGATTTGAGTGACCGCGATAGAAGGACTTGTTGGTGCTGATTTATCATATAAGCCAACAAAGGCATGTACACCGGCTGCTGTTCTGCCATCGACACAATGTGCCGCCGTTAATAGCCACTGGTCGGCAATCAAAGTAGCACCACAAAAGAAGTTTGAGGTTGAAGTCGTTGTGGAGAGCAATACCATCCAGGGCCAATCTGACGCACTGGACTGCGTACCGCCCACAATACGCGTTTCAATATTGGTCTGTGCTGAACTGGCCTGTACTCCAGCTAAATTACACAAGATCACCCCTGTTACAAATACTAAACTTTTAACAAAATTCATCTAAACCGTTCCAGACTATCACTTTTGCAAAAATACCCAAATAAGCGAGCTTTATGTTCTTATTTTTATCTCAAGCTTAAAGACCTGCCCGATTGCACCCTAAGCTCCATTAAAGTGCGCGCTATAGCGAGTAATATGCACTAAAAACAGGGGTATTGTATATAATAAATACGACTCATCTCTCGATGTTTCTTAAAAACGTGACGTTTTTCACTCGAATCAATCATCAATTTAGCCACTCAATTACTAGCAGCAACAGTCCGACATTGACACTATTGTTTTCCTATACCACTGAATGTTCATTTATTTTATAAAAATATTTCTATTATTTTCAATCAGATATGAAACAAACAAGGGGAAACCCCTAAAAAAATACATTTTCTACCCTATACAAATTTTCGCTTAGAAGCGCTCTAATGCATAGCCAAGCAACATTGCTCAAACACTGCTGCTTAATGTCTACAAAAGACAATTAAAACTGTCAATTGAAGTCATTGTTATATGTAAATATCCTCTTGAAAGGTCATTAGTTTACTGGTGGCCTTTTTTTATTCTCAGCAAATAGGCAGACCGGCTGCTTCTGCCATCTCTTCTGCTGACACTACTTTATTTCTGCCAGAAGATTTCGCGCTTAACAGCGCATTATCAGCACGTTTGACTAAGTCACGCCCGAGCTCGATTGCTGCATGTCCCAAATCACCGACACACATACTGGCAACCCCTATTGAAAGTGTTAAAGACAGGGTCTTTCCCTCCGCCAGATTAAACTGATGTGATGCCATTTTTTTTCTTATTCTTTCAGCAACGGCTAATGCATCACTAATCGGTGTTTGTGGTAATAAGACAACAAACTCTTCACCACCATATCGCGCCATCATATCTCCAGCGCGCAAATACTCATTGATGATTCCCGCCACTTCCTGTAATACCAGATCTCCTACCTGATGACCCTGGCTATCATTAACCGTTTTAAACCAGTCAACATCCAGAAACATACAGCTCAGTTCATACTGATGACGGATAGAGTTTGAAACAATTTCAACCAGTCGCTGTTCAAAAAAACGACGGTTATAAACACAGGTTAAAGCGTCGGTCATACCCACTCTCTCAAGCCTGCTAATATTAAGTGAGTTTTCAAAACAAATTGAGATGATAGCTGCAAGCCGTTGTAAGAAATCCGTGCTATTGGATTCCTGAAAGCGGTCTGCTTCATGACTACCGAGGTTAAGACTCCCTATAAGCCGCCCTTGCCGCACTAATGGAACTAAGGCAACCGACTGCAAGATATTATCCAGCGGCGAAAACAGGCTTTCATGGCCCGCTTCATAGTGAGTGAGAATAGGTAACAGATCATGATCAAACCACGCTTCAAGTTCTGCTGAATCAGCAAACAGTTTCAGCCCGGGCAACTGATCCAGCTGCAGACCAGTTTCATCAAGGAAGCGTAATAATTCATAGTCCTGATCAATCAGCACCAGTGATACTTTATCGAGATCAAAGACATTGCGGTAAGTTGTAATAATGACTTTTAATAAATCACGAAGGGAGTGCGTACCAATCAGTAATAGCTCCATTTCAGAAAAACGGAGCATTTTTTCTTCATTCAGGCGTGCATTTTGTACCAGACTTTTTAGCTGACACTTAAGCTGGAGCTTTTCAGACCTTAGTTTTTCGACATCTGTATTCATCACTTCCCATTGATATTACCAGACCGGATCTCATTTACACCTGCGCACCATTATATAACTAATGATGCTGAAGTAAATCAATTCAGCGTATCCCCCGATACCGGATAAATACTATTTATCGTCAGGTTTCTGCTCGCTAAGACTTTCACTTTCTTCTTCTGCTTCAATTCGATCAAGCTCTGAATCCATTTCATCTTCTGTCATTTCACTGTATTCATCTTCTTTATCGTCTTCATCTTGCTGCTCGGCACGCCGTTTCAGAACGATACGTGAGACAATCAGACCGATCTCAAACAACAGTAGCATGGGTACCGCTAAAATAGTTTGAGAGATGATATCAGGTGGCGTTAACAGCATGCCGATAACGAAAGCACCCACCACAACATAGGGACGTTTTTCTGCTAACGCATCCGGTGTGGTTGCACCAATCATTATCAACAAAAAGACGGCTATGGGTACTTCAAAAGCAATACCAAATGCAAAGAAAATAGCCAGAATAAAATCCAGATACTGACCAATGTCTGTCATCATAACAACGCCTTCCGGAGAAATCGCAATTAAAAATCCAAACAGCAAGGGGAATAAAACATAATATGCGAACGCAACGCCGCAATAGAATAAAATGATACTGGATATCAGTAATGGTGCAGCCATCATTTTTTCATTTTTGTATAAGCCCGGCGCCACAAATGCCCAGATCTCATACAACAAATAAGGTACAGAGAGAAACACTGAAACCATCAATACCAGTTTAAAAGGTACCAAAAATGGCGCGGCTACTCCAGTTGCTATCATCGATGTGCCTTCCGGCATCAGTGAGATCAGAGGCTGAGCAACAAATGTAAAGATTTGTTCAGAGAAGCCAAACAGAGCCACAAAGAAAACCAATACAACCAGCGTCATACGCATAATGCGATCACGCAACTCTAGCAGATGGGACATAAAGCCCTTTTCTGGTTCCTGATTATTTTCAGGAGAAATACTATTATCCGTCATCTTAGGCGTTTTTATCTGTTGTCTTAGAGTTATCTAAATGATCATCGTCTGTCTTGTTTTGATTCTCGACAGCTGGTTTGGCAAAGCTTTTGGTTTCACGCGCCTCAACATAAAATTCGTCTTCCTGAGGTGCTTTTTCTGCCGCTATCTGCTCATGATCCTTTTCTTCGTTTTCATCCATGAACTCCAGATAGTCATCATCTTTCGCCTTAGCCGTATTATCATCATCCAGACTGTAAGAAAATCCACTGCGGATATCACCGGCTTCGGTATTCACTTTACCCTGTAATTCTTTAAGCTGAACTTCCTGATTATGTAAAAGGCGTTTTAATTCTGCCGTATCGAATTCATTCTCGACATCATACTTTACCCCTTCAATAAACCGCCGGGCCTTACCGAACCAGCGGCCGGCAGTTCGCGCAACCCCCGGTAATCGCTCGGGACCTATAACGACCATTGCGAGAATGGAAATCAGCATGATTTCCCAGAAACCAATATCAAACATGTATCAAATACCTGTTAAGTAAACCGACCAACGCTCTACGATTGCTTAAGACTTATTTTCGTCTTTTTCTTTGCTGACTTCAGCTTCGATAATACGACCGTCTTCTTTTTTTACAATCTGATCATTCGCTTTTTCTGCGCTGGCAGCTTCTTCTTCGCCTGTTTTTACTGCGCTTTTAAAGCTTTTAATGGCATTACCTAAATCGCCACCCACATTGCGTAATTTTTTTGTACCGAATAATAAAATTACGATACCCAGAATAATTACTAATTGCCAAATACTAATACCCATATTTTTCTCCAAAGATAATTTTTAGTCAGTTGATCGAGATGCTTTTTCTTCCAAACCAGACAAGCCGAAACGGCGATCCAGTTCTGTTAAGACATCTTCTACTTTAATATTTTGTTGGCTTAACAACACCATGCAATGAAACCACAGGTCCGCAGTTTCATAGATTATTTTGTCCTTTTCTCCATCCTTGGCTGCCATTACCGTTTCAGTGGCTTCTTCACCGATTTTTTTTAAAATCGAGTCCAGCCCTTTATGATAAAGCTTGGCAACATAAGATGAATCCGGGTCAGCACTTTTGCGTGCATCCAGAACTTCTTCAAGACGCTTCAGGACATCACTATTCATTGATAGATTTCCTTTGGGTCTTTTATGACAGCCTCAACCACCTGCCACTCGCTATTGTTTAATTCACTATAAAAACAACTTTCACGCCCAGTGTGACAGGCAATCCCGCCAAGCTGCTCAACCTGTAAGACAATAACATCTGCATCACAATCGAGTCGAATTGATTTCACTTTTTGCGTATGGCCTGAGCTCTCACCTTTATGCCATAGCTTTTGCCGCGAGCGCGACCAATAAACCGCTTCATTTTTTTCTGCCGTCATTAATAACGACTCACGATTCATCCAGGCCATCATTAAAATTCGCCCTGATGTTGCATCCTGCGCAATCACCGGCACCAGGCCGTCATCTGTCCATTTTACCTGATCAAGCCAGGCTGTCTTTTTATCTGACATGATCAGCAAACACTCGTCACAGCCGTACTTCTATGCCGCGATCGGCCATATACTGTTTAGCTTCGCCAACAGTATACTCTGCAAAGTGAAAAATACTGGCTGCTAATACTGCATCAGCATGGCCTTCAGTAATCCCCTGAGCAAGATGTTCAAGATTACCAACACCTCCCGAAGCAATCACCGGTACATTAACGGCATCAGTAATGGCCCGGGTTAACTCAAGATCAAAACCAATTTTTGTGCCGTCTCTGTCCATGCTGGTTAGCAGGATTTCACCGGCACCATAGCTTACCATCTTGACAGCCCATTCAACGGCATCAATACCTGTTTCTTTTCTGCCGCCATGGGTAAATATTTCCCAACGACTGATTTCGCCTTCAGCATTAACCCGTTTGGCATCAATGGCAACAACGATACATTGAGAGCCCACTTTATCAGCGACTTCTTTAACAAACTCAGGATTAAAAATTGCTGCGGAATTAATAGCAACCTTGTCAGCACCTGCATTTAATAACTTGCGCACATCATCAATACTGCGTACTCCACCGCCAACAGTCAGCGGGATAAAAACCTGTTCGGCAACCTGTTCTACAACATGAATAATTGTATCGCGATCATCCGATGTAGCGGTGATATCAAGGAAGGTGATTTCATCGGCACCTTCAAGGTCATAGCGCTTCGCAACTTCAACCGGATCACCGGCATCACGGATATCAACAAACTGAACACCTTTAACGACCCGACCATTAGCCACATCAAGACAAGGAATGATTCTTTTCGCAAGTGACATTAAGCTCTTTTACCTACTGTGTCGGCCCATGCCTGAGCCTCTTTCAGATTCAGTGTACCCTCATAGATAGCACGACCGGTAATCGCACCCATGATACCTTCATCTTCAACTGCTGCTAATGCTTTAATATCATCCATATTGGTAATACCACCGGAAGCAATAACAGGAATATTTATCGCCTGAGCCAGTTTTACGGTGGCTTCAACATTTACTCCCTTCATCATGCCATCACGGGAGATATCAGTATAAATAATGGCTTCAACACCGTCTTCTTCAAAGTGTTTAGCCATATCAATTACGTCATGCTTGGACAGTTTTGACCAGCCATCAGTCGCCACTTTACCGTCTTTAGCATCCAGGCCGACAATAATATGAGTCGGGAATTCTGCGCAAATTTCTGGTACGAAGTGTGATTCCTGTACCGCCTTGGTGCCGACAATAACGTATCTCACTCCGGCATCAAGATAGGTTTCAATGGTTTCTTCACTGCGGATACCGCCGCCTATCTGTACAGGCAAATCAGGAAAGGCCTTGCAGATTTCATGCACGATACCGGCATTTTTTGGCTCACCTGCAAATGCACCGTTCAAATCAACCAGATGTAAACGACGAGCCCCTGCTTCAACCCATCTGGCCGCTACTTCAACCGGATCTTCAGAAAAAATGGTTTCGTCTTCCATATCGCCTTGTCTCAGACGAACGCATTTGCCATCTTTAAGATCAATTGCAGGAATTAATAACATATCTCGCCTCTTTTATTGTCCACTTTTATGGCTTCCCATTCCAGTCACAGAAATTTTTTAAAAGTTGTAATCCGTCTGCCGCGCTTTTCTCCGGGTGAAACTGCACGGCCATGACATTATCTTTAGATAATGCACAGGTAAAATCAATACCGTACTGACTACGCGCTGCAGTCAGAGCGCTGTCGGCAGGATCAGCATAATAACTATGCACAAAATAAAAGCGACTGCCCTGCGCAATGTTATGCAGCATGGGATGTTCAATCGCCCAGTTCACTTCATTCCATCCCATGTGCGGGACTTTTAATTTCAAGCCGTCTTCAGCATGCATGTTTTTATCAAAGTGACGTACTTCACCTTTATATAAATCCAGGCAAGGCGTGCCCTGATTTTCTTCACTATGACTCAGTAAAATTTGCATACCCATGCAGATACCAAGAAATGGTTTTTCTCGGGCAGCCTGTAGTACTGGCTGATCTAAATCACACGCCGTCAACTCATGCATGCAGTCACGCGCAGCTCCCTGCCCTGGAAAAACCACACGATCAGCATTATGAATATCTTCCGGTCTGGAAGTTACTATAACTCGGTCTGAACTATCGGCGACATGTTCGATGGCCTTGGAAACCGAGCGCAGGTTACCCATGCCATAATCAACAACTGCTATCAAAGACATTGGAACTTACAAAGCCCCTTTTGTTGATGGCAGAATACCTTGCATGCGAGCATCTGGCTCGATCGCCATGCGAATTGCCCGGCCGAAAGCTTTAAAAACTGTTTCGGCGATATGGTGTGCATTACGACCTTTGATATTATCAATGTGTAAGGTTGCATGTGCGTGGTTAACAAAACCCTGAAAGAACTCGTGAAACAGGTCAACATCAAAGTCACCAATCATGCCGCGTTTGAAGTCGACATCAAACTCCAGTCCGGGCCGGCCTGAAAAGTCGATGACGACACGAGACAGTGCCTCATCTAATGGAACGTACGAATGTCCGTAGCGTGTAATACCCACCTTATCACCCATTGCCTTACTAAACGCCTGTCCCAGAGTGATACCAATGTCTTCAACCGTGTGGTGTGCATCTATATGTAAGTCGCCCATTGCTCGCACATCAAGATCTATCATGCCATGACGAGCAATCTGATCCATCATGTGGTCTAAAAAAGCCACTCCGGTTTCAAAATTTGATTTTCCAGTACCATCTAGATTAATACTGACACTGATCTGGGTTTCCAGTGTGTCGCGGCTTATCTCAGCCTTGCGTTGCGCCATGCGGCAAGCTCCGATCTTTAAAAGTCATAGGATACAACGGATAAGGCCGACGTTGTATCGTTTTCCAGTAAAAAATCACTGTTTTTCCGTTGCTTAGGTTGATTTTTAACCATTAAGTTATTTTTCAAGGCTGCATCTCATTTAGCCGCAACCTGCAACCAAAAAGTAACCGGCCCGTCATTGACTAAAGATACCTTCATATCTGCTCCAAACTGGCCAGCCCTAACGGCACAGCCGGTCTCATTAGCCAATAAAACACAGCGTTCAAATAGTCGCTCAGCGCTAGAAGGCAGCGCTGCCGATGAAAAACTTGGCCGCAAGCCTTTTTCCGTATTCGCTGCAAGCGTAAATTGCGGCACCAGTAATAGCTCGCCCTGAATATCCAGCAAACTTAAATTCATTTTCTCTTCTTCGTCTGAAAACACCCTATATTTCAGCAACTTATCTACTAAGCGCCGAGCAATATTATCGTCATCATCTTTTTCAACAGCCAATAAGACCATCAACCCCTTCGTAATAGCGGCTATCTGCACCCCGTTTACTTCAACGGAAGCCTCAGTCACTCGTTGCAATAATGCAATCAAGAAAGTGTCACCGCTAATTCATCCATAATTTCAACCAGTCGCTGTGTAATACCCGGTTCACTAACTGCATGACCGGCATCTTCAATCATATTTAATTGCGACTCTGGCCAGGCCTGATGCAAAGCCCATGCTTGTTGAGCAGGACAAATTACATCGTAACGCCCGTGGACGATATAACCGGGGATATTTTTCAATTTATAGGTATTATTTAGTATCTGATCTGGCTGCAAAAAACTGTTATTAACAAAGTAATGCGCTTCGATTCTTGCCACGCTCAGGGCTACATAGGGGTCAGAAAAATAATCAATCACAACATCATTAGCCTGCAGACAGGCGGTTCGCCCTTCCCAGAGTGACCACGCCTCAGCCGCACGCATTTTCGCAACATCATCCTTACCCGTTAATACTTTATAATAGGCCTTAATCATGTCGCCGCGTTCAGACTCCGGAATGGGTGCAACAAAATCCTGCCAGTACTCGGGAAACAACGCGCTGGTGCCCTGCTGGTAAAACCATTTAACATCTTCGTCCCGGCACAGGAAAATACCCCGTACAACCAGAGCCAGGACGCTCTTCGGATGAGCCTGAGCATAAAGCAGAGCCAGTGTAGAGCCCCATGAACCACCAAAGACAATCCATTGTTTAATTTCCAGAGCAGCCCGTATACGCTCCATATCCTGTACCAGTTCCTGACTGGTATTATCCTGTAAACTGGCATGCGGTATCGACTGGCCACAGCCCCTCTGATCAAAAAGGATAATTCGATATTTTTTAGGATCAAAAAACCGCCTGTGCATAGGCCCGCAACTGGCACCAGGCCCGCCGTGTAAAAAAACCACCGGAATACCATCAGGATTACCCGACTCTTCGATATAAAGCCGGTGACACTCATCAACCTGCAAGAACTGTTGGTGATAGGGGTGCAAGTCTGGGTATAAATAATTACGCACGGTAGCTTTCCTTTATTCTTTTTTAGAATTATATGCCATACTCAGCCATAAGAAAGATGCTTACAATGCCCGTTTTAGAAATATCTCACTAGATGTAGGATATTTCCTACATACTATGATTCATTTTCCTTACAGTACGTTCCGATTCCACGCCTAGTGATCCCAAAAGGCATCGTGCATAATCCTTACCAGACCTAAGGAAATAAAGGTCTGCAAGGAAGCTAAATTATATCAGGAAGTAGAGGAGTCTCAGGGATAAGGAATCTACGGACAGTCAGAGACTCTCAAAGGAACGAGCGGAAATACTAGGACGTACTTAAATGCGCGAGACTAATCACCAAGTCTGCTAGGATGGCGAAACCCGGTCATGGATTGACCGGGTTTTTTATTGCCCTATATTTTATCTCACTACAACGCCACTGCAGCGCTGCTCTTCAGATGTTTCTTACATAAAATCAAGAAACCTTCATCTTCAATTTTAAGACTTTACCGACATCGCTGCCAATAACACCGCTATATTATCAATATGCCTTAGGGCATGGATGCCATGAAGATACCCCAATTCTTCATTAAAGCTGACACACCTCCTGTCAGAGAAGCCAAAAATCTCAGCCACGGATAGGCTGAGATTTCTTTTTACCACTGGCACAATATCAGCAAAATCCTAAACACCTAACCGATTACACTTGCACCGGGATTACATTCAGTACCAGTATTTTATGTTGGCCACGGCCGATTAAGTCTATAATGTTTCGGGCTTAATCAGAGACTGCAAAGATGAATCAATTTTTTCCACCCCCTAAATCAATTTTACGCCTGGCAGGTCAGGCTATTAGTCACTTTAAAATGATTCATGACGGCGACCGGATTTTACTGGGTTTATCCGGTGGAAAAGACTCTTTAACCTTATTACACGTACTGAACCATTTTCAAAAACACGCACCAATAAATTTTGAGCTTGGCGTGATTACCGTTGATCCGCAGGCCGGTGACTTTGACCCGTCATCAATGATTCCCTATATCGAGTCACTGGGGCTTGAATATCATTATATGCGTGAACCCATCATGGAGATGGCGAAAGCTCATATGGGCAAGCCATCTTATTGCGCGTTTTGTTCACGTATTAAACGCGGCATCATGTACAGCACCGCCAGAAAACATGGCTACAACGTTCTGGCATTAGGTCAGCACCTTGACGACCTTGCCGAAAGCTTTTTAATGTCCGCCTTTCACCTTGGTAAAGTCAAAACCATGAAAGCTCACTATACCAATGATGACGGTGACTTAAGAATCATCAGGCCACTGGTGTATATGCGCGAAAGACAAAGCAGAGACTTTGTGAAGGAACATCAGATTCCAGTGATTGCCGACAGCTGCCCGGCCTGTTTCAGCATGCCCACTCAGCGCGAGCACATGAAACAGTTACTGCATAAAGAAGAACAGAACAATAAAACACTATTCAAAACTCTCTTAAGCACACTCAAACCCATCATGGCCGAAGGCATGCCAGAATTTGACGACACACAGGTGGTTACCAAAAAAACGGCTCAAGTATGACCATAGTCAGAAATATCATGAATACCAGATTTATTAAGAACTTTTCGTTACGCTTACTTTTTATCAGCTACAGTGCTAAAGCAGCGAGCACCCCCACTGTAGAAATAATATGCTATGGTATTTAGCTCATCAGCAGAGCATGAAAAAGGCGGGGGGGGGGTTAGTTATTGATAAGCAGATTCCTGTTACCAGCGATTATCATTTGAAAAACAAAGATGATATAGCAAAAAGGCAACGGCGCTTTAGCGTAAAGTTCAAAGGCGAACATTTATCGTCACCAGTAATTTATTCAGTCTTTTAGTAAATTAGTGACGACACCGACAAATAAAATCAGAAAACCTACCGGGATCATACCAAGAAATATTTTCGTTAACGGATCGTTACCTAAAAACATAAATGTAAACCCCGCAACCAGACCAACCGCAACAATAAGTGCGCCTATATAGGGAACGCTATTAAGAATTTTGAACATTATAACTCCAGTCAACCATCAGTAAACCGGCGGCTCACCATCAGGTCTTGTTTTAAAATAACGAAAGCTCCACAGGTATTGCTCCGGTGCCAGCAGTATCATTTCCTCCAGCATCTGATTCATCGTAACTGCATCTGCAACTTTATCGCCCGTCGGGTAGTGAACCATCGAGTGCAGAAAACGCACTTCATATTTACCGTTACTCTCATTGAAAACAGGAACACAGGGAACAACCTTAGCATCACATATTTTTGCCAGTCGCCCCAGCGCTGTAATAGTCGCCTTCTGAACACCAAAAAATGGTAAAAACTCCGACCGTTCATTACCCAAATCTTCATCCGGCAAATAAAAAAACTGATCACCTTTTTTAATACTACTGACAATCCCCTTCATGCCAAAAGAACGCTCATACAAACGGGTATTGAAGCGGGTTCTTCCTCTCGCAACCAGCCAGTCAGTGACAGGGTTCTTGATAGCTTTGACCAGTCCAATAACCGGGTAATCAAATGACAATGCCTGCGCGCCGTGATCCAGTGCCAGCATATGACAGGTTAATAAGATAATATTATTACCGGATGCGTTGAGCACCTTAAGTTCATCATCATTATAAATCTGATAAATCTGCTGCAGTTTTTTTTCACCGGCAAACCACAAGAACGCATAATCGAGAAATATCCGCGCCTTATAATAAAAAAAGCGTCCGGCCATCTCTTCAATATCCGTTTCTGTTTTCTCAGCAAAGCACAATTCCAGGTTCGTTTTCACCACACGGTACTGTCGCGAGTTTTTTTTAACCGTAAGCCTCACAATCACTGCTGCAATCTTGTTTCTGAAAGCAGATGTTGAAAACATCAGCAGCCACAAAATAAAAACACCCGTCCAGGTCAGCCAGTACTTTGGCAAAAAAAACGAGCGCTGAAACAGGGGAACATATTCAGTATGACTGAGTGGTGAGCGGGCGATTTTTTTACTCATGCCGGTTCTTCCTGACGACAATCATAGCATCATTATTAAAACACTCATCACCGATACAGCAGCCCTGATCCTCTCTGTAGAAGAGCACAGAGTGATTAGTACATAATGATAACAACTCACCCTTGCTTAATCTGAACGCAGGATTTTTCGGCCCGCTGGCATTATCTGCTGCAACACCAAAGGTTTGATAGAATAATAGTCCGCCTGTTTTTAGCTGATCAAATATCACTGGAAAGAGATCGCGCTGCAAATAATAACTGACAACTACTACATCATATTGAGCAGGCTCCAGTGACTGACTTTGCAAATCAAGTAAACGGGGTTTAATTGAAAGCCGGTTTTGTTGTGCATATAAAGCAAGCTTTTCCAGCGCGATGGCCGAATAATCTAACGCGCTTACCTCGTAACCGAGTTTTGCCAGAAAAATAGCATTACCACCCAGGCCGCAAGCCAGATCCAGAACGCTGCCTTTAGCCGGCAATAATTTCTGGTTCAGCGTAAGCACCGGAGCAGGAAGCTGTTCGTCAACCTGCTTTTGCTGATAGCGCTGATTCCAGCTTTGTTGTTTATTTACATCTGCAAGCATCAGCGCCGCCAGAACACTGGTGTGAATAATACCAGCAGAGTAAAGACTTCAAGACGGCCTAATAACATCGCAAAACAGAGTACCCATTTTGAAAAATCATTAATCGAAGAGTAATTTGCTCCGACTTCACCAAGACCGGGGCCCAGGTTATTCATAGTAGCTGCAACAGCAGAGAAGGCTGTAACCTGATCATTACCTGCCATCATCAGCAGCAACATCATCAAAACAAAAAGTGCTACGTATGCGGCAAAGAACCCCCAGACGGCATCAATAACACGGTCTGACATCGGCTGTTTACCAATTTTTACCACCACCTGCGCATTAGGATGCACCAGCTTTACCAGCTCACGGGCTCCCTGTTTAAACAGCAACAACACCCGGATGACCTTCATGCCACCGCCGGTTGAACCGGAGCAACCGCCAATAAAACTGATAAATAAGAGAAACACCGGTAAAAAAACCGGCCATAAAAAATAACCGGTCGTGGTAAAACCCGTCGTAGTACCGATTGAAACAGCCTGAAAAACACCCTGCCTGAACGCCACTGAAAATGTATCAACCGTCTGACTAAAGAAGAGAAACAAAACAGCAATCACAACTGAAAGCAACAACACCAGTGCATAGGTTTTAAATTCTGCGTCAGCGAGGAACGGGATAAAACTTCTGCGCTTAAACGCTAAGAAATGCAGCGCAAAGTTAATTCCGCCCAGAAACATAAACACAATCGCAACCGCTTCTATCAGAGGGCTATCAAAATAACCAAGGCTGGCATCATGGGTAGAAAAACCACCGATCGCTACTGTACTAAAACTGTGTCCTATGGCATCAAACCAGTTCATTCCCGCAGCCCAGTATGCCAATGCACAGGAAATAGTTAACCACAAATAAATATACCAGAGTGCCTTTGCTGTTTCTGTTATCCGCGGAGTGAGTTTACTGTCTTTAACCGGCCCTGGTGTTTCCGCCCGGTATAACTGCATCCCCCCAATACCCAGCATGGGAAGAATGGCAACTGCCAGCACAATGATTCCCATACCGCCCATCCACTGTAGCTGCTGGCGGTAAAACAACAAGGCATGCGGCAGTGTATCCAAGCTGGTGATAACCGTCGCGCCGGTTGTGGTCAGCGCCGACACCGACTCAAACACAGCATCTGTCATACTGATCTGCAACGGCTGATAAAATATAAAGGGCAGCGCTCCAGAAATACCCAGTACACTCCAGAACATAACAACCACAACAAAACCATCGCGAATTTTCAGTTCTTTTTTATTTTTTCGGACCGGGTACCAGAACAATAGCCCCGTGATTATCAGAATCACATAACTCAGTAAAAATGAATTCAGTGCATCTTCTGAAAAGAACAAATCCATGACAATAGGCGGCAACATACTGGTGCTGAACAACATCAGTAACAAACCTATAATTTGCTGGATCATTTTAATATGCAACGGAACTCTGCCTGTATCTTATTTATATAAAGAAAGCACTGACCTGGAACAAGTGCTCCACTTCATGAATTTTAGATTTTTCGGTAACAAAAAGAACAACATGATCTTCGGACTGGATAACCGTATCATGGTGTGCAATCAGTACTTCGCTGTTACGTACAATGGCTCCGATGTTTGCACCCTTAGGCAAGGCAATCTCATCTACCCTTTTGCCGACAACTTGTGATGTTGCTTCATCACCATGCGCCACAGCCTCAATAGCTTCTGCCGCACCCTTGCGCAATGAATGTACCGCAACAACATCACCACGGCGAACGTGTGTGAGTAATTCCCCAATGGTGACCTGCTGCGGTGAAATGGCGACATCAATCAAACCCTGTTTTTCGATCAGTTCGTTATAACCGGGCTTATTAATCAGCGCCATCACTTTGCCAGCCCCCATGTGCTTGGCCAGCATGGTTGATAAAATATTGATTTCATCGCTGTTAGTACAGGAAATAACCACATCCATGCTTTCAACATTTTCCTCCATCAGCAGTTCTTCGTCTGTCGCACTACCCAGCAGTACAACCGCCTTATCAAGTGTATGCGAAAGGTATTTTGCCCGCTGCGGATCAAATTCAATGATTTTTACCTGATGATTTTTTTCCAGTGTCGATGCCAGACGCTTGCCAATGTGTCCGCCGCCAATAATCATGATTCGCTTGAACGGTTTGTCAACACGCCTGAGTTCACTCATCACCGCACGGATATTTTTTCTGGCGGCGATAAAAAACACTTCATCGTCTATTTCAATAATCGTATCGCGCTTAGGCTCGATGGCATGCCCCCGACGATAAATAGCGGCTACCCGCGTATCAATTCCCGGCATATGATCGCGCACGGCCTGCAGCTCATGTCCGACCAGCAGCCCGTCGTTATATGCCTTAACGCCAACCAGCTGTACTTTACCACCGGCAAAATCAAGCACCTGTAACGCTCCGGGGTACTCGATGAGATGACGAATATAATCGGTCATGATCTGTTCCGGACTGATAATGACATCGATAGGAAAGGCATCACGCTGAAATAATTCGGGATGGGTGATGTAATCCAGCGCGCGAATACGTGCAATTTTTGTCGGTGTATTATAAAGCGAATAGGCAATCTGACAGGCAACCATATTGGTCTCATCGCTATTGGTCACAGCGATCAGCATATCGGTATCCTGAATACCTGCTTTTTCCAGCACATTGGGGTGAGATGCATCACCGACAACTGTCTGAATATCCATGCGGTCACGCAGCTCATTCAGCCAGTCGGGATTCTTGTCCACAAGCGTAATGTCATTAGCTTCACGTGCAAGATTAGCAGCAACAGATGAACCCACCTGCCCTGCCCCGAGAATAAGAATTTTCATTCAGAAGACCCCAAACCGAATCACTATGGCTAAATACTTTCTAATGAAGAGTAATCTCACAAATTTTACGCTAATTAGACTGATGTTATAAGCCTTTATTTATCTGGCAGTTTGTTCAGCTGCCGGTTAAGAGAACACCGGCTGAAAAACGAGCAATGGCTATGACTGGCCAGACTGTTACTCTGAACGATATTTGATCTGCATACCGTGTAAAAATCGTCTCAATATCTGGTCTTTACAGTCACGATAATGCTTATGATCTGCTTTGCGGAAGAACGCACTCAGTTCATGCTTGCTAATATTAAAGTCAGCCAGCGACATGATTTCAAGCACATCATCGTCTTTCAGATTAAGTGCGATTTTTAACTTTCTAAAAATAATATTATTCGTTAAGCGTTTTTCCGGCTGTGGCTGCGGGCCGTCTTTTTTACCGCGCTTTTCAATGATCAGACCGTTTAAGAAAGAGGCAAAAGTCACATCGATACAGGATTTGAACGCCGGGTCTTCATCCTGTTTCAGCCAGTCACTGACCTGCTCCCTCGTCACTTCAACATCAGCCAGTGCAAAAATAGCGATCATTTTGTCGTCATTAAAATCAAAGGTATAGCGGATACGTCGTAATATATCGTTATTCGTCACTTTTTTGTCCTGCTCGGTGAGGGTACTGCTGATTACATAGATAGTCGATGGCTGGCTCCTGTTTCTGCAGCCTGACTAGTGAACGGATATTATAAACTATGTTGCATTAATGGAGTTTTCTTTTTTCAGAAAGCTGAACAGGTGCAATAACACGGCATGATTCAATCATAGACCGCAACATCAGCCTTTAAATGCCTTATCGGAAGCAAGATAGTTCAGTTCTTCCTGCGTGCTTTCGCGACCTAAAATACGGTTACGATGAGGAAAACGACCATACTTTGCGATAATATCCCGGTGATGCTCCGCAAAGCGGATATTGCCTTCCAGTGCATGCTTTTTAAACAATGCCACAGACTGCTGCTGCCTGTTCAGATCTTCTGCGTGCATAAATGGCATAAATAAGAAGGACAACTTGCCTTTATCCAGTGCTTGCGCAAAGCCATTGTCCACAGCCTGTTGCGCCACCTGCAACGACTTACCCTCAGACTGAAATGACTTAGCCTGCCCCCTGAACATATTCAACGGAAACTGGTCGAGAATAATGACCAGTGCCAGACAGCTATCGGGCTCATTACACCAGTTATCAAAGTCTCCCGCCAAAGCCTTTTCCCAAGCAGACTCATATTTGTCTAATATTTCTTTATCCAGCTCAGGGGTTGATGCAAACCATTGCTTTTTAACTCGGTCTGAATACCAGAATTCGATTATCTCTGCGGCACCAGTATTCAACTAGCGCTCCGGCTTATCAAAAGCGATTCACCCTCAGAGCGATTTATTAAACCTTTAGATGACAACACGGTATGCTTTAAACCTGTTTTTCCAGTTCATTTAGTTCAAGGTTAAGCGCGTGAACTGACAATGATACTTCATACAGCGAATAGCCTAATGACATCAGCATCATCAACAAACTGGCGCCGAAAATTATTTTTCCTAATAAAAGCAAACCGCCAAACAATGCGAACATGCATAAGACACACATAAAAAGGCTACCCACACCAAATCCCTGCATATTACGAATAATGCAAACACGACGACGCAGGCTTTGTATCTGAGCCATTAACACCATATCGGGCAGTGCTTTATAACTCGCACTCATCGCTCGAATTCTGGAGCTCAGTGCATTAAAGCGGTTGTTATACGCGACCAGCAATAATGAAACAGCAGGAAATAATAATGCAGGTGTGGTGAGTGTGATTTCAGGTATCATTAAATTTCCACTAAACTAAAGAATCAGAGCCAGGATCAAAAAAGACAGCAATTTTAGCACGCCTTATTACAGCAATCAGCCCGCACAAGCCATTGCACGGTATATTTTATCAAACCAGCAGCAAACAAAAGAGCGGCACAATAAACAAGTAGTCTTCCAGCTCACTCACCACAACCAGGCAGCGCCTCTGACCCCACTTGAGTCACCAAACTTGGGGGCTACTATCGAAGTATGAACTTCATCTGAAAACACATACGCGGGCAATAATTTCGGAACATTGGTGTAAAGCCGCTCGATATTTGACATACCTCCGCCCAGGACAATCACATCGGGGTCAAGCAGATTAATCACACTGGCCAGACTTTTAGCCATTCTCTCTTCATACCGGCACAAGGTTTCTTCGGCGCGTTCAAAGCCCAGAGCTGCCAGCTCAACTATTTCCTCGGCACTGACTTTATCGCCACCGTGAGCCTGATGATCACGGGTAATTGCCGGACCAGAAAGATAGGTTTCTATGCAGCCTTTTTTCCCACAATAACAATCTGGCCCGGTAAACTCCTGTTCGTCTGGCCAGGGTAACGGGTTATGCCCCCACTCGCCGGCAATTGCATGTGTCCCCGTTAATAGTTTTTGATTAATGACAATTCCACCGCCTGTGCCGGTGCCGACGATAACACCGAACACCACCTCGGCGCCGGCTGCGGCACCATCGACCGCCTCTGACAGTGCAAAACAATTAGCATCATTAGCAATACGAATTTCACGGCCCAACAATGAAACCAGATCTTTATAGACAGGCTTGCCATTCATGCAGACGGTGTTGGAATTTTTTAACAGGCCGGTGGCCGGTGACAGCGCACCCGGTGTACAGATACCAATGGTGGCCACTTCATTTAAATCGTTTTCCACCTCTTCCACCAGATCTGCAATCGTCAGCAGAATTTTCCGGTAATCACCTTTCGGCGTAGCAACTCTCATCCGGCTGATTTCTCTACCCTGCTGATTCAGCACCATGGCTTCTATTTTAGTGCCGCCGAGATCAACACCAATCCGGTAATTCTTGTTCATCTCGATTTCTCTAATGATCATCAGTATCTGTACCTGTTGTTATTAAGGGCGGGCTCTGCCTTTTTGCCAGTAAACTTCATCTACACCATCATCTTTACAGCACTGTCTGGCTATCACGAATAACAGGTCTGATAAGCGATTGATAAAAGCCATTGATTCCTTATTAATAGGATACTCACGATTCAAACTCACCAGGCTTCTTTCAAGCCGCCGGCAAACAGCGCGCGTAATATGGGCCACTGCAGCAGAACGGCTACCGCCCGGTAAAATAAACTCATCCAGTGGTTTTAAATGTTCATTTAGCTGATCGAGATAAGCCTCAAGCAAGCTCACGTGCGCGCTTTCAATTGCCTGATACTCTGGCAACGTGAGTTCAGCACCCAGATCAAATAATATATGCTGAATTTGATTGAGCTTGCTTTTCATCTCGTCATTAGCCACTTCAACAACCAGCAAACCCATTTGAGAATTCAGCTCATCAACATCACCAATAACACTGACCTTGATATGATTCTTGGCCAGCCGCGTGCCGTCAGCCATCCCGGTGTCACCCTTATCACCGGTCTTCGTGTATATTTTGCTTAATCGATAACCCATAATTTACCCTATAAGACCGTTGATTTCACATATCTGTTTTCTTTACATGGCCGTTCACAACGCCTGCCAATAACAGTGCAAACACTCTCATGCCCCGAGTTTACCGTTAAAACAAAAAATTTTAACGGCTTACCGAACTATCTTCACATATTACTGACTAACTGTACGTGGTTAAGATTAAAGTGGAAAACTCTGTGACTTTTGCGCAGAGCAAATTGGAATATCCTGCCAAGAACGCGGAACCAGACTCCCTCGCTGGTTCCGCACTTGGATATTTCATATTCTGCCTTTAAAATATGCCCAATATAAATAATCAAACATAATAAATACCCATAATATTTATATGAAGTATTCTACTGAATAGAATTAAACTCACATTTTTACTTAAAAGCCTAACTTATGTCTAATTTTGAAAAAATACAGCAGTTAAAACAGCACGTAGAAAAACACATTATTGGTCAGGACCACCTGGTAAACCGCCTGTTAATTGCTCTCCTGGCAGACGGGCATTTACTGGTAGAAGGCGCGCCCGGGCTGGCTAAAACTCGCGCTATAAAAGTCCTCAGCGATGGCATTGAAGCCGATTTTCACCGCATACAGTTTACACCCGACCTGTTACCGTCTGACCTCACCGGCACTGAGATTTACCGCCCGCAGGACAGTACATTTATATTCCAGAAAGGTCCGCTATTTCATAACCTGGTATTAGCCGATGAAATTAACCGTGCGCCGGCAAAAGTACAGTCTGCGCTACTGGAAGCCATGGCAGAGCGACAAATCACCATCGGCTCGACCACCTATCCACTGCCAGGGCTGTTTATGGTCATGGCAACACAGAATCCGATCGAGCAGGAAGGCACATACCCGTTACCGGAAGCACAGCTGGATCGCTTCTTAATGCATGTTCGTATTGACTACCCGGATGCCGAATCAGAACGCAAAATCTTAAAACTGGCGCGTGGTGAAGCACACCACAAAGCCGCCGAACCGGTCGAAAAAATCAGCATTCAGGACATGCTTTCTGCCCGTGATGATATTCTTGATATTCACATGGCTGATAATATTGAAAGCTATTTGCTGGAAATTGTACTCGCTACCCGGCAGCCTGAAAAATACGGTAACGATTTACAACAATGGCTGCAATATGGTGCCAGCCCGCGTGCCACCATTACGCTCGACCGTTGCGCTCGCGCACACGCCTGGTTAGCCGGCAGAGATTTTGTCGGCCCGGAAGATATTCAGGCCATGGCATTTGATGTGCTGCGTCATCGTTTGATTTTAAGCTATGAAGCGGAAGCCGACGGCGTCACCACCGACCGTTTTATTAATGAACTGATTAACCGAATCGCCGTTCCCTGATGTTTGCATCGGCCTTCAGAAAAAAATCAGTTCTCTCTGCTCAGGCTGCAGCTAAGCAGACAACAGCACCGACTGACGGGCTCATTCATATCAGCCAGCATGGTTTGATTCAGTGCCGCCATCAGACATCACAACTGGTGCTATCATCACGCAATATTAAAGCCATGCAAAGCGGAGCCTATCTCTCATCCTTTCGTGGCCGCGGCATGGAGTTTAACGAATCACGCAGTTACCAGCCCGGCGATGATATTCGCAGCATGGACTGGAAAGTCACTGCCAGAACAGGCACAGCACACACTAAAGTTTTTTCAGAAGAAAAAGAAAGACCGGTACTTTGCTGGGCCGATTTTCGAGAACCCATGCGCTTTGCAACTCACGGTGTTTTTAAGTCAGTGATTGCGGCCAAAGCCGCTGCCAGTATTGCATGGGCGGCTAATGCACAGGGCGACCGCATCGGTGGTCTGGTTTTTTCCGAACACACGCATCAGGAACTCAAACCTCAGCGCGGAAAAACCAGTGTCCTGCATTTTATTAAACAACTGGAACAGATCCAAAACACAGACAGCGACAAGCCCGGCAGCCAGATCAATGCCGAGCAGGCATTAGCCCGGCTGCGACGTGTTGCCAGACCCGGCAGCCTGATATTTTTGCTCAGTGATTTCAGAAACCTTGGTGAGCAGGCACTGTCACATATTACTCAGTTATCACGGCATAACGATATTGTTATGTTTTTTATTTATGACACGCTAGAAAAATCATTGCCGCCTTCCGGCCAGTACCTGATTGAATATCAGGATAAGACATTACGCTTTAGCACACATAATAACAGTCAGGCACAGTACCAGCAGCACTTCACTGAACGTTTAGCCGCATTAAAAGATTTTGCCGTCAAACACCGCATATCTTTAATAGAATGCAGCACTGAGCAAAACCCTTTGCAACAGCTTCAGTCATCGTTTCGCTAACAATACTAATAGAGAACTTCTTGATACCGCTATGCAACCCCCACAACAGCAACTTGATTTAAAAGACATACATTTGCCAGACACATTATCCTGGTGGCCACTGGCAGCAGGCTACTGGATAATTTTTGTTTGCATCATCATCGCTGTTATGACTTATTTAATAATCAGGTCTTACCGCAAGAAACATGAAATACGGCGCCTGGCACTGGCTGAGTATCAGCGAATTAAAAAAGCCTACGCAGAAAACCATGACCCGAAACAACTCTCTGCGGCATTATCTGCATTATTACGACGCGCGGCGATCAGTAGCTACCCTGAGTCTGAATGTGCCGGACTTATCGGCAAGCCCTGGTTAAACTGGCTGGATAAACAGCTGTCAAATTCAACGCTTAACTTTTCCAACGGCCCGGGCTATTTGTTAACCGAATTTATTTACTCTTCATCACAAAAAGCAGACGATATCGATGATTTACTGAAGTTATCGCTGCTGTGGTTAAAACAACTGCCGCCACCGACAGGTAAAAGCGCATGATTCATTTCGACTGGATCTGGGCATTACTGGCCATACCACTGCCGTACCTTGCCTACAAATTTTTACCGCCGGCTGCACGGCAGAATGAAGCCGCTCTGCATGTCCCTTTCATGCATGACTTTGAAAGTTACAGTGCAGATAAAGCCGACACTAGTAACAAACTGCTTTTATACCTTGCCCTGCTGGCATGGCTGTTACTGGTGATTGCGGCTGCACGCCCGCAATGGTTAGGTGAACCGGTGGAGCTGCCCGTCAGTGGCCGTGACCTGATGTTAGCCGTTGATTTATCCGGCAGTATGGAAGTTGAAGATTTCAAACTCAACGGTCAGCTGGCCGACCGGCTAACAGCGACCAAAGCCGTTGCCAGCGAATTTATCAAACGCCGGACGGGTGACAGGGTCGGGCTCATTTTATTTGGTAAAAAAGCCTACTTACAAACCCCGCTGACATTTGACCGGCAGACAGTCAGTACATTATTAGACGAATCCGTCATTGGTCTTGCCGGAAAAGAAACAGCGATTGGCGATGCCATCGGCCTTGCGGTAAAGCGACTTGAAAAGACCGATGTGAATAGCCGGGTACTTATTTTACTAACCGATGGTGCCAACACAGCGGGTGAAATACAGCCACTAAAAGCTGCCGAACTGGCAAAACAATACCAGCTTAAAATTTATACCATCGGCATCGGTGCTGACGAAATGATTGTGCGTTCAATATTCGGTTCACGTCGAGTCAACCCGTCTGCGGACCTGGACGAGAAAACCTTAACCGCCATCGCCAGCACAACCGGCGGCAAATATTTCCGCGCACGTAACACCGAACAGCTAGAACAAATATACCAGCTACTGGATGAGCTCGAACCGGTTGAAAAGGAAACTCAAAGCTTCAGACCCACGACCGCGCTTTACTTCTGGCCACTGGGTATTTCATTTATATTATCGGGGCTAATTATCTTGATACGAGTCAGTAGCAGAGGCAGACTATGAGTTTATTCCACTTCCTCAGACCTGAATGGTTTATTGCCATATTCCCGCTCATTATTTGCTACTGGCTAATGCGCAAGCTGCAGTTACAAAATAAAAGCTGGCAAAGTTTTTGTGACAAAGACCTGCTACCCCATTTGTTCCATAAAACTGTATTACAGCAAAACAAAAGCCCTTTACTTCTTTTGCTGCTGGCCGGTCTCATTGCCATTATTGCCCTTGCCGGACCAAGCTGGGAACAGCGCCCGCAACCGGTTTTTAAAAATCAATCAGCACTTATCATTGTGCTGGATCTTTCACGTTCGATGGATGCAGAAGACATTAAACCCAGCCGTTTGTCCCGTGCACTGCTTAAAGTTGAAGACATTCTGCAGCAGCGAAAAGAAGGTCAGACCGCCCTCATTGTGTATGCCGGTGACGCTTTTACTGTCACGCCGTTAACCGAAGACACGGCCACAATATCATCTCAGGTGAAAAGTTTAAACACGTCGATTATGCCGCTACAAGGCAGTCAGACGGACAAAGCCATTCAGCTGGCTCACTCACTGTTTAAGCAGACAGCGCAGCTTAAAGGCCATGTCTTACTGATCACCGATGGTATTAATGAGCGAGCTATTTCACTTACGGAGTCTTTATTATCACCAAACTATACACTGTCTGTGCTGGCAGTTGGCAACCCGGAAGGTGCGCCTATTCCGCTCAGTTCCGGTGGCTTCTTTAAAGACAGCAGCGGTGCTATTGTTATTGCTAAAGTCGAGCAGGAAAAACTCAGGCAACTGGCACTGAGTGGCGCCGGCTCTTTTCGATTTTTATCGGCTGATGACAGTGATATCCGCCAGTTACTGAAACCACTTGAGCGCTATCCGGATAAAGACCAGACGACAGCCACTGAACTCAATACCGACACATGGGTTGAAGCCGGCCCATGGCTGTTACTAGCGTTGCTACCGCTTGCCGCTTTTGCTTTTCGTAAAGGCTATTTATTTATCATTGTTTTGTTTATTCTGCCTCAGTCTGATCCGGTTTATGCATTTGAAATGAACCAGCTCTGGAAAAATCAGAACCAGCAGGCACGTGAATTATTTAATAACAACAAAACACAAGAAGCTGCGGAAAAATTCACCGATAGCAAATGGAAAGCAGCGGCGCAGTACAAATCAGGGCAGTATCAAAAAGCACTTGAATCATACCAGCAGCTCGATACAACTGATCCGGACAACCTGTACAACCTGGCAAATACTCAGGCGCAGCTTGGCCAGTATGATAAAGCACTTGAAAGCTATAACAAATTGATCGAGAAAGCCCCGGATCATAGTGATGCGAAACACAACCGTGAGCAGGTTGAAAAAATGCTGAAACAACAGGATCAGAAAAACGATACAAATAAAAAAAATGACAATGACAAGTCTGCTGACAACAAAGATAATAAACCATCAGACAAACAGTCTGCAGAACAAGAATCTTCTGCAGACAGTGAAAATCAGAACAGTGACCCTGCAGACAAACAGGCTGAAAAAGAACCACAGGATCAACAACAGCAGGCGGCAGATAAAAGCAGCACTGCAGATCAAAGCCAGCAAGATGAAAAACAACAGACTGAGAATTCTGCCGATGATAACAAAGACGCACAATCAGCCGAGCAGCAGCAATTTTCCAGAGAACAGCAACAGGCTAATGAGCAATGGCTGCGCCGCATACCCGATGATCCTGGTGGATTATTAAGACGCAAATTTCAGTATCAGTCACAGCAAAGACCCAATCAAAACGCAGGCGATCAGCAATGGTAAAAAAGTTTCTTTTCTTATCTGTCTTCACGATACTCAGTTTATTTGTCAGCCATGCGAGCGCGGCTGACATTCGTGTCTTTGTTGACCGGCAGAACATCACTACTAACGAGTCGTTCAATCTGGTGTTTGAAGCCGACGGCACCGTTGATGCGGAGCCTGACTTTTCACCACTGTCTGTTTATTTCGACATTCTTAATAAAAGTCAGAGCAGTAACATGACGATTATTAACGGCAACTTTAATCGTAAGACAGTATGGACGTTAGTCCTGCTGGCCAAACAGGCGGGCAACTATTCTTTGCCGTCCATTGATTTTGGTAACGATAAGAGCCCCGGTCTCAATATTAAAATCCAGAAGTCTTCGGCATCACCTTCCGCGGCAGATAAAAATCTCTTCCTTGAAGCTGAAATTGACCAGCCATCTGTTTATGTTCAGGCGCAACTCATTTATACCGTAAAGTTATTTCGCTCTGTTGACATACAGAATGCCAGCCTGACCGAACCTGAGCTGAGTCACGCTGACGCTATTGTTGAAAAACTCGGTGAAGACAAACGTTATCAGACCACGCGCGACGGTGTGCGCTTTGTAGTTATTGAGCGTCGTTACGCCATCTTTCCGCAACAAAGCGGTAGTTTAAGTATCAAACCACTGGAATTTAACGGCCAGATTGTTGCACAGCGACGCTCATTTTTTGATTCGATCCCATTCAGTAATTCCACTAAACGGGTCTACTCAAAACAAATTGATATAGAGGTAAAACCTGTACCTGCCCTGTTCAAGAATAAAAACTGGCTGCCCTCCTCACAGATAAAGCTGGTTGATGAGTGGCCAGACAATACTGAATTTAAAGTTGGCGAACCGGTAACAAGAACCATCACATTGATGGCCAATGGCTTAACCGCAGCACAGCTTCCTGTAATGGCCATAAAAGATATCGAAGGGGTTAAGCAATACCCTGATCAGCCGTCATTAAATGACACTAAAGATGATCTCGGGATTACCGGTATCCGTCAGGAAAAAATTGCCTTTATTCCGACCCGTTCCGGCAGTGTGACATTACCAGAATTAAGCATTGCCTGGTGGAACACACTGACTGAAAAAGTTGAATATGCGCGTATAGCCGCCAAACAAATTACCATTAAAGCAGGTGCAACTGTTTCCTCTACCGCACAGGCACCCGCTTTAGCGGCCAGTAAAACACCAGCCAGTACTTCGTCCACAGCTATTCCACAGCAAACGACAAACTTCTGGTTTTACAGCAGTCTCGTGCTGCTTATTGTCTGGCTAACAACGCTGTATTTCCTGCTGACTTTAAAACGCCATACAAGCGTTGTCACTAACAGCCCTAGCACGACAAAACCCGTTACTAAAAATATTTCAAAAAAAATAATCAGCGCCTGTCATGTTAACAACACAGAACTTTGCAAATCACTACTGATTGAATGGGCCAGCCAGACCTGGCCCGGTGAAAGCTTCAGTAGTCTTAGTGACGTTGCCCTAAAACTTGATACTGATTTCGCCGAGCAGGTTCGTCAGTTAAACCGCAGTCTATATTCAGATCACACTAATGACTGGCAGGCGAAAGAACTTTTATCCTGCTTTGAAAAATTTAAGGGGAAACCCCTAGCATCAGTTGATTCTGCAACACAGACTCTTAAACCATTACATAAATTAGCTTAACTATTATTTTAATCAGCAAATATCTGCAAAATTAACTTAATTTTGCAGATATTTTAGTCCAAGGCTCTTAAAGCCTCTTATAAAAGCAGGTAAAATCATGCCTTGCTAAAGATTGGTACCATGGAACGGAACCAGCGGCCTGCTTATATAGCAGCTTTTATTATTTTACGACCTTAACCACAATGGGATAGTTATGGAATTAGAAATTACAACTCAGGTTTTACTCTGGGCTTTCGCTCTGGCATTCGTACTTGGCGCAGTAGCCAACAAAACCAACTTCTGCACCATGGGCGCAGTTTCTGACTGGGTTAACATGAACGATACTAATCGCATGAAATCCTGGTTATTAGCGATTGCAGTTGCCTTGCTTGGTGTGACCCTTATTGAAAGCATCATGGGTTATGCATCAATAGATCCTTCATTGCCGCCCTATCGCACAGAGCAATTCGCCTGGTTACGCTATATCGTTGGTGGAGTGTTATTTGGTATCGGCATGACCTTTGCCAGTGGTTGCGGTAATAAAACACTGGTACGTATCGGTGGCGGTAACATCAAATCAATCTTTGTTTTAATTGTTGCCGGTTTCTTCGCCTACCTGATGACCAAGACTGACTTTTATGCGGTTCTGTTTCACCCATGGATAACGGCAACAACCATCAACCTGGGCAGCTTTGGTATGACAGGACAGGATATTCCTGCCATTATTGGTGGCATCACCGGCGCCGAAAGCCTGACAACACTGCGCATCATCTGTGGCCTTGTTATTGGCGCAGCGATTTTATTCCACGTATTCCGCTCACAAGACTTCCGCAGCAACAGTGAAAATATCATCGGCGGCACAGTAATTGGCATACTGATCGTTCTGGCCTGGGCAATTACCGGTGGCAGCATGGGCGCCGCATGGAAAGAAGCGGTTGATTTCATGGATCAGGTACCGGTTGGCGTTATGTCACAGTCATACACGTTTATTAACCCGATGGGCGATACCTTTAGTCTGGCATTAAATCCAACCAACACAACGCTGATTAGCTTTGGTGTCATGGCTCTGTTTGGTGTCATTGCCGGATCATTCGTGATCTCTTTACTGACAAAAGCGTTCCGAATCGAATGGTTCAATGACCTTAAAGACTTTATCAACCACATGTTTGGTGCAGTGCTAATGGGTATTGGCGGTGTTCTGGGTATGGGTTGCACTATCGGCCAGGGTATTACAGGGTTCTCTACCTTAGCACTGGGCTCTATTCTTGTGTTTGTCTCTATCGTCTTCGGTAGCGCACTGACAATGAAGATCCAGTTCTACAAAATGGTTTATGAAGAAGAAGCCAGCTTCATCAAATCATTCATTACTGCTCTGGTTGATATGAAGTTATTACCTGCCAGCATGCGTAAGCTTGATGCAGTATAAGTACTCATTGCTGTAAATCAAAAGCCCTGCTCATGCAGGGCTTTTTTTTGCAAAAAGTTTAACTTCGGGTTAGCCTGATTGGTACATAGCAGCGATTTCGGCTATATTTGCACAGACATTTTCAAAGAGATTTTTATGAGTACAGTTATCAACTCTATTAACTACCTGTTTAAGCCAGATAAAGGTACTCAGTCACTCTGTGAAGGCATCGTCAAAACGATCAAAGGCAATGGCGCCTCGTTATCAGACATTACCGTCTTAAGCGCTACCATTAAAGAGGTTAGCGTTAACACGCAGTTTGTCTGGAACGTAAAAGTCAGCCTTAAAGCAAGCATTATGAGCGGCAAGGATAGGGTCAATGCAGTACTTCATAACAGTGTCAGTGAAGCGCAGGCCGCAGCAAAGAAACAGGGCCAGCACATCATCCAGAACTCGCTGGGTAAAATAGAGCTGATACACAATATCAACGAAGATCCCGCTCACTTTTTCAAACACAGCACCGTCAAACTAAATGGCGGCAAACCGCATGCTTATGTAGAGCTGTGTGACCGCCATTGCGACCGGGGACAGGTCAAATGTCCGCGTTGCGCCGGCAAAGGCACACATAAAGCCATCACTAAAAAACAGGATCTACTAAGAACCACAGAAAATTTTTCTGCCATTAATACCTGCCCGGACTGCAGCGGCAGAGGCACTATCGACTGCAAAAACTGCTCGGGCAGTGGTGAAGTTAAACGTGTTTACACCGTACACGTCGATGCCAGCAGAAAGCACAAGAACTCTGTAGACACTGCCGATCCAGGTGTTAAGAAGGAAATTGAAAGTTTCCTTTCCCGGCAGTCGCATCAAACCCTGATTGACGACTATCTGACTCCAGCTTTGTTAAAGTTAAAAGATGTCGATAAGGATCATTGTGCAGTACTCTACCAGAGCAAAACAAAATATCTGCTACTTTCTCTTTTAGTATTGAATAAGGAGTACAAAATTCTTGGCTTTGGTGATAATGTCAAATGCATCGCCAAACCAAAGATACTCGATGACATTTTGCTCGCTGCTGTTAATTCTGTCGTCGGCATCAGTGCAAAAATCAAAAGCGCTGGCAAGTACTCCAGGCTGCAGTCTATTCCGCTAATCAATATAATTTTAAGCAGCGATAAAAACCGCACCACAGATGATCTGGAAACTTTACTGGAAAACAATTCTGACGAGCTGTTAAGTAAAGACAGTATTCACAGCATCATTAAGAAACTCACGCAGTTAAAAGAAGCTTTAATTCCGCGTTACAGCCTGTTTTCTTGGATCGGTATTACATCGGCAGGATTATTATCCGGATATTATTTCGGGCTTGCACCCAGCAGCCCCATAGGCACGCTAACCACACTGGTTGTTCACATAGCTGTGTTTATTTTTCTTGGCAACCTGTTCAGCAGAACACTGACATTAAGAAAACGCAGGAAACTCAATTTTAAAACTGATTCTTCATCCGTTGAACGCATACCGTCACTGATTGCCTCTGTATTGATTATATACTCTACACTTTCTCCTAATCTGCTGCCGGCCGACCAGCGCTGGTCTGATTACTATACAGCCGAACAGTTGATCAGGTTCTTTTACTTTGTTCCTGAAAAAGATTCTGAAACAGTGAGCAGCCGACAGCTTATTAAAGCCACTCAACACAAACTGATTTCATTAGGCTATAAAAACATCACTGCTGACGGCGAATACAACAAAGAGACCGACAGAGCTGTAAAAGATTTTCAGAAAAAATTCAGACTAAAGGAAAGCAAATACCTGAACACAAACACAATGGCTACTATAAATAAATATGCCAATTTAAAAGCAAATAAGTTCGGGCCTAAGACCTAGAAGCAAGTGATGAAACATCTTCACCTGCCCCTAGGTTCAGAGCAAATTAGCTTAGAAATACACTTAAGCAGTTGCACCTAAACGTTCTTCAATCGCCTCGATCACCGCATCACTGGATGTGGCACTAACCGTCAGCAACATACCTTCTTTTTCATAGAAGCCCGCTAACGGTGCTGTTTTTTCATTGTACACATCCAGCCTGTTAGATATTGCTTCTTCTGTTTCATCATCACGCTGTACAACAGAACCGCCACAGTCATTACACTTACCTTCTTCTTTTGGCGGGTTTGATTTTACATTGTAAATTGCACCACAACCGGTACAGGTGCGACGTGTTGTCAGCCTGTCCAGTATCACATCTTTTGGTACATCAATATTCACAACAAAATCCAGTTCTTCACCGATATTCGCCATCAATACTTTAAGTGCTTCAGCTTGCGGAATGGTACGCGGAAAGCCATCCAGCAAATAACCTTTTTTACAGTCATCTTCTTTCAGTCGCTCGCCCATAATACCCATGATCAGATCATCAGAAACCAGATCACCCGCTTTCATTGCTGCTTCTGCTTTTTTCCCCAGTTCGGTACCTGCTGCTACTGCCGCACGTAAAATATCACCAGTAGAAATTTGTACAGCACCGCTCATTGCAGTCAACAGCTTTGCAACCGTACCTTTACCGGCACCTGGTGCCCCTAACAAAATTAAACGCATATCCATCTCCATTTTATTTTTAACCGGATAACCCGGCATTTTTTATAATCTAAATTTTATAGTACACAGATACTGCACCCAAATCTTGCAACACACAATAGATCAAAATTACTTGTATCAGGCTAAATAATACTGATCACTTGTGTACACAGCAAAAACGGGCGTTTATATTTGTTTTATTTATAGGCAAATAAAAAAGATCTGGAGATGAGGTTTATGGTCTGGCAGTTTATGAGTGACTTTCAACTAAGAGATCCGTAAAGAACGCTGCAAAAAAGAATACAGCTTGTGCAGGCACTCTAAGAATACTTATTGTCTGAAAGATATTTTTATCAGCAGTTTACTTTCCCTTATACCAGGCAAACAGCCCGACGATAAAAACAATAATGATAACAGATGAGTAAATTAGCAAACGAAATGTATCTTTATTAAACGCTTCCATAGCTGTCCTTGTCTGTCAGCCAGGAATCCTGCCACCCGGCGATATTAACGAACCTGTTTATCTCTGTAATCAGCAGCATGTCAGGAACTCAGCTCACGCTTTTAGGCTTGCCAATGATCTGACAGATATCTCCGTTTTTCAATCCGCCGTTCTCTAAGGTCTGTGATTCGTTAAATCGCATCAGCGTGTCACTTCTTCTGATTTCAAGTTGCGGCTTATACTGTTTTAAAACCTTGCTGTACTTGTCTTTATTAGCTGCAGCCATCAGCTGTTTAAAAAATAATTTCAAAAACATTGACGATGTCATTGCCGCCGGTGCCTGCACGTAATGATAACTTTCGTCGACCGCCAGTTTTACTGAAAAAATGATGAGCTTTAATTTTTTCAGCTGAATATATTTAATAACAGTATGCGTTATTAATGCCAGCAGCAACGCACAAACTGCTATAAACACATATTCTGCCGAAGCAGGCAGAGTGTTCTGTTTCAGTTTATCTGTCAGCAGATGAAGTAGTGAAAGATATTTTTCCAGATACCATACCGCTGCTGAAAACAACAGGATAAGCACTGACAAATTAAAGCCACCCGCCGGCTTTTTCTCTGCAATCAACACAGCTTTCATTTTGTTATACCCCATACAGACAAATTATTTCTGTTACTTATGTATATACAGCAATTCATAGTTCAGCTGTCTTTTATTTTTGATCTAGCCCTTATTGTTCTTTGCTATTCAGATAAAGTGTTTCAACTTTTTCTCTGGCCCAGGGTGTTTTACGTAAAAACTTTAAACTGGATGAAACACTGGGATCATTGCTAAAGCACTTTATCTTCACCAGCTGCCCCAGCTTTTCCCAGCCATAGACATGAACCAGGTGATTTATGACCATTTCGAGTGTGACTCCGTGCATAGGATCCTTATTGTTTGCAGCATTCACTTAAATGTACCTTCCTATTTTACTCTTCAGCCTTTTTTACCCGGATTTTATTGCCAGCCACCTCTTTGCCATTCAGGTTCTTACTGGCAGCTTTAGCCTCACCTGCCTTTGGCATTTCGACAAAACCAAAGCCTTTTGAGCCACCGCTGACTTTATCCATAACCAGATTACAGGATTGCACTGTGCCAAATTCATCAAACAAAACCTTAAGTTCTGCTTCGGTAGTCGTACGTGCAAGGTTGCGTATCAGTAGCTTCATCGTGTTCACCAGATTATATAATCGACTAATTATACCTTACAGATCTTAATATACAGGCCTTTTACTGATATATAGTCGTGCAATATTTTTTTCTCCTGCACATAATCGACTACTTCAAACTCTGTTTCAGAGCCATTACTGACCAGCTCTATTCCATCCACAGGCGGTTTAATGTATAAATGCGCTATGAAAACCCCCAAACGAATACAACCCCTAATCGAAGATGGTCTTGTTGATGAAGTTATCCGCCAGTTGATGAGCGGAAAAGAAGCCTCTGTCTATATGGTACGAAGCGGCACGGAAATTCGCTGTGCCAAAGTCTATAAAGAAGCCGCAAAACGCAGCTTCAAGCAAGCTGTTCAGTACCAGGAAGGCCGTAAAGTCAAAAATTCCCGACGTGCCCGGGCCATGGAAAAAGGCTCAAAATTTGGCCGCGAGCAGCAGGAAGAAGCCTGGCAAAACGCCGAAGTTGAAGCGCTCTACCGGCTGGCCAATGCCGGTGTTCGTGTGCCTAAGCCCTACGGCTGCTTTGACGGTGTTTTGTTAATGGAGCTGATTACAGATGGTGAGGGACAGGTTGCACCTCGTCTTAATGATGTCACTATGTCGGCCGAACAGGCGGTGGAAGATCATACGCTGGTGATGCAGGATATCGTTCGCATGCTTTGTGCCGGCATTGTACATGGTGACTTGTCAGAGTTTAATGTGCTGGTCGATGACTACGGCCCGGTCATTATTGATCTGCCACAGGCGGTTGATGCGGCCGCTAATAACAATGCTCAGAAAATGTTAGCCCGTGATGTTAATAATATGACCACATACTATGGCCAGTATGCGCCCGAGTTACTGGATACAAAATATGCAAAAGAAATTTGGGCACTGTATGAAGCCGGTGAACTGAGCCCGGAAAGCGTTATCACAGGCGAATTTGAAGAAAGCGCCGACGACACCGATATTGATCTGGTTTTACAGGAAATACAGGCCGCACTGATCGAACAGGAAGAACGTCTGCAGCGCCTGCGAGAAGCCGATGAGCCCGATGAATGATAAGCCTGCATTATTCCGGCCTGCAGGCTTATCAATTACAATTGTCGCAGCATAAATAACGTTTACGGTTAACAAATGAAATCAGCGGCAACACAGCTTTTAAAAAAACATCCGCAACTCACGCACAGTGAGATGCTGAAAGTAGAGTCACATGTACAGCGAGAAACCGCCGAGTGGTTTATCAACACCTTAATGATTGAAGGCATCGATGTGCCATTCAAATACAAGCGCAAGAAACTGTACAAAAACCTCAAAGGCCAGCGTGTTAACCTGACATATTACCCGTCCGCTGAAGTGGTTGCCGGCTTTAAAATTGAAACAATGACGGTTGTCAGAATTAAAATTTCCTGAGCTGCAGTTAATCAGTCAGTCTTTCAGTGTGTTGCTTTATCACCCCAGATTTCTTTTAATCGCTGATCCCGGCCACAGTTCCAGCGATAATATTTATAACGCAGCGGATTGTTTTTATAGTAATCCTGATGATAGCTTTCACTGCCCTTAATCGGATAGAAGGTTGACAAGCTCAGCACAGGTGTCACCACTTTATTTTCGCTAAACTGTTCCACCACTTTGCGACGTGAGCGTTCAGCCAGGGCTTTTTCTTTATCATTAGCGACAAAAATAGCACTTAAGTAGCTTGTACCTTTATCACAGAACTGCCCTCTTGCATCAAACGGATCGATATTGACCCAGAAGTAATCCAGCAAATCCTGATAGCTGACTTTTTGCGGATCATATATCACCTCAACAGCTTCATAGTGCCCCTTATGATTACCATTGTAGGTTGGATTTTCGAGCGTACCGCCAGTAAAGCCTGAAATTACCTGACTGACACCGGCGAGCTTTTCAAAATCGGACTCCATACACCAGAAACAGCCACCGGCAAATACCGCTTTATCCGCAACGGCATTCGGCAGGTAAGACATCAGCCCGGCCAGTACTAGCATGCATATTTTTTTTTGCACAAGAAGCGCTCCTCATTATGGTTATTTCACAACAGAACCATTGAGACAGATTATTTTGACGCCAGTTCCCGTAATGTTTCCCAGGCGATCTCGCATTCACCGGACGCACTGGCAACATAGGCGGAATCGCCGGTAATGGTAACGGAAATATCCATGGTCCGCGTCAGCAGCGCCGCTAAAGACTTAACACTCTCCCAGTCAAAGCGGTAGTAGGAGGCATTAAGTTGTCTGAATTTAGACTCTCCCTGCTCCCACCAGACATCAGATTTTGAATTAAAGCTATAGACTTTGACCTGCTGTGCAACCCGGCTTGCTTTCTTTACCCGTTCAACAGCCGGTTCACCGACATCAATCCATAATGCGGTCTGCTCGTCCAGTGTTCGTATCCATAAATCGGGTTCATCAATCGCACTCAGGCCCTTGGTAAAGCTCAGGTTTTCTTCGGCATTGATACAGTACACCAGCACCCGCACCATCATGCGCTCTGTTGTTTCAGACGGATGCTGTGCCAGCGTTAAGTTCAGCGTGTCATAATAGTTACGGTTAATATCAGACAATGAAATTCTGAATTTATAAATTGTTGGTTTTAGAGCCACAAAAATCTACCTGATGAATATAATAGCGGCACACAATACACCTATTAAGCCGCAAGCACTAAATAATATTAGCTATCATTAAACTGCAGATAAACAAGTCAAATTTTATACCGTACAAAAAAACGTATCACAGATGCATGCAGGCTTAATAGCCGGTGAATTAAATGTTACTCTTTTGCGTTTTCGATTCACTGCGCCGGCCAATTAAATAACTGTCAATAATGCTCACAAGCCAGACCACTGCTATCAACAGTGACAGTGTGCTCACATCCTGCTGGGTCATGCTACCCGGCGTTAGCAATATCTGCTCCCGGATCAGAACAATATCAATCGGGATTTCACCGTTGATGATTTTATCGCGAACCGCCACCGCCCGCTGGAAAACATCGGTCATTGGATATGACAAACAACCGATAGTAACAACAAGTGAAACCACTCCCCGTATTGTTTTCTTTACAACAAAATACCCCGCCCCGGGAAATACAATAGCGGAAAACATGGCGGCCTTGTTTGATAATTTCATTACTCGCTCTCACACAGATCAATGCAGATTGATCGACTTAAATCATGACTCATAATATCATCTTAATCCTCATTATTCCCCATTGCTGCTATACACGCTTCATTTACCATCACTGGCTATGCCGGCTATTCACCAGAACAGACCTTTTGTACAATCAAAATAACAATTCAAAAAATATCTTTGTATATTATCCCGTGTAGAGCAATATATAATGTCAATACATCCCGCCCGGAGCCGCAAGCAAATAATGAATCAGGCATTTTTTCTCTTTATTATATTTACCCTGAGCGGTTGCGGTGCAACGACACCTGCTATATCTGTCAAGCCCAGCTGGGATAATAACACCCGCATCGTTGGCATTATCAGCACTAATATTCCGCCAGCTTCAGCTTATAAAAATGACAAGTACAATCAGCTGTCGCCTTCTGTTAACTCACAACCCAATGACCTGGAGCAGCATTTACAAAATCTGCAGCCGCCTGATATCACGTCAATCACAGATAAAATAAGCCGTTACTTAAAATCTAAAGGCATGCACGTCAAACGCTTGAGCAGCCATCAGGTACTACAGCAACTACGAAAAATGGACGCTAAAGCCGGCAATGGCTCTAAAGCAGACTACAGGCCATTGAAATTAATACATGGTATCGACAAACTGATTGTTATCCGTGTTGAACATATTGGCAGCATACGCCCCTATTACGGCTTTGTGCCACTGGCTGAGCCGAAAGGCTTCAGCCACCTCAGCGGTTATATGATTAATCTTGATAACAATCAGCATGAATGGAAACACAGCGTGATGCAACAGGTTGAATGCACTCCTGCTGCAGCTGACCCGGCAGCAGAATTTGCCGGACTTAAAAAAGCAGTACATATGGCGTTTGATCAGTCTAAGAACAGTTTATTCGAGCATTTTTCACAGTAAACATTAAACCAGATTCTCATCAAGAAACCGCTGGTAATCATCTGAACTTACAAAATGCGTTCCGTCACAGTTAAACTGTATTCTTATTGCATCCTGAACCAGACTGATACTGAAATTTCTCAAATAAAAGCTTTCCAACTCTCTTAAATCCTTTAGTTTCAAAATCACCCGCTCAATTTCACTTTTATCGACAGGTTCCCAGTTTTCATAGGACTTTTTAAAAACATTTTTATGGTGCAGCGACTGCTCAGTAAATAAACGATCATCCATAACAGCATGATATATTCGCTTAATAAACTTTACTTTTTCCTTGTATAAAACCTGCGGAAAGTGACGCTCAATATAGGCCTTGCTCACCATTTTATTGGCCGTGTGTATGGTTTCGTTAAAAGGATCGAAAATAGAACTCGTTCTGATCTCACCACTATTAAAGTTAATAAACACCTGATAGATGCACCTGTTAACCAGTAAATCAGTGATGTTAACGATCAGATCCGCTAACAGTTTATCAACCACACTCTCATAACGTTCACGGGTAAATGCAGACTCTCTTAACGACGGATCACCTTTGATACTAACCTGTAGTTTATCGCTGTGAATCCCCGTCACACCGATTAAACTTTCTTTTAAATGCAGCTCTTCATTTCTTGTGGATAAAATAGCATTGATCTTATCACCCAGTAGCGGATGTTCAGATATAAAGGACAAGAAGCGTTCTTTATCAACACACAGGAGAACACTGTCGCTATAAGCCAGTGCCGATGCAGTGCGTGTGTCTTTATTGAAAATGGCCATTTCGCCGAAGTAATCACCGTCAACCAGGGTACAGATCGGTTCTTCTTTGCCGCATTTATCCACATAAATAGACACTTTGCCTGACTCAATAATATAAAAAGAGTCAACCACGTCACCTTCAGAAAAAATCAAATCCCCTTGGCTGATTTGCTTTATCACTGAGTGTGATCTGATCTCGGCAATCTCCGACTCAGAAAGATCCTGAAAAAATGAATACGAATCACTCATGACACCCTGCCTTTAAAATCGCTGATCATTAAATTCTAACGCCTTTACTCAGCCAACGAATCACCCAAACTGGGTAAATGCCCCGTAATATCCGCCAATATAACAGGCTTATTATTTTCTGTCGGTTATAGCACTGCTCCGCCGGGGCATCAAGTCATCTGACGGATTACCAGCCGGTAACCTGACACGGCCCTGACGCCATTAAACACATTCCTGAGCCCAATAATCAATTCTTTTTATTAGCAGGGTACATCTCTTCTATTCTGTTTTGCCAGTTTTTTACTATACTTGAGCGACTCACTAAAGAATCAGAAATAATGAAAAAGCTCTTTATACTTGTTTTAACCATCAGCACTCTGGGCTGTGCCAGCGTCAGCTCATACAGTGATGTTCATATCAATGACCGTATTGAACTGAATCAAAACCTGGGCATTCAACCCAATGATGCCAGAGTCAGTATTCAGTACGGCAAAGTTCTCAGTCATGCGGCTATTAAAAACTACTACCCTCACTGCTGGTTTGTATCGTGGCAGAGAAAAGACCAGCCGCAGATCATACATAAAGATATATTTATCATCACAAAAGTTCGCCAGCTAACAAGCGTTGTCAGAATTAAAAGCGGAGCTTACCCGTTGGCAGCCTTACTTAGTCAGGCAGGTATTTCGGCTATGGAATATACGACAGAAATGGAGATTTACTCTGAGCGCCAGGCCGTTATTAAAAAACTGATCTGCAGCCACTGGGAAGACCCTTATAATGCTTCACACCTTAGCCTGCAAAGCATGCAAAAAACACTGGGTGACATCGCAACAATCCGCAGCTCAAACTGAGTGAGTGTTATCGAATCAGCAGGCTGATCACTGTTATATCACCAGTATATACAGCAGACCTGCCACTGCACTGCCGGCTATAACCGTTACAACTCCTGACTGATATTTAAATAAGGCCAGTAAAGCCGCTATCCCAATCAGCCGAAAACCATTCAAAGGACGACTCAAAACCCTGAGGCCACAGCGCATGATAGGCAAAGAAAGTGGCCAGATTTAAAATAACACCAACCGCCACCGCTGTAATGCCTGTCAGCGGTGCGGTAATAAATGAAACCGCTGCCGGGCGATCAGAGCCAGCTGACATATTTTTCTTCCTTTGCTTTTTGTAAATTGTTTACGAACTTTACTTTTTATCACTACAGAACTTTTCAGCTTAACAAACTCCGTTTATCAAGTGACTGTCTTTAGTATCGCCTTCACTTGCGTTGACCGGTCATCACAAAAAAGACAAACGTTAAAACCTTGTAATGTCTTCATCTGTTTTCCACAGCGGGTATTTTTTCATCACATCATTGAAAAGATCACTTGCCAGCATGGCAGCTAGCCACCTTTGCAAGTTGATATAAGGTGTTTGATCAAACCACAGTTTATCCACAAAAGCGCACTGCCTGATAAAAGGGAATATAGCCATATCCGCCATTGATACCGTATCTGCGGTTAAGTAACGGTGCTGACAAAGTCGCAGCTCTAGCTGCTGGAGAAAAACCTCGGCAGCCTGGCGGTACTTTTCCACCGGCTGCTCGGGAAAGCGGTCCGCGTATTTATAATGATCAAGGTGCTGCTTGAAATCAGTATCATTCATATCAATCAGCTGATTGCTCAGCCCGTTATCAGCTGACAGCCAGTTTTCGGGATCATTTTTCGACAATGCCCAAAGCATAATATCGCGGCTTTCATCAATAACTGTACTATCAGGCAATTGCAATACAGGGACGGTGGCTTTCACTGATATGGCCTGCATTTCAGCCGGTTTATCCGCTAACGACACCTCTCGTAGTTCAACCGGCTGCCGGCTGACTTTAATCGCCAGCCTTGCTCTGATGGCATAGGGACAGCGGCGAAACGAATACAATACCGGCAGTTTCGTCATATGGCCGCCGCTATGGCCGCACCCACATCCTGAGTCGAGGCATTGCCGTTTATATCCGGTGTTCTCGGGCCATTTTTTAATACCTGTTCAATCGCATCCATTATGGCTTTGGCCGCTTCGGTTTCACCAAAGTGATCCAGCATCATTGACGCTGACCAGATCTGGCCGATCGGGTTAGAAATATTTTTGCCATAAATATCCGGTGCAGAACCATGCACAGGTTCAAACATCGACGGAAAGTTTTTCTCTGGATTAATATTGGCAGACGGTGCAATCGCAATCGTGCCGGTCGTGGCAGGCCCCAAATCCGACAAAATATCACCAAACAGATTTGATCCGACCACAACATCAAACCAGTCCGGATGCTGAACAAAGTGTGCGGTTAAAATATCAATGTGATACTGATCAGTTTTTATATCCGGGTATTGCTTGGCAATGTCTGCCACGCGCTCGTCCCAAAATGGCATACTGTACATAATACCGTTGGATTTTGTGGCCGATGTCACGTGCTTTTTTTCACGGCTTTGTGCCAGCTCATAAGCATATTTCAGTATGCGGTCCACACCTTTACGGGTAAAGGTGCTTTGCTGCATCACCACTTCATCTGCAGAGCCGCTGAATAAACGCCCACCGATTTCTGAATATTCGCCCTCATTATTTTCTCTGACCACATAGTAATCAATATCGCCAACCTGACGGTTAGCCAGCGGTGAAGCAATACCCGGCATCAGCCGTACCGGTCTTAAATTCACATACTGCTGAAACTCCCGGCGGATAGGAATCAGCAAACCCCATAACGAAACATGATCCGGCACACCCGGAAAGCCTACCGCACCAAGAAACACTGCATCATGCTGTCTGATCTGTTCAATACCGTCTGGCGGCATCATACGTCCGTGCTTGGCATAATATTCACAACTCCAGTCAAAGTAGTCGTACTCAAATTTAATACCAAACTTTTTCCCTGCCGCGTCAAGTACACGCACTCCTTCCGGTAACACTTCTTTACCTATTCCGTCACCGGGAATACAGGCCAATCGATAACTGGACATACACAATCTCAACATGAAAGTAATCAGTGATCATTTTGATGCCTGACGACGGTTAACTCAAGTGCAATTTAGACATACAGGCCGGGCATAAGCGAATTACCTGAAATAAATTCGCGGCTTTATTACAGATTAGGAGTTCAGTTTTTAAACAGTAAAGCAATGCCGCTAAGCATTAAAAAAACACCGACAGCACGCTGAAACGTTCGCTGCGATATACTGGTATGGATGTGTTCACCTGCATACATTGATAAAAACATAAGCGGTAAAGCATAGAGGATATTGATTAAAACCTCAGCGCTATAAAAGCCCGACAGTGTAAACCCAGCCGCGCGGATAAGCCCGTCCAAAAGAAAAACCGAGGCACAGCTGGCTCTGAATACGGTTTTATCAATTTGCTGCAAGTGAAAATAAAACACATAAAACGGACTTCCCGTACCAAACAAAGCACCGATAAGACCGCCAAAAAAGCCGGCAAACACCGGCCAGATAAATGCATCATTTTTTTTCAGTGCAGGCGCAATAAGACTGTATATTGCAAACGCAATAATAAAGATACCCAGCCATCTGACTAAGATTAAGCTGTCAACAGACTGAATAACAAACAACGCCACAGCCACACCGGCCACAGAAAACGGCAGTGCCCGAAAAATAATACTCCAGGCGACATGTTTCCGTGTATGTAACGCATGCAGCAGTGATGCAGAAATATCCATAAGACTAATGAATGGCACCACAAAGCTGATGGGTAAAAACAAAGCCAGTAAAGGCACGGATATCAGCCCGGAGCCAAATCCCGTGACACCACGAAAAGTATAAGCGATTAAAATAGTGACGGTTAATAATACATAGTCTGCCGATGAAAGTAATTCAGTCATAAACACTCAAACTTAGCTGACAATATACCGACTGATTGTTATCCTCTCACGCCAGTCTGCATCAGGTTCATATCTGGCAGCACTCTGTATTAAAAACATTTAAAGAAATAGATCTTTAATTTTTTGTGCCCCAAATAAAACGATTTCCAGCGCTATCAGTATAATAATAATCCACTCCAGAAATGCCGAGTGCTGATGCTTTTGTTCATCGGCCAGCATTTGAAACAGTTCATGTATAGTCTCCAGCTTTTTAGACAGCAACTCCAGCCGCGGGTGAATATCGAGATAACGCGCTGCGGTATTATAGGTTGCCTCATATTCAGGGTATTCCCAGAAAAATTCCGGTGTATCGAGCAGGCCATAGTGCAGAATAATATCACTCTTGGCACTGAATAAGCGGCCGCGAATTTTTGCAATCTCACGCCGGCTCAGCGCTATTTTTCCGGTTGTCGCCAGAGCTGCAGGCAAATCAGAGTGATTCAGGATGGTCTCCTGTGCTTGCGATTCATACTCTGACAACTTTAATGACTGAGCCAGAGCATGACTGATAGCCAGCCGCTTCAGCGGGTCATTATCGGTTAGAGTAATCGTGTCTCTGTTAATCCGCAGCTCGTTACCCTCGGTGACGAAGCGGAAATGTTCCTGATCAATCTTTTCCAGCAAACTGTCCTCAATTTGCAGGCGACTCATCAGTGCCTGACGCTCATCTTCACTCATGCCCCAGAAGACAACAACGCCGTAATCAAAAAGCCAGACTTCACCGTCAGGTAAGCTGATCTGTACGGCATCACGGTAGCGAACACCGCGTTCATTGTGCAGTAAACTTTGTTCATCTATTCTGCTGGTATATATTTCACCAATATTGAAGGCAGATAAGCGGTTATTACTAAATACCATTTGTTAATTCCTGTGTTTTATTTACTTAGTTTCGACTGCGGCGAGATTCCATTCTTCGCAAAAGCTCAGCCATAATAATACTGTATAGTTCATCGCCGAGATATTTATCCTCAACTCCGCTGTCAATACTCGGATTGTCATTCACTTCTATTACATATCCCAGCCCGTTTTTTTCTTTTATATCGACTCCATAGAATCCATTACCTATCACCCGGGTTGCTTTCATCGCCGCATCAAGTACCGCTTTGGGTATCTCAGATATCGGCAACGTATCAAAATTACCTGAGGCTGTTTTATTCTCGCCATGCTGATAAATCTGCCAGTGGTTTCTCACCATATAATAACGGCATGCATAAATCACTTTGTTATTCAGCACGCCGATGCGCCAGTCAAAATCGGTATACAAGAATTCCTGCACCAGCAGCAATGCCGATTTTTTAAACAGCCGTTCAATCACCGTTGTTAATTCCTGCCGGTTACTGACCTTTTCAACCCCAACCGAGAAAGCCCCGTCCGGGATTTTAAGGACCATTGGATAGCTTATCTTGTCTTCAAGGGCAGTGACTTGCTGAGGTGCGCCCTTATGTATTAACTCTGTCTGCGGTGACGGCACTTTATTACGCCGGAACAAGTCTGCCAGATATATTTTATTGGTACAGCGCAGGATGGATGTCGAGTCATCTATAACAACCATGTCCTCAGCTTCTGCCCGTTTAGCAAAGCGGTACGTATAGTGATTGATCGCTGTCGTTGTACGAATAAACAAACCGTCATACTCGGGTAGGCGCAGGTAGTCTTTCTGGGTAATCAGTTCACAATCAATACCATGCGACTTACCGGCTGCAATGAAACGCTTTAGCGCGGTTTTATCAGAAGGTGGCATTTTCTCATCTGGATCAACCAGAATAGCCAGATCAAAACGAAATTTCTTTTTTGAGCGTTTTTTACGCCAGACCTTACGACTAAAGTCATCCAGTGCTTTGGCAAAAGCTGTCTCGCTCGCATCATCGAGGATACTGTGATTCCTTGTCTTCAGCATTTCAACTTTCCAGCGTTTATCATGCCGCAGCGTGATTTCAAGTATCGGACAGGGAAAGTGCTCGAACAGCTTTCTTGCCAGTTCACTGTATTCCGGATCGGTCGTTGTACCAAAAAAGCTCAGCACCTTTATCTGTGCTTTACCTTCGCTGGGTGCTATTTTTTTCGACAACATTGCCGGCATGTAGTTAAGTTCTAACTGATATAGAGCTTTCTGACTCAAGTCATTAAGTGTTCTGACCGATGGTATAACACCGTGCCCTCTGGCTTCAGCCAGCAGCGAGCAATAATAACCGGCAGAGAGGTAACGGTTATTTCGGCACAGGTTAATAATTCTCAGGCGAGAGGACTTTTCAGCGCTGGCATTCACGCCAGAGGCACTATAACTATCGAGGTATTCTTTAAAAGTCAAAACGTTTTCACTGGGGTAAAAAGGCCCCCAATCATCTTTATTATCTATAAGAATCAGTGTGTCTGACATGGATGTTCCGGAGTGAAATAAGTCGCCAATTGTGCGACCAATAATTCATTTACACAATAGCCTTTTATACAAAAAAATAATTATTTAATTGATTCCATATTTGAAAATTAGGAGTATTCTTAGCAGCCATTAACCCGCTGTAGCTGTTAACACTTTTCTACGCTTGCCGGGCTATAAACAACACGGTTTTATCTACTACTTTTCATGAGACACTTTACATGCCGCTCCGTCTGTCACTCAGCCCTGATGAACTTAACTGCTTTCAGCATGACTATGCCGCTGCCAGAGCAAAACTAAAAATTCTCGCAGAGCAGCAGCCATGGACTGACCATACAGAGACGTTTCCCTTAGCCACTACAAAGCACAATGAGAGCGCTGAACTGGCAACTGAGCTGTTCTGGGTTGGTCCTGCCACAGCAGAAAACATTGTTGTGCTGATCTCCGCCACACACGGCATCGAAGGTTATGCCGGCGCCGCTATTCAAGCGGATTTTTTAATCCGTCAGCAGCGGCAAAACTTACTGCCGGACAACACGGCTGTCATTATTATTTTTGCGCTTAACCCCTATGGTTTTTCCTGCAGTCGCCGCTGTGATGAAAATGGCATCGACCTTAACCGTAACTTCATTGATTTTTCTGCCTCCTTACCGATTAATAAAAACTACCGGTTATTACAAAACATCATTTTCACTCATGATGCAGCTCAGCGCTCACAACAGTTTAATCAACTCCGCCAGCAATGGGGCCAGTCTGCTTTTGAAGTTGCCATCAGTGGCGGCCAGTATCATGACCCGTCCGGTCCTTTTTACGGTGGCACTAAAGCATCTCACGGTCGCCAGGTAATAGAGCATATAATCGAGCGCTATCAGCTAAAGCAAAAACATCTGGCGGTGATTGATATACACACCGGATTAGGTGCTTATGCACACGGTGAAGTCATTAATGACCACCCGCTCAACAGTCGGGGCTACGCCACCGCCAGACAATGGTATGGTGCCAGTGTCACTGCCCCCGCAGCCGGTGATTCCTGCTCCGTGTTAAAGCAGGGCTTGCTTGATTATGCCTGGCACCCGCTGATGCAGAAACGCGGCTGCTTTGTAACACTTGAGTTTGGCACTTATTCAACTGACAATTTGTTTGCTGTGGTTATCGACAACCATCTGAGCTGGAGGTCGGCTAAGCGCGAGGCAATTGAAAAAAGTACAGAAGCCATGAAAGCACATTTTTCCCCGTCTGATATTAACTGGCAGGAACTGGTCCTTGTTAAAGCAAGGCAAACGATTCAACAGGCTTTTGATGGTCTTAATTATGTCTAATAAAAATATCACTATTCAACCGGCAACACTCACACACCTTGATACCTTGCTTAATCTTGAACAACAGTGTTTTTCAACAGACCGGCTCAGCCGCCGCAGTATGCGACGATTTCTCAGCAGTGATCAAAGCGTTTTTCTGCTTGCCGTGTGTGACGGAGAGTGTGTCGGATATCTGCTGACGATCTTTCATCGTGGCACCCGCTTAGCCCGGCTTTATTCCATTGCCGTCGGTCCGCAATGGCAGAGCCAGGGAATTGCCAGAAAACTGATGCTGGCCGGTGAAGAAGAAGCACAGCTCAGAGGTGCTTTTTACTTTCGTCTGGAAGTCAGTCATAAAAACACCATCGCGATTCAGTTCTACCACTCACTGGGGTTCACTGAATTTGGCTACCTGCAGGATTATTACGACGATCATAGTGATGCTTTGCGAATGCAAAAACGTATTCGCTATCATAACCAGTCTTCAATCAATACCATTATCCCGTGGTATCAACAGACCACGCCGTTTACCTGTGGCCCGGCATCTTTAATGATGGCAATGGCCGGTTTATCTTCTACTTATCAGTCATCATTGAGCGAAGAACTTCAGATATGGCGAGAAGCGACGACGATTTATATGACTTCTGGACATGGCGGTTGCCACCCTATCGGTTTGGCACTGGCTGCCAGACGCCGGGGATTTAATGCCGAGGTCTGGATCAATCAGCAGCAGCCACTGTTTGTAGAAGGTGTCCGCAGTGAAGCGAAAAAGCGCCTGATCGAAACCGTTCATAATGATTTTGTAGCACAAAGTAAAGCAGAAGGCATCACCATACACCATGAGAACATTAACCAGTCCATGCTGATTTCTGCCAGCCTGAGCGGAGCTATACCCATCATGTTAATCAGCACCTATCGCATGGATCGCAAGAAAACACCTCACTGGGTGACCGTCAGTGGCTATGATGATAAGTGCCTGTATGTACATGATCCCGATCCCGATGAAAAACATCAGGACCTGCTGGACTGCCAGTACTTACCCATTGCACGAGAAGATTTTGATCCCATGTCTTCTTTTGGCAGTAACCGGCTGAGAACCGCTGTTATTATTTCTGCCGGCTAAGGCTTACAAAATATAAAACCGGCGGCCGACATTTTTTCATCCTGCTACAGACTTTGTTGTGACAAGGGTCTGTAGCAGAACAAGACAGTGGCTAAGTTTTGTTGCTTTTAAGCGCCTTCACTAACCTTCGCCTCAATCAGCTGACGATGCTGCTCGCAACAGCTTGAAAAATTGATATCAAATGCACCATCAGCGCGTTCTATGCTGATTAATTTTGCATATTGTCGATGTTCCGGACAGCGGTATTTTTTAAAGATCCTTTTGATTTCTTTTTTTCGTTCACGGTTAACTATTTTCATTAACTCCGCATTAAACTCAGCCGTGTCTTCAATTTTTTCTGCATCTTTCATTTATAACGACCTTAATAATCAAACTAATCCGAAGCATCGTCTGACTGATGCTTGCTGCTCATTCAAGTGGCACTCCACAGCGTCTGATATTTGATGATAAGTAGCGGTCAAACCGCTGCTCACTTTGCCCGTTCGCACAATACTGATTAAGCTTTGTATCACTTTTCGGCGACCTCGGCCTCAATACTGATTTCACAAGCCGGTAACTCAAGCCAGAACTCCGCCCCTTTTCCGGCTTCACTCTGCACACCCACGACACCCCCCATCAGTTCAATGATTTTTTTTGTAATCGACAAACCCAGGCCTGCACCTAATACCGTACCGCCTTCCAGACCCAGACGATTAAACGGTAAAAAAAGCTGACTGATTTTTTCAGCAGAAATACCCACTCCATTATCAATAACAGCGATACGTACATTCTGCTTTTGTTGACTTGCCACAACCCGGATCACACCGTCATGCTGCTTGCCATACTTGATGGCATTGGAAAGATAATTTAACAGTGCCTGTTTCAAACGAACGACATCTGCTGAGACACAGCACGACTCACTCAATTCACCGGCTTCAAGCTCAACTGTTGCGCCCCGCTCAATGGCCAGTGGCTGACACAAGGCATTGCACTCTTGCAGTAACAAGGTCACATTAACCGGCTCTAAATGATATTGAATTTGTTCCGCTTCTATTACCGACAGATCCAGCACATCATTAATCAGTTCCATTAAATGCCGTCCTGACTCCAGCATAATACGTATACTGTCCTTATGCTCCGGATCGTCAACCGTCATTTGCAGAATTTGTGCGTAACCCAAAATAGCATTCATCGGCGTGCGGAGCTCATGACTCATGGAAGAGAGAAATTCACTTTTGGCTTCACTGGCTGCCTCAGCCTTTTTTTGTGCCTCTTGCGCTTTATTCAGCGCAGCGACCAGCGCCGTTATATTGGCTCCGGTGCCGCGATACCCCATAAACTGATCATGCAAAAACACCGGGTTACCACTCAGACTTATACTGTGCTCTATGCCAGCGGCATCCTTCACGTTATAACGAAAGTCTCGAAATGGCTGGTGTTCCTCCATCAGCCTGCGATGAGCCTGCCAGGCTTCTTCTGTTACCCCTGCCGATTCTGCACTTGTGTATTCCCAGCGTCGTTTACCGATAAGATCTTGTGGCTGAAAGTTAGCAAGATTAAAGAACTGTTCTGAAAGATAGGAAAAGCGCAGTTCAGCATCCATTTCCCAGATCCAGTCGGATGCGGTGTCAGTAAAATCTCTGAACCGACTTTCACTTTCAAGTAAATACTTCTCCCGGATCGTATACAGATAGACCAGATAAATAATCAAAATGGATACTAACAACCAGGACAACGAATAAACGATAGTATCAGTGCTCCAGTCGGAAAATACCGAGCCAGCCTCTTCAGTAATACCAACAACCAGCCGGTTTGATAACAGGAAAGTCTCAGGAACCACATCAGCAGTGACACCATATATGCTTAGCATCGTTTGTATTAAAACCCTCATAACGATGATGTCTTTCCACAGAGCTAAGGTGGCGTTCAGCAATCTCGGCTTTTTGCGACAGTGGCTGCAGACGAAGCCCTTCATAGTCCGCATTGTGTGACAGAATCAGACCATCACCGTGCACAAGAAAAATAGTTTGAGTTTCTGTATTGATTAACTGGGCAAGCAGCTGGTCATAAAACTTAAGATCAACACTGACAATAGCAATCCACTTTAGCTGACCATGACTATCCGCTACCGCATAGTTGTACAGCATAATTGATGCGCCTAAAGGATCCTTAAAAGGCCGCCCAAGCAGCATCTTATTTCCGTCAGGGTTTGCTCTGGCTTCTTTGTAATAGGCTGCTTGTGAACGATCGCCGCCAATCAGCGCCTTGATCGATGCAGCACGAATAATCCCTGCATGATCAACAATGGTAAAAGAGCGGATTTCCGGAAACAGCTTTTTGTAATGTTCGCCGAGCTTAACAGCAGATTCAACATCATCGACAACTAAGGCCTGCTCAATTTCCTCAAGCACAATACTGACACTACGAATGAAACCGGATACTTCTTTTTCAGCCAGCTTTGCCTGAAAGGATAGTTTTTCAAATTCATCTTTTTGCACATATTCATAGGCATACCAGCGTAAGATACCCGTTATCACACCGGCGCTTATAATAATGACTGTGGCTGTAAGCCAGATTCGTTGCGAAGAGGCCGATATTATCTGTTTAAGTAGTTTAATAGCACTCTAATCCTTGATTTGAACGGACTCGTCAAACAATACTTACTGGTGATCTAAATTTTGTTTGCTGTCGCTTAATTGTTAGCGATCTGTCATTTTGTGAAATTATAAACCCCGACTAACGGTTAATAACCATGCAAACTCTGTACTTACTTCTAGTTCAATAATACTCATAACACAAACCAACAATGGCCTGTTTGTCACTTAAACAGAGCACTTCTAGTCAGCAAAAAACTGCGTCAATTCGTGTATAACAGCATCAGGGGCTTCTTCTGCTAAAAAGTGGCCGCAATTAATGCCTCTTCCTTTTACTCTGGTTGCATACTCACCCCAGACCACCCGTGTATCGTACATACGGTGCACAAAACCTTTTAAGCCCCAAAGGACAAGTAACGGACACTCTATCTTTTTTTCCTGATCCTCTTCATCATGAATCAAATCAATACTGGCCGCTGCACGGTAATCCTCACAGCTGGCGTGAATGGTTTCTGGCTGACTGAAACAGCGTATGTACTCCGCCATCGCCTCGGCAGAAAATACAGCGTCATCAGCACTCCAGCGTTTTAATTTTTCCGTCAGGTAATACGCAGGATCCGCACCAATCATATGCTCTGGTAAACCATTATCCTGAATAAGAAAAAACCAGTGGTAATAACCTGTCGCAAATTTT
>JAOULC010000044.1 GCA_029882215.1 Gammaproteobacteria bacterium | reverse complement strand
GCTAGATCATATGCAGCGTTTGCATGAACGGCTGGATGAAGACGCTGTGCGCGCAGAAACGGTTCTTTTTTTAAATATACTAGATGAACCAAGAATAAAACTTAAACGTTTTGTCAGTGTTTTTTCTGCGGATGATTTATCACTGATAGATACCGGTTCCCTGAGCCAGCTGGATGATTTTAAGCAGGAAATGGAAGTAATAGCAGAAGACCTGCGCCAGCATACAATGGAGCAAATAGCAGCAGGAGAATTATCTGTGGCTGAGGCAAACCGGCATCTGGAGGGTATTCGCTGGCTAAGAAGGGTTACTCTTCACGTGAATAAAGTATTACATTATTTGTTAAATGCTAAAGAAACCCTTAACACTAACTGAGTGTTATTAACGTCGTAAAATAAAACTAGCAGACGGGCAAAGGTTAGACTGTGATATTCGGGTATAATAACAGTAAGATTAAATCTAAAAGGTGATTCAGGTGACGGCTAAAGAGGTACTGGTTTTTGAAGTTTCGAAAAATAATTTTAATACATCGGTCGTATTAAACTCGCATAAACTGCCCGTCTTGGTTGAGTTTATGGGTGTCTGGTCAGGGCCGTGTATACAGATGGCTGACCGGCTGGCAGAGCTGGCGACAGAGTTTGCAGGGCAGTTTGTATTTGCAAAAGTAGATGTCGATGAGCAGCCAGCGCTGAAGAAAGACTATGATGTCGAAAATGTACCCTGCTTGAAAATATTTAAAGACGGCGAGGTTGTACGCACAGAAGAAGGCCTGCTCAATGATACTGAATTGCGTGAGCTGCTTAAGTCTTATGGTATTTACAATCAGTCGGACGAGCTGAGGAATCAGGCACGTCAAAAACACATGTCTGGTGATACCATAGAAGCGATTGCACTATTGACAAAAGCGATTCAGAACGAGCCGAAAAATACAAGAGTGGCTATGGATATGGTACAGATTTTTCTGGATATTAATGAACTGGGTCAGGCAAAAGCTTTGTTTGGTCGTTTGCCAGAGTCAGACAGATTGAGTGATATGGGTAAGTCTCTGCTGGGGCAGATAACGTTTAAAGATCTGGCGGATAAAACAGCAGGTAAAGAGAAATTAAAGGCCAGATTAAGCGAGAATGCATCAGATTTTGACGCTTGTTTTGACCTTGCAATTTGTCTGGTGGCTGAACATAATTACACGGCTGCAATGGATAGCTTGTTTGTTATTTTTGAACAGAATCCTGAATATAAAGAAGGAGCTGCCAAGGAAATGATTGTCAATCTCAGTAATATGCTGGCTGTGAATGAACCTGAGTTGGCGAAGGAGTTCCGTCAACGAATGGGGAGTGCACTGAGTTAAAAGAGAGTGTTTCCACATTCCGAAGTCTCGTGTTTAAAAATCTAAATCGAGTGAATGCAGTGACTTAATGCCGGTGTATTGGCTTTGAATTAAATATAAAAGATTTTGTTTTTTCTGCAGTGCTCAGTAAGTTTTGAAATTGTGTGGCAGATTTTGAAACCGACTTAGTTATGAGTGAGCCAGTAGACTGAATGGTTTATTCTATCAATCGATATTTAATCCCGCTAAAATCGTTTGATTCTTTTGCCAGTATATATTTTAAGCATGTCGGCTAAACGCTTTACTTGCTGTAAAAAAACATTATGTCGATTTTAGCGGTATGTTTATTATATTACCTAAGTACTGTATAAATTGCGGTATAAGTTATTATTTTATGCAGTCTGCAAAAAAGTATATAACTAACTGAAGTAATTACCGATATAGGTTTTCGAAGTTGTGAACTGGCTGTTATCTGTTACGATCACGAAAAGCTAGCATTTAATGAATATCGTTATTCTTGTATCATATGCAAGATTTTTAGCTAAAAAAGTGAGATAAGATATCAATACAAAAAAGATAATTATTACTTATGGAACATTCGATATGTTTCATCAGGGGCATCTCCGGCTATTAAAACGCGCCAAAGCACTGGGTGACTACCTTATTGTAGGTGTTACAGATGAGAATTATGACCGATCTCGCGGCAAATTAAATGTTATAGAGAATACTGAAAAGCGCGTGCAGGCAATAGAAGAGCTGGATTTTGTTGACAAAGTCATCGTAGAAAAACATAAAAAGCAAAAAGCCGAAGATATGGTGAAATATAGCGTAGATATTTTTGCCATTGGAGATGACTGGGAAGGAACATTTGATTACCTTAAAGAATACACGCACGTTGAGTATCTGCCCCGTACAAAGGGCATATCCAGCACAGAGCTAAGAAGAGATAATTTTGACTTAATTAAGCTGGGTATTGTCGGTCTCGGGCGCGATACTGTCGCTTTTATAGGTGAGGCAGAGCATGTGTCTAACCTCAAGGTTAACCGCATTTATTCCCCCGACTTAGCTGCATTAAAAGAATTTACCAAAAAAAGTAGCAGCATTAGATACGGTCATGACAATTACGATGAGTTTCTCGATACCAGTATAGTTGCTGTTTATATTGATACGGCTCTGGAAGAGCATTATTCACTTATTAAAAAAGCATTGCTTGCTAAAAAGCATGTCTTGTGCGAGAACCCGCTGGCACTGCATAAAAGTGAACTGGTAGAACTGCTTTCTTTGGCTAAAAAAGAAAAAGTATTGCTGTTGTCTGCGCTTAAGACTGCTTTTTTACCGGCCTTTAATCAGCTGTTAACCGAGCTGGAGAAAGGTATTATTGGAGATATTAAAGAAGTCAGGGCAACACGTACTACTCTTTATAAAGAAAAGGATTACCCTGATACATTTATGGCTCAGGGAGCTACCAATATATTATCGTCGTACCCTTCATTGCTGGTTAATAAGATTTTAGGTGAAAGCAAAGACATTACTTTTTTTGATCAGGGTACAGAAGGTTATGATGTTTCTAATCTTATTATCAGCAAGCATAAAGGCGGTGCTGTTGGTATTTCTAATGTCGCTACTGGTATTAAATCAGAAGGCGATGCTGTAATTTCCGGAACAAAAGGTTATGTTTATATCCCTTCGCCCTGGTGGCTAACGAAAAAATTTCATGTTCGTTTTGAAGATGAACATAAAAGCCAGACATTCAGCTATGAGTTTGAAGGCGGCGGGCTGCGTTATATGATTGCTGAATTTGCTTCACTGATACAAAGAGGCCAGCGTAAATCTAAAATGTTATCACCTAAAGATATGCTCAGCATCAACAGGGTGTTGCTGGAATATAATGAAAGAAAATTTAAAGAACTGGAAAAAACTAAAAATGATTTTTGAAGACTACGCTATTTTTACTCCGGGCCCTGTCAGGATGTCTGAGGAAATTTTACAAATAGGCGCAAAACAAACGCCCTATTTTAGAAACAGTGAATTCTCGGAAGTGACCTTTGCCTGTGAAAAAGGGCTCTTAGAAATGGTCAATGCCGAAGAAGGATCTAAAGTTATTTTCCTGACAGCCTCCGGCACCGCAGGTATGGAGTCTGCTGTCATGAACTTACTTAATGAAAGTGATAATGCTTTAGTTGTTAATGGTGGTGGGTTTGGTCAGCGTTTTGTGGATATTTGTCAAACACATGAAGTCCTGCATACTAACTTTACGGTTAAAGATACCAACCTGAGTGAGATTGACAGTGTGGCGCCTGCTGGTGACTATACAGCGTTAGTTGTTAACGCTCATGAAACATCTGTCGGTCACCTATATAATCTGGATGCAATGGGCAAGTATGCAGCAAAAAAGGACATGCTCTTTATTGTAGATGCTATCTCCATGCTGGTGACTGATCCGCTGGATATGCAGAAATCGAACATAGATGTTGTTATCGCCGGCTCACAAAAAGGTCTGGCTTTGCCGCCTGGTCTTGCTATGGTGATACTGAATCCTAAAGCACAACAAAAATTACGGCATGTCGATTCTTTGTACTTTAATTTTAAAAGCTATTTAGAGAATGGTGAGAGAGGACAAACACCCTACACTCCTGCGGTTACGATTATGCTGCAACTGGAAGCAAGACTTAAACAGATAAAACAACGCGGGGGTGTTGTACAAAGTATCGCAAATGCAAAAGAAGTGGCTGAGTACTTTAGAAAAAGCATAAAAACATTGCCGTTAAAAGAATATACACCCTACATGCCAAATGCGATGACAACGCTCACTCCAACTGATGGGAAATCAGCAATGGATGTCGTTAATGCCCTGGAGGAAAACTACAAGGTAATGGTGTGTCCGAATGGCGGTGCAGAGCGTGAGTTAGTGTTCAGAATTTCTCATATGGGTGAAATGAGCAAAGAATATACCGACATACTGATTAATGCGCTGCATCAGTACTATGGTGTAGTCAGGCCCTCATGATAGACCCTGAAAATTTACGTAAAGCTCAGTTGGTTATGCTCGATATGCTGATTGAGTTTGATGCTGTCTGTAAAAAGCACCGGCTGAAGTACTGGTTAGATTCCGGCACATTATTAGGCGCAGTTCGTCACCGGGGGTTTATTCCCTGGGATGATGATATTGATTTATCAATGCCTGTCGAAGATTACAATGAGTTTTTAAAAATAGCAGGGCAGGAGTTGTCCAGTGAGATTTTTTTGCAGACATCTCAAACAGATAAAAACTTTAAATTTGATTACATCAAGCTACGTTCTAATAAAGCCAGAATTGTAGAGCTGCACGAAAAAGACAAACAAATCAAATACCATCAGGGCGTGTTCGTGGATATCTTTCCAATGCTGACCATTGAAAATACAGAAGCTTGTGAGCAGCAGTATAAAAACACGTTTAAGCAGATAAGGAAGGTGTCTTCCGTTAGCTTGCATACTCCGGATGGTAAAGATGAGCCGCTAACAAGAGCTGCTTTAGTGACGTCATTAAGAGAAAAACATCAGGGCTGGGAAAGTAATAACTTAAAAATCATATACGGTGGTGAAATGGCGGATGTCGCCGCGTGGTTTGATATCACTGAAGTATTACCGCTTACAACAATAGAGTTTGAAGGTTATTCCTTTCCTGCGCCAAATAATCCGGATCACTATCTGAATGCTATTTATAGCTTTGACTACAGGCGGCTGCCAGCAAAAGACAAACGAATTATCCATGCTCATAGCATAGAATTTACCTGATACAAGCCAGTTTTTAACGCAGTTTTGTCAGCGACCGGGCAATGCAGAGAATTAAAAAGGTTTGCGGCTTTTGACGGCTTTTGTTCTTCAGTGTAACCTGCCAAATAATGAAGTGTGGCTTAATAAATTCTGTATTGATATGAATCAATAAATATCTATGGAACGAGCCATTTTTCTGGCCGGGCAGATTACCCGTTGATTAGGGAATTAATACATTTGATCTGAGACTGTGCTGAGTGATAGACAGCTTCTGCGCTGCAATAGTATTATCTTCTCTGAGAAAAATACTAAGCTTAAAAATAATAAAAACAGGTGAGAGAAATCGTTATCCCGGATGATAATCTGTCAGATGAGCAGGCCTTGGCGAAGGCCCTGCAAAAGCTGTCCTTACACATTCAAAAAAGCCCGTTAGCCGTTATTGACTGGGATAATAATTTTTGTGTAGTTGCGTGGAATCCGGCAGCTGAAAAAATATTTGGCTATAGTACAGAGCAGGCTATCGGACAGCATGCTTCTTTTATTATTCCCGGGGAATTGCATGCGCAGGTTGATGGGGTGTGGAAAGAATTGCTTAGCAATCATGGTGGTACGCGAAGCACGAACAAGAATGTAACCAAAGAAGGCGTAGTGATCAGCTGTGAATGGTATAACACGCCGATTACCGATCAGTCCGGGCGGGTTGTGTCAGTGTCATCGCTTGTTCAGGATATTACAGAACAGGTTAATTATGTGAATGCGCTGGAGTTTCAGGCGCATCATGACAGTCTTACCAAATTATATAACCGCGATTGGCTGATCCAGTTTGTTAATGATTCCATCATTAACAGGCCGGATCAGAATTTTTGCCTTTTTTTTGTCGACCTAGATCGCTTCAAAGAAATAAACGATTCACTGGGTCATAATATTGGCGATGCAATGCTGGTTATCCTGAGCCAGAGACTGGCAAGTGCTTTCCACTACGAGGAATATAAAGTAGTTCGCCTCGGCGGAGATGAGTTTGCGCTGCTGACAGCTGACTGTAATATCAATAGCATAAGCCATCAGCTTATATCTGCACTTAAGGAACCGGTTGAGCTGGCCGGTATTAAGCTGATTGTCGGTGCCGGTATTGGGATTGCGCGCTACCCATTGCATGGTTGTGATGCTGTTTCGCTAATGCGCTGTGCAGATATTGCAGTGTATAGTGCAAAAGAAAACAACAGTGAATATGTAGAGTATTCGAAAAGTATTGATAACAGCTCACCGGCACGTTTAATGCTGATGAATGATTTGCGAACGGCGATTGATACTGATCAACTAGTACTTTACTTTCAGCCAAAAATAGATGTAAAAAATCGCCATTGTAGTGGCTATGAAGTATTGTTACGCTGGCAACATCCTGTTTATGGTCTGGTATTGCCGGATAATTTTATTCCTTTTGCGGAAATAACTGACTTAATTCATCCACTGACGATGTGGGTTATTGAAAACACCCTGCTTCAGTGTGAGCTTTGGGCAAAGCAGGGACTAAACTATAATGTCTCTATTAATCTTTCTCCTTGTAACTTACTTGATGATCTGCTGCCTGAAAAGCTGGCAGTGCTTCTTGATAGTTATGATGTGGAAGCCTCATCTATAGAGTTAGAAATTACTGAAAATGCGCTAATGAAGGATCCGCAGACAGCCTTGACTAATCTCAATCGACTGAATGATCTTGGTGTGCTGATTTCTATTGATGATTTTGGAACAGGTTATTCATCACTTTCTTATTTGCGAAAGATGCCATTACATAAGCTTAAAATTGACCGGACATTTGTCTTTGAAATGGATTCAAATGATGAAGATAAGATCATCGTCGAATCGACAATTAATCTGGCACATAATCTGGGACTGAAAGTCGTCGCTGAAGGAGTTGAAAGTCTTAGCGTGCTGACGTTACTGGAAGAGGCGGGCTGTGATGAGGCGCAAGGATTTTATATTTCTCGTCCGCTGCCGGTTGATAGTTTGGCGGGCAGTCATCTTATGAGCCGTGTAGATATCTGTAATAGTTAAAATAAAAACACGTACATTATTATCACAGGCTTTATATCCGCGTCTTTGGCTATCTTAGTCAGCTTAATGTTAATGTCAGGCAATGAAAAATAATAAGAAAATATTATATTCATGAGCATGATAAAATGTTTGATAAAAAATAAGTACATAAAAAATATTTAAAGTCTCGGGCCGCCGCGCCTGTTTTTGAGTCGGTTCATCAGTGTTTTACAATCAACACTGAGTACACCTTCTACACCAAACAAGTGTTGCGCACTGAACTTTTCAAGTAGTGACAGGTCTTCTGTTAGTGTATGTATATGTAAACTCTGCATGTCATTCATGATATAGAGACTTACAACTTCTGTCTGTGCTGATAAGTTGCTGGCAATCTGCTGGATTTGTTGAGGTGCTACTTTTACGTCAAGAAAAGCAGAAATTGCTTTGCCTAGTTTTTCAGGATTTACCACGGCTGTAAACTGTTCTATTACACCTTCATCGATTAGTTTTTGTACCCTTTCGCGGACATGGGCACGGGATATTCCTAATGAGCGGGCTATCTCGGCATATGATGTTCTGCCATCCTTAATGAGTTGGCTAAGAATTTTTGTATCTATTGGTGACATGATTAACCCGCTGATAATTAATTTGTTAAATATCCTGTCGCAATTTCTATACCAGCCTGAATTCGTTCATACGTATGCTCTTGCCTTACAAATGAAATCTGTTTTCGTGCATTAACTTTCCGCTAGCACTGATTTGGTGCGATCTAGCTATGCTTCTGCTCATAAAACAGACAATGATCACTATAAAGGTATAAGTCATATCCTGATGAAAAGTAATTTTTACTAAAAAATATAACGTTTGATTGAAACAATTGATTAACTGTTATCGATTGTTCAGTTAACTGCTTAAATATCTAGCCATGTGTTAGTTGTGCTGTTTTAGTAAATAATTTCACTTTTGTTTTTGTACGAAATTCATTCATATTCAAATAGTTAAGAAATATTTTTCAAATTGGAACAGATGTTGCAACAAGGCTTTCAGTGCGTTTGATTCAATCAAATAGATGTAAGAAAAAACGCTTTGACTTTATTAACTGAACATTTGGAGATTCACATGACAATTAAGCGACGTAAATTCCTGGCCTCAGGTCTTGCAGCAGCAGCTGGTGTAGTGGCTGCACCGGCACTGGTAAAAGCTGAAAGCAAAAAAACTTATAAATTTAAGATGACCTGTGCCTATCCGGGCGGAGCACCGTTTTATTCAACAGGTCCTGGAAGTGCACAAGACTTTGTTAAACGTGTTGAAAAAATGTCAGGTGGCCGAATAAAAATTAAATTTTATGCGGCCGGTGAGTTAATACCGGCACTCGGTGGTTTTGATGCGGTTCGCCAGGGTACGGTTGATATGAACTGGGGTAATGCTTATTTCTGGGCTGGTAAATCATTTGCGGCGCAGTATTTTACCGCCGTGCCTTTTGGTATGGATGCACTGGCGATGAATGCCTGGCTGAGTCAGGGCGGTGGTCAGGAGTTATGGGATGAAGTGTATAAACCGTTTGGCTTGAAAGCACTGGCCGTGGGTAACACCGGTATGCAAATGACTGGCTGGTTCCGTAAGCCTATTAAAACAATTAAAGACTTTGATGGCCTGCGTATGCGTATTCCGGGTCTGGCCGGTAAGGTTTATCAGAAAGTGGGTGTCAGTGTAAAGCTGTTACCAGGTGGAGAAATTTTCCCTGCATTGCAGCGTGGCGTTATTGATGCTGCCGAATTTGTTGGGCCGTTTCAGGACCGGAAGCTGGGTCTGATGAATGCTGCTAAGCATTATTATGCAACGGGCTGGCATGAGCCGTCTAATGTCAGTGAGCTGCTGATGAATAAAGAAATGTGGGAAAGCTTACCTGCTGATTTGCAGGGCGTTATTGAAAATGCGGCTGCAGCTTGTAATCAAACCAGCTTCGACTGGTGTACGGCTAACAATGCAGAAGCACTTGAAGATCTGGTCACAAACCACGGTGTTAAAGTAGACACTTTGTCAGATGAGATTGTCGAAACCTTACGTAAGTTAACTTTCGAAACGCTGGATGAACTGACTGCCAAAGATCCGTTGGCTAAGAAAGTACATGATCACTATTTTGCATTTAAGGAAAAGGCAGATAAGTGGCTTGTTAGTAGTGAAGCCGTTGTTTTAAACAAGAAGCTGTAAGTCGTTATCATGGAGGAATTTAAGCAAAAATGGGCGAATCCGCAATGGCTTGCGCCCAATCGTGTTGCCAGCCTTCCGGATACGGAAGGCGTTGCTCATTTCCTCGATCAGATGGTGGCTCGCCTTGGGCGAGCCACTTCCTGGCTGACATTACTGTTGGTTTTTCTGGTGGCAGGGGATGTTTTGTTTCGTTACATCTGGCATGTCAGTTCAGTGGCCGAGCAGGAGTTTGAGTGGCATGTGTTGGCCGTTATTTCACTGTTGGGCGCGAGTTACACGCTGCAACAGGGTGAACATGTCAGGGTCGATGTTTTTTATGAGCGTTACAGTCTGCGTGTAAAACGCTGGATGGACGTTCTTTTGCCGGCACTGGTCATCATACCGACCATGCTGTTTATTGGTGTTTTATCTTTGAAATTTGTTGGCATGTCATGGGAGGTGGCCGAAGGCTCTCCTGATCCCGGCGGTCTTCCCGGTCGCTATTTAATCAAAGCATTTGTCCCTTTGGGTTTCTTTTTACTGGTAGTGCAGGGCATCGCGATGACCCTGTCCGGTATTAATCGTTTGAATGCTCCAGAGGAATCAGAACATGAGTGAAGAAATGTTGGCCATTACCATGGTGGTGGCGTTGTTCGGCCTGATTCTCGCCGGTATTCCTGTGCCTTTTGCACTGGCGGCCAGTGGTGTTGTATTCGGGCTTTTGGGCTTCGGCCTGGATCTTTTTAATTTATTGCCACTGAGACTATTCGGTGTGGTGACAAATTATTCATTACTGGCAATTCCGTTATTTGTTTTCATGGGAGTGATGTTAGAAAAGTCACGCATGGCAGAGCGTATGCTTGATGTGATTGGACATCTGGCGGGAAACCGTCCCGGTGGCATGGCCATGGCAATTGTTTTCGTTGGGGTTTTAATGGGCGCCTCTACCGGTATTGTCGCGGCCACGGTTGTTACGGTTGGACTGATCAGTCTGCCGACTTTGTTACGCCGAAACTATGACCCAGCGATCGCCTGCGGCACTATTTGTGCGTCCGGTACACTGGGGCAAATCATACCGCCAAGTCTGGTACTGATCCTGCTGGCTGATATTACCGGTGAGTCGGTTGGTACCTTGTTTGCTGCGGCACTGATGCCGGGGCTGATGTTAGGTCTGCTGTACTTTGCCTACATCTTTTTTATGGCCTGGCGTAGTCCTGAAAAGATGCCGGCGATTCCACTGGAAGAACGTGAGCAGGTCAGTACGAATCAATTAGTGATCGATTTGTTAAAGGTTGTTTTACCGCCCATTGCACTTGTTGTTGCCGTGCTCGGCTCAATCATTGGCGGCGTGGCGGCACCCACCGAAGCGGCTTCAATGGGGGCCCTGGGTGCATTATTGCTGGTAACTTTAACCGGTCGAATGTCATTTCAGGTGATACGCGAGACGGTGAACAGTACCTTCAAAATTACCGGCATGACGCTGTTTGTTTTGATGTGTGCACAGGTCTTTAGTTTAAGTTTCAGAGGCCTGGGCGGTGATGATCTGATTGATCAGTTATTTGAGTTCCTGCCGGGTGGTATGTGGGGCGGACTGATCTTTATGATGCTGTTACTGTTCGTGCTGGGTTTCTTTCTTGACTGGATTGAAATCAGTTATATAGTGCTGCCTTTAATGTTGCCGTTCTTTCATAGTCAGGGTGTGGATATCATCTGGCTTTGTATGCTGGTGGCGATGAATTTGCAAACGTCATTTTTAACACCGCCGTTTGGCTGGTCATTGTTTTATCTGAAAGGGGTTGCCCCACCAGAGATTACAACCGGCCATATTTACAAAGGTGTGCTGCCCTATATTGGCATTCAGGGCTTTGGTCTGCTGTTAGTGATGATCTTTCCGGCGATAGCCACCTGGTTACCAAAAGCAATTGGCTGGTAAAAGTTAAAGAAAACAATAAACGAGTAACACAATGAAATTGTATAGTGAATCTTATAATGGCATGGCGGTTTCCCCCCACGCGCAAGCCACCGAGTCAGCTGCCAAAGTGCTGGCTGAGGGTGGTAATGCAATTGAAGCCTGTGTCGCAATGGCGGCTACACTGGCAGCTGTTTACCCGCACATGACAGGACTGGGTGGTGACAGCTTCTGGTTAGTGCATGAGCCCGACGGCAAGGTGCATTCGATTTTAGGTTGTGGTCGTACAGCGGCCAATGTGCGTACTGAAACGTATACCGCTGCCGGCCAGTCCGCTATTCCTTACCGTGGTGGCAGTGCCGCGATCACCGTGGCCGGTACGGTTTCCGGCTGGCACAAAGCGCTGGAAATTAGTTCAGAGCAATGGGGTGGAACATTACCATTATCTAGCTTGCTAGGTGACGCGATCAATTATTGTCGTGAAGGTTATACCGTCACCGATAGCCAGGTCAGTGCAACCACAACAAAGCTTGATCAGCTGATCGATCAGCCCGGCTTTGCCGAGGTTTTTTTACAAGATGGAAAAGTGCCGGAGGCAGGTAGTCAGTTGACTCAGCCAGCGCTGGCTAATACCCTGCAACGACTGGCGAATGCCGGCTTAAATGATTTCTATCAGGGCGAACTCAGCGAAAAAATTGCGCGGGACCTGGCGGCTGCAGGCAGCCCGCTGCTGCACGATGATTTAACCACGCATCAGGCCGAATTAACCGAACCGGTGCACATGCGAATTAATGATGCAGAAGTATTTTGCTCACCGGCACCCACACAAGGCGTGGCAACACTGATGATACTGGGGCAATTCGCTCGCCGGCCAAAGGGCATTGCGGCAACAGAAGATGTCGATATGGTGCACTGGCTGGTAGAGGCAACCAAACAGGCATTTGTGGTGCGCAATAAAGAAGTCAGAGACCCGGCTTTAATGGCGCAGCCAGCGCAGACATTACTTGAAGCTGAACGGCTGGATGCATTAACCGCAGCGATTGATGCACATAAGGCAGCACTATGGGGCGAAGCCACCAGCCCTGCCGATACCACCTGGTTTGGTGCTATCGATGCTGAGGGGCGTGCCGTTAGTTGTATTCAAAGTATTTATCATGAGTTTGGCAGTGGTGTGGTGTTACCTGAAACCGGGCTTTGCTGGCAAAACAGAGGCGCAAGTTTTTCACTGGATGGTGAGAGCCCGCTGGCATTAAAGCCGAGTACGATGCCGTTCCACACCTTATGCCCATCGATGGCGCATTTTGATGATGGCCGGCGCATGGTGTTTGGCACCATGGGTGGAGATGGTCAGCCGCAGACGCAGGCTATTTTATTCACGCGTTATGCAGATTATGCTCAGCCGCTGGCAGAGGTGGTATCGGCTCCGCGCTGGGTGCTTGGCAGAACCTGGGGCGATCATTCCGATAACTTAAAACTCGAATCAAGGTTTGACCCTGCACTGGTTGAAGAGCTGCGCCAGCGTGGTCATGATCTGGTGATGCTCGAAGACTATGATGAAACCGTGGGTCATGCCGGTGCTATCGTGCGCCATCCGGACGGTCGTTTAGAAGGTGCATCAGATCCGCGCAGTGATGGTGCTGCACTGGCGGCAAATTCGGGTGACGACATATGATAGATCTGCAGGTTTTATGGTCGCTGCTACCTTTGTTATTGCTCACCGGTGTCTTTGCCGGTGTACTGGCCGGTTTGCTGGGTGTCGGTGGCGGTATCATCATTGTGCCGATTTTGTTTCATCTGTTAACAGGCTTTGGTATTGAAACGTCTTTGGCGATGCCGCTGGCCGTGGGTACTTCGCTGTCGACAATCGTATTAACCTCGATTGTCTCGGCGCGAAAACATTATCTAAAGGGTGGTGTTGACATGGCGCTGGTCAAAGCCTGGAGCCTGCCGGTACTGCTCGGGGTCGTGATCGGTTCACTGGCACCGTTAGTAATTGACGGCGCACAGGTCAAAACCGTGTTTGGTTTTATGCTGGTTATTGTTTCCCTGCATATGTTTGCTGGCAGTTATCGCAATCTGGAATTATTTGAGCATTTACCCAAAGGTAAACTTCAGTCGGCGCTGGCGATTCTTGTTGGCGGCTTTTCAGCTTTGCTGGGCATCGGTGGCGGCACCCTGATGGTACCCTTGCTGACGACTTTTTCATTTACCATTCATCGCGCTGTCTCAACGGCTTCTGTGTTTGGTCTGATCATCAGCGTACCGGCGACGGTGGTTTATATTGCCAGTGGCTGGGGTCTGGCAGATTTGCCTCCCTTCACCACGGGCTATGTGAACTGGGTGATATTCGTTATCGTGGTGCCAATGACCATGCTGTTTGCACCGCTGGGCGTGAAACTGGCTTACAGTTTAAATGTCACGCAGCTTAAAAGAGCCTTTGCGATCTTCCTTTGTCTGGTGGGTTTGAAAATGGTGTTTATCTGACCGTTAGTGTTGAGTCCGGGCATTGCTGTTAATCGTAATGCGGATGCCCGGAGCCGCCAGTGTCTGTGTTGCGTATTCAGGTTAACCAATACCGGTCAGATGATTTTGGCAGACATGCTGGTCAGTTTTAACGCGTTCCAAACACCACAATCGTTTTACCGTGTGCACTGATTAAACCGTTTTGTTCCATTTCTTTGAGAACGCGACCGGCCATTTCACGTGAGCAGCCAACAATTTTTGCAATATCCTGACGGGTGATTGAAATTTGCATGCCGTCCGGATGGGTCATGGCATCGGGCTGTTTCACCAGATCCAGCAAGGTGGCGGCGATGCGCCCCATCACATCCAGTGTCATCAGGTTTTTTACGGACTGGCTGGTCTTGAGCAGGCGGCTGGCCATTTGTTTGGCTAGCATCTTTAGTATCATATAGTCTTCTTTGACCAGCTGATGAAAACGTTCGTAACTGATTTCTGCTATTTCACACTGTCTTCTGGCAACCACCCAGGCAGAGCGCTGAACACAGTCTTCAAATAACGCCATTTCACCAAAAAAATCACCGGAGTTGAGATACGCCAGGATGATATTGCCACCCTCGTTATCGTCGGCCTGTACGCTTACCGAGCCGTCGATGATATAATACAAAGTATCAGACTGATCGCCTTCATGAATGATGTTTTTCTTCGCCGGGTAGGTCTTGCGATGGCAATTTGCCAGAAGCTTATCGAGAGACGGGTTTGATTCTTTAATTAAAGGTATCTTGCTCATTATCATGTTCTGCTGGTTTTAGTTAGAGTTATCAGCTAGTTTCAACTGTTGTTAATTTCGCAAATCCGGGCCATTACATCAAGGTGTTTTGGCTTTATTGGTTAATATATAAGGTAAATAAGATGAAAGCACGGGTTAAGTGGCTGGATCACATGACATTTGTTGGTGAATCGGAGAGCGGGCACTCCGTTGTGATGGACGGACCACCGCAAGCCGGTGGCAGAAATCTCGGTATCCGTCCGATGGAAATGATACTGCTTGGGCTGGGTGGCTGTTCCTCATTTGATGTGGTGTCGATACTTAAAAAAACCCGTCAGGATATTTCTGATTGTCAGGTTGAAATCACGGCCGAGCGCGCCCTCACAGACCCGAAGGTTTATACCAAAATTCATGCTCATTTTATAGTCACCGGTAATAATCTGAGTGACAGTCAGGTGGCGAAGGCAGTTGCACTGTCTGCTGACAAATATTGTTCTGTATCCATCATGCTGTCTGCTACGGTTGATATTAGCCATGATTATGAAATTATTGAGACATCAAAATAAGAAGCGATTTATTTATGGTTTTTAGTGAGCTGGTCAAAAGTTATTACAGTAGTTGGTTTCGTTTTCATCCCGAGCAGGCGGTCGCCGTCGGAGAGCCAGGTTATGAAAGCTTATTACGGCCATACACAGATGATGATATTGGTGCCTTAATCAGTCTGAATGAAAGTTTATTATCAAGCTTACAGGAGTTTGATATTACCGCGCTGACTGAAGATGAAACCATCGATTTTAATATACTCTATTCGGCGGCCTCTAATGAATTGCATGAGTTGTTTGAACGGGACTGGCGCTATCATGACCCGCAGGCGTTTTTGCCGGTTAATGCGATCCATCAGTTGCTCACAAGGCCGGTTGAGGATTTTCACGCGGCGGTAAAGCATCGTCTGCAGGCAATTCCATCGTATTTGCGCGGTGCCAGAATCTTTTTAAAGCAGCACCCGGAATTTATTCCTAAAGTATGGCTGGAATCTGCCATTGCACAGGCCACTGCCGGTGTTGATTTTTTATTGAATCTGGACCAGCATCCGGTGATTGTTAAACGATTTGATAATCCGCAGCGCCTGCATCAATACAGTGAAGAGGCGAGCAATGCGCTAAAAGACTTTGTTAATTTTCTGCAAAAAGAATGTTTACCGCTAGCAAGTGGTGACTTTGCCTGTGGCCGTAAAACTTTTGATCGTTTATTAAAAGAAACACACTTTCTTGATCTGGATGCTGACCAGCTGTATCAGTTTGGTAATGAGTTGTTTGCTAAAACCAGGCAGCAGCTGGATGAAGTATTAGCGGGTAAAAATCTTGAGCAGGCATTGTCGGAAATTCAAACAGATGTATTGTCTGCGCCCAGGTTGTTAGATGCTTATCGTCAGAGCATACAAAGCACACTGGCTTTTATTCGTAAAAAAGACCTGCTCAGTGTGCCGGAATCCCAGCATTTATCTGTGCTTGAAACGCCTGTTTTTTTAAGACATGAAATACCCTTTGCAGCTTACGACGATCCGAGCAGAACTGACCCCGAACAACAGGGTTATTACTATGTGACGATACCTGATAATGCCGCCGGTTTAGCTGAGCACAATAAAGCGTCGATTGATTTAACCTCGGTGCATGAAGCATATCCCGGACATCACCTGCAGTTTTGCACGGCAAATTTAACCGCCGGTGCCAATAGTCTGGTGCGGGTGTTAAATGCAACAGCCACATTTTATGAAGGCTGGGCACTGTATTGTGAAGAGCTGATGGTTGAGCAAGGTTACCTGAATAAACCAGCGCATAAAATTATTATGCTGCGTGACCGTTTATGGCGAGCCTTAAGAATAATGATCGACGTTGATATACACACCAAAGGTCTGTCGATTGAAGATGCCGCTCAGCGTTTATGTGATGAACTCGGTTTTGAAACCGAGCAGGCGCTGGCGGAGCTAAACTGGTATAGCATGTCACCCACGGTGCCCATGTCATATGCAACTGGCTGGGCATTGATCCGCAATATGCGTGAGATTATGCAACAAACACCGGGCTTTGAATTAAAGGCATTCCATGATGAGTTGTTAGCGTCAGGCTCAGTGGCTTTACCGCTGGTATTCAAATCTCGCTTCGGCAATGAGGCCTGCCAGCGGGCTTGTAAAACGCTGTTTTAATATCAATCGCTAATCGTTAGAGACACACTATGAAAAAGCCAAATCCTGTTGGCGGTATGCGTCATGTCGCACTCTGGGTGAATAATTTTGATGCCTGTGAAGATTTTTATCTTAATTTAATCGGGATGCAGGTAGAATGGCGGCCTGATGCGGACAACCTGTATATGTGCTCCGGTTGCGATAATGTCGCTTTACACAGATCAGAACGGGATATGAGTGGTGCCCAGCATCTTGATCATATCGGATTTATCCTGAATGCCATTGATGATGTTGACCAGTGGTATGAGTTTTTACTGGCCAATGGTGTGAAGATATTTAAAGAGCCAAAAACACACCGGGACGGTGCCCGTAGTTTTTATTGTCAGGATCCTGATGGCAATGTCGTGCAGATGATGTATCATCCGCCGATTTCAGATAAATCCATCTAAAGTTAACTAAATTTTTATTTAATATTTCAAAGGTACGTTGCGGTGGCAAAAGATAAACTTAAACTGCATGGTTTTAATAACCTGACAAAAACACTGAGCTTTAATATTTATGACATCGTTTATGCGCGTAGCACTGAAGATGAAAAGAAATATATCGAATATATTGATGAGATGTATAACGCCGAGCGTCTGACAAAAATATTAACCGATGTTTCAGATATTATCGGTGCTAATATTCTTAATATCGCACATCAGGATTATGATCCGCAGGGTGCCAGTGTCACCATCCTGATCTCTGAAGAGCCGGTTGTCTCGGAACAGTTGTCCAATAGTGAAGGCCCCGGTCCGTTACCGGACTCAGTGGTTGCGCATCTGGATAAGAGTCATATCACCGTTCACACTTACCCTGAAAGTCATCCGGAAAATGGTCTGAGCACCTTCCGTGCGGATATTGATGTGGCAACCTGTGGCCGGATTTCGCCATTAAAAGCGCTGAACTACCTGATACACAGCTTCGAGTCCGATATTGTGACGATGGATTATCGCGTGCGCGGTTTCACCCGTGATGTCAGTGGCAAGAAGATTTTTATTGATCACGATATAAACTCCATTCAAAACTATATTGCCGATGATACCAAGGACCTTTTCCAGATGGTCGATGTGAATGTCTATCAGGAAAATATCTTTCATACCAAAATGGTAAGACAGGATATTGATCTGGATAATTATTTATTTGGTTCCATCAAAGACAACTATTCAGAAACAGAAGTACGCCATATCGGCCGGATTCTGAATCAGGAAATGAGCGAAATCTTTTATGGCCGTAATTTGACCGAAGGTTTAGGTCTGGGTCTGGATGTCGATCTGGATTAAAAGAAAATTTGCAGTTATCAGTGTGCAGTTGTCAGTAAAGCTAAAAGACATACAATAAAGAGTTGACAGCCGGGCTCAACAAAATGGATTTTTTTGCCCACTGCCCACTGCCCACTGCCCACTGCCCACTGCCCACTGCCCACTGCCCACTGCCACATTCATTTCTATCTGTAGTAGCATAACTTTTGTATGTCGCCAATAGAGCGCTGGGTGAGTCGCTTTATTCGAGCCTTTTTTTTCTGCCGAACGGTGCTTTTTCACGTGTTTTTTCCCTGTGTTTGATCAATGAACAACTATTATTTAACAGCACGAAGCGTTGTTTCGCATTGTGTTGTGTATGAATTTTAGTCAATTAGTATCCTATTAATTCCGAATTTAAGAATATTATGATATTATCCGCGCCCTGTATGTGTGCTATTAGCCGTTTATTAATATTCGGATATTTCCTAAGTCTATGTTCTTAAAGGCTTTTGTTAATTGGGTGATGACTTAGGAAATGTCCGAAAGCGCCCCCCCGCAGTACACAAGGCTATATTGGGAAAAGATTCCCGCAAAAATGTATTTGGAGTGATTATGCAAAACCCTAAACTGAAGCAATATCTGATGTGCCGTAACCGTGAAGGTGATGGTCTTTCTTACGACCTGATCTCACTGATTCACGAAGTCAGTATCACCTGTAAAGAGATCGCTTCTACTATCAGTCTCGGTCCATTGTCAGGTGTTTTAGGTGTTGCCGGTTCTGAAAATGTTCAGGGCGAAACACAGAAAGAGCTGGACATCATCACCAATGACATGATGTACGATCACCTGAAGTTCACCGGCTTAACAGCGGGTATGGGTTCTGAAGAAATTGATGATCCATTGATGATTCCGGAAGGCATTCAGCGCGGTGAGTATCTGCTGATGTTTGATCCATTAGACGGCTCATCAAACATTGATGTGAACATCTCAGTCGGTACTATTTTCTCGATTGTTAAAGCACCTAAAGGTTCTGGTGAGGATCCATCATTAGAAGATTTCTTACAAAAAGGTACCGAGCAGGTAGCGGCAGGTTTCGTTGTATACGGCCCGTCTACAGTATTGGTACTGACTACCGGTAAGGGCGTTAACACCTTTACACTGGATCATCGCATTGGTGAGTTCGTACTGACAGAGCAGGGTGTTACTGTTCCTGAAGAAACCAAAGAATTCTCAATCAACCTGTCTAACCAGCGTTTCTGGGAAAAGCCGGTTCAGGACTATATCGCTGACTGTTTACAGGGTGAAGAAGGTCCGTTAGGTCAGCGTTACAATATGCGCTGGGTTGCATCGATGGTGGCTGAGGTTTACCGTATTCTGACTCGCGGTGGCATCTTCATGTATCCGTTTGATACACGTGAGCCAGGTAAAGCCGGTAAGCTGCGTTTAATGTACGAAGCCAATCCAATGAGCTTCATCATGGAGCAGGCGGGCGGCATGAGTTCTACTGGTCGTGAGCGTATCATGGAAGTTGACGCAACGGGTCTGCATCAACGTGTACCTGTGATCATGGGCTCTAAGAACGAAGTGCAGAAAGTTGTGGATTACCATAAAAAAGCAGAAAAAGCGGCTTAATTAGCCAGCTTTAATGCTTCCAAGAAAAAGCCCGCTAATCGCCAGATTAGCGGGCTTTTTTTGTGCTTTTAAGAAAGGTTGCAGTTATCAGTGTGCTGTTTTCAGTTAAGTCAAAAGATAGACGATATAGAGTTGACAGTCGAGCTCAAAAAAACAGAGTTTTTCTGTCATCTGCCTTAAAGCCGATAAGCCGTCTTAGTCATCACTTTTGATGTCAGTGTCATCAGCTTGCGAACAACCCAGGGTAATTCGCGTCCACCATGTTCCAGCGCAACAGTGGCGTGGTGTTGCTCATCCTCTTTCATTTGCTGCAATATGGCGCGGCTGCGCTGATCATCGGCGGGCAGTTTTGCAAGGTGTTCATCCAGATGTTGAACCACCTGCTTTTCGGTTTCGGCAACAAAGCCCAGGCTCCATTTATCACCGGCTGCACCGGCTGCGGCGCCAATCACAAATGAGCCGACATACCAGAACGGAGCTAATAAACTGCGCTGGCTGCCGAGCTCATGCAGGCGTTTATCGGTCCAGTCCAAATGGTCGTTTTCTTCCAGTGCGGCGCGGTTCATGCTCTCGCGCACATCATCGAGTTTAGCGGTCAGCGCCTGGCCGGAATACAATGCCTGAGCGGCAATCTCACCGGCATGGTTAATACGCATGAGGCCGGCAACGTGCTGGCGTTGTTCTTCGCTAAGCTCGGTATCTTCAAGCTTGTCAGCCGGGTAGCTTCGTTCGGTGATTTCAGGCTGACCAAATATGGTGCGCATAGCGTGGTCGCCTTGCATAATGAGCTGGTCAAGAGGAGAAAAATGCCGCAT
>JAOULC010000008.1 GCA_029882215.1 Gammaproteobacteria bacterium | reverse complement strand
TAACACTGAGCCCACCGAGACCTATACCGTAACGAGCGATATTATCAACTAAGATACGTCGCTGCTGACGCCATGCGCCTGATTTTTGAATACTTGATGACATAGGGCTATTTTATTTCAGTTATGTGACAGTATTATTACACAGCAATGCAAAAAAGCCGCTATTGCGACTTTTTTGCAGACAATATACCTGTCGCGAAGCAATGTATAGTGATTAATCCAGCTTGCTCAGTTCTTTTTCGACCACTTTAGCGGGCAGTGGAATGTAGCCATCTTTTATGACGATTTCCTGACCCATTTTTGACAGTACCAGCTTGATAAACTCTTTTTCCAGTGGCTGTAATGGTTTCTGTGGGTGCTTGTTAATGTAAACATACAGAAAGCGAGACAGTGGATAGGTTTTGTTAATCGCATTCTCCGGTGTTGCTGCTACAAAAGGCTTGCCCTCTTTCTTAGACAATGGCACGGCGCGAACGCCTGATGTTTTATAACCAATACCTGAGTAACCAATACCATTCAAAGAGGATGACACCGACTGTACCACTGAAGCCGAACCTGGCTGCTCATTGACATTCTTCTTGAAATCACCCTTACACAGACCTTTTTTCTTGAAGTAACCGTAAGTGCCTGACACCGAGTTACGTCCGTAAAGCTGAACCGAGCGTGGCGCCCATGAACCGGTCAAACCCAGATCACCCCACTTTTCTACATCGCTGTCACCGCCACATTTACGGGTAGATGAAAAAACAGCATCGACTTGCGGAACAGTCATGCCTTTAATAGGGTTGTCTTTATTAACATATACCGCTAACGCATCAATAGCGACTCGGATAGCAACCGGCTTGTAACCGTGTTTCTTTTCAAAGGCCTCGATTTCTTTGCTTTTCATCTTACGACTCATAGGTCCAAGGTTTGCAATGCCATTGCTTAGTGCCGGAGGCGCAGTCGATGAACCGGCTGCCTGGATCTGAATATTGACACTTGGGTACTGACGTTTAAATTCTTCAGCCCAGAATGTCATCAGATTGGCCAGTGTGTCTGAACCAATACTGGACAAATTACCCGATACGCCACTGACCGCTTTATATTCTGCAACTGCCGCATCCACTTTAACATCCGCTTGTGCGACACTGATGCTTCCTGCCAGACCGGCTACCAGACCGATAATTGTTTGTGTGATTTTCATTCTTTAAATCCTCATTTAAATTGATGAGTCAATTATGATTAAGTTATATGACAAGTTAATGACAGAGAAGTGATAATTTGATGACAGCTCTAATCTTGCGCATCAGACTGTACACGCGAAAGCGGGAATAAGCAGCTGAAGGTACTGCCCTTGCCAGGTGTGCTCATGATAATCAGGCGGGCATCATGGCGGCGCAATATCTGGTTCACAATCGCCAGCCCCAGACCGGTACCCCCAACTTCCCGCGAACGACCGGCATCAACACGGTAAAAACGTTCAGTTAAACGCGACTGATGTATCGCCGGAATCCCCAGCCCCTGATCGCTAACACTGATTTGATAACCGTTTTTATCCAGCCGGGTTTCAATGATGATGTCACCGCCGTCCGGCGAATAGCGAATAGCATTGCTGATTAAATTACTGATCGCACTGTATATTTCAGTCTCGACGGCTTTTAATTTAACCGTCACATTATTTTTCAAAATGATCGTGTGCCTGCCCTGACTGAGTTGCTCACCATCTTTTTTCAGCATGGCTAACAATACCTGCATATCCTGGCTCGGCGAATCATTCAGGTCTGCAGGGACATCCAGGTCCAGACGTGACAATAACAGTAAGTCCACCACTATCTGGTTCATGCGATAAGCGGGGGCCTGAAGCTTTGCAAGTTGCAGTTTAATCTCATCCGCCGTTAAATCATCGCTGTCCTGCAACGATTCAAGATAACCCAGAATAACCGTCAGTGGTGTGCGTAATTCATGTGACACATTGGCTACAAATTCCTGGCGCATGCTTTTCAGCCGCTGAACCTGCGTAATATTACGAATCAGCAACAGCCGCTGACCAACACCATAAGGCATCTGTCTTAAATCCAGCGATTCTTTTTCATCCACCGGGGACTGCATCTCATAGGCTTCGCTATCTTTTGCATTTTTAAGGAAGTTGACAAAGGTTGGCATACGAATCAGGTTGGCAAGATTATTGCCAATATCGTCATTGCTTAAGTTCAGGGTTTGTCTTGCTGCCGGATTTAGCCAGAGAATGTTATTTTCTTTATCCAGTACGATCGCCGCATCCGGCATCATGCTCACAGAATCCTGAAAGCGCCTTAGCATATTACTGAGATTTTTCTTGCGGCTGCGACTGCGTTTTCGTTTTCTGTAAATACGATAAACCAGCTCTTCCCACGCACCCGTCACTTCCGGGTCGGCATCCAGACTGCTGCCCAGCCATTTATAAACCTTATTAAACTGACGATATTGATGGAGAATAAATAATAATAAAGCCAGAAATAAAAGCAGGACTTCGACATTAAACACCCAGCCCAGTAATAGCGCTGGCAAAACAAAGCGAGCCAGTCTCCAGCTTTCATAAATCCAGATATTTCTCATTGGCGTTAGTTTGATCCCTGAGCAGGCACGGTTTCAGGTGTAAAGCGATAGCCTGCACCGCGTACAGTCTGCACCCAACTATCACAGCCAAAGGGGGTTAGTAGTTTTCTCAGACGTAAAATATGTACGTCAACGGTGCGTTCCTCAACATAAACATTTCGCCCCCAGACGCTGTCCAGCAACTGCTCGCGCGAGTAGACTCTGTTTGGCTTTTTCAAAAAAAATTCCAGCAATCGATATTCTGTAGGGCCAATTTCAATAACCGTACCATTAATACTCAGCTGATGCTGACCTAAATCCATTGAGAGAATACCCGCCGTTAACTGCTCACTGTCTTGCACCCCATAGCGTCGTAATAAGGCTTTGATACGAGCCAATAACTCTTTAGGTGAGAATGGCTTGGTCAAAAAGTCATCAACCCCGCTATCAAACCCATTGAGCTTATCGGTTTCTTCACCACGAGCGGTGAGCATGATAGCCGGTAAATTAGCCGTTAACTCGTCTCGGCGTAAGCGCCGGATCAGATCAACACCCGAGATTCCGGGCAGCATCCAGTCCACTAATAGCAAATCCGGCAAACGACCCTGTAATTTTTCTAATGCCTGTTCGGCCGTTTCAGCCTCATGCACCCGATAATCGGCCCGTTCCAGTGAAAAACGCAGCATTTCACGAATTTCTGCTTCGTCTTCTATGATCAGAATTGTCGCCTTGCTCATAATATCGTCCAGTGTAGCTTGATGTCATATTAAACCGCCTCAATGTGACAGTAATATGACAACGATATAATAATTCTTATATTTCCCGGCAAACAACTTGCCAGGCTGGCTGACCAGCTGCATTTTTGAACTCATCCGCCACCCAGTAACCGGCAACGGCAATCAATTGATCATCTAAATAAATAAGGGGAATTCTACTACGTTGCCACGGCGGAATAGCCGCTTCCTGCATGAGTTTTTTTAAATCCATGGTGTGTGCCCGGCCAAGTGGCTTTATGCGCTCTCCTCCGCTCCTGAAAGTGACGCTTAACGAGCGCCCGAGCACGTCTTCAGACAAGCCTGATGCGGCGGCTGTCATCGATACTTCACACTGCTGTACCGATAAAAGCAAAGGTTGCTCTGGCAGCCACTCAATACGCTGATGTACATCGAATGCCGGTAAGGTTTTCATCGCATACAGTTTACCCTGAAACCGCCTGACCTCGGTATTAGCCCAGTTCACCACCGGCATTTTGTCAGCGCCCGCCGTTATCATCGAACCCAGTATTTCTTTCAGTCGTTTCGCCGTTGGCGCATCGAGCTGGCGTTGCCTTAACCAGTAGCGAATAAGGTTTCGTTGCCGAGCGGGGCTCAGCTTGACTAGATGACTAATAATCAGCTGGCGGCCCTGGATGCTGATATCAGCATCCAGGGCCGCCAGATCATCCATTAATTCTGCGGCTTCCGCCTGTAACCCGCTGACATTTGCCAGTGTCTGGTTAATCGTTGGCCAGCGCTTTTTTAATAAAGGAAATATCGACTGACGAAAGAAATTACGGTCGTAACGCTGATCATTATTAGACGGGTCTTCAACCCACTGTAGCTGATGCGTACTGGCATAGGCTTGTAGCTCAGCTCTCTCAAGCTGTAATAATGGCCTCAGGTGCAGGCCTTTTGCAAAGGCTTTGGCTAAAGGCATTGCGGCCAGCCCGGCCGGGCCTGAGGTTCTTAACATTTGCAATAACAGCGTCTCTGACTGATCCTGCAAATGCTGGGCGGTGAGTAAAATATCCCCTGCCTGCATTTGCTCGGCCAATGCCTGATAGCGAGCCGTTCTGGCCGATGCTTCCGGGCTCTCGCCTTTGTCCGCACGGGCATTAACAGTGATTGACTGAAACGGTATATTTAACTGCTGACAAACGCCTGCACAATGTTCAGACCAGGATTTTGAAGCTTGCTGTAAGCCATGATCAATATATACAGCAAGGCAATTAAGTGACGTACTGTGCATTAAATGCAGCAGTACATGAGAATCCAGACCGCCACTATAGGCAATAATAAAGCGCGCTGTAGCAGGGACTGTAAACGAAACCGGGTTAGCTGATTGCTCAACTAACCCGGTCAGATGGTGTTCAAAAGAGGCACTATCAAGCATATTAAAGCCTGAATAGACGGTTATTTGACGACGTCAAATTTACCAAAGCTCATTAATCGCTGATAACGATGCTCCAGCAATTTATCCAGACTCATTTTATCCAGATTGCTTAAGCTATCGTTGAGTGCCTGTTTAAGATTGATGGCGGCCTGATCAACATTACGATAGGCACTACCCAGTGGCTCTTCGATAATATGATCAATCAAATCCAGTTCTTTTAAACGCTCAGAGGTAATGCCTAAGGCTTCTGCCGCATCTTTGGCCTTATCCGCACTCTTCCACAGGATGGATGCACAGCCTTCCGGTGAAATAACTGAATAAGTGCTGTATTGCAGCATCATCACGCTGTCACCCACACCAATCGCTAATGCACCACCTGAACCACCTTCACCGATAACGGTGCAGATGATAGGCGTTTTTAAATCCGCCATTTCAAACAGGTTTTTAGCAATCGCTTCCGACTGGCCACGCTCTTCAGCGCCAACACCTGGATAAGCACCCGGTGTATCAATGAACGTAATGACAGGAATCTGGAAACGTTCAGCCATTTTCATTAAGCGCAATGCTTTTCGGTAGCCTTCCGGGCTGGGCATACCGAAATTCCGGCGAATCTTTTCTTTGGTATCGCGACCTTTCTGATGACCAATCACCATCACCGGACGACCATCCAGACGGGCGACGCCGCCGACAATGGCTTTATCGTCAGCGTAAGCACGATCGCCACGTAGTTCCTGAAAATCGGTGAAAATACGATCAATATAATCTAAGGTATAAGGCCGCTGAGGGTGGCGTGCTAAGCGCGCAATATCCCACGGCTTTAATTTAGAAAAAATGTTCTCAGTCAGACTGCGGCATTTTTCCTGTAAGCGTGAGATTTCATCACCAATATTGACTTCACTATCATCACCAACAAAACGAAGTTCTTCTATTTTGGCTTCTAGTTCAGCAACCGGTTGTTCAAAGTCTAGAAAATTTGGATTCATGCTATATCAATGTCGTTATATGTTGTTAATTATCATTAATTTATCAGTTGATAATAGCACGCGAACCCTCATGACGCATATTTTATTTAAACTCAGGCAATGACTTATCCTGTATTGCTCCCAGTTCTCTCAATACCGCCGTGGCATAGCTACCTTTAGTCAGTTCAAAACTGACGATAAGGCTGTTATCTGCCTCAAACTGCCATTTCATATTGACAGGCATCAGGCGCATGGCACGCCGTTCCTGCTTCATCCCTGCTTTTTCGAGGCTTTCAGCAAACGCCCGGTGCTGCTCCGCTACGCCCTGTTCCCGGCTTGCAATTTCATCAGCAGCCATCGTTGCGCCCTTACCCCAGAGCGCTGCGGTCAGGTGAATCTCATGTTTAGCCAGGCGCGCCTCAATCTCCGGACTGATGGCTTCGGCAAAACAGGCATGGCTATCGGCCAGCATCATCACATCCCCCGAACAAGCCTGTGTAAAGGTCTTGTCATGGATTCGGCCAGACAGTATCTCGTTAAAAATCCATGAGCGCATAGCGGAGTAATAAATGCTGCGTTTAGGCGGTTTTAAACGGCGAATTTTATTAGTTTCAACCAAATCAAAAGCCCGTTTCAGGTTGTTCATATTATGACCGAAACGCTGCTTACCAAAATAATTAGGCACGCCATCCCGGGCTATTTGCTGCAGCCGCTGTTGCCAGTCTGATTCTTCTCCTTGCAGCTGACGTAAGCGTATTTCAAACCGATTACCTGATAAGGTGCCTCTTTTTAATTTCCGGTTATGCCGTATGACTGTATTAATCTTAAAATCATCACTGATCAGTTCACTCCATTGCGGCTCCGCTATACCCGGTAAATGCACGCTAAACCATTGCGTGGTCAGCGCATTACGATCCTTTAAACCGGCATAGCTCACCGCCGCCGCTGCTACCCCTGCAAATTTAGCAAGCTGAGTGGCAACAAAGTCAGTGTTGCTATTTTTTTTTGTGATATTTAGCCAGCTATGCTCGCCATTACCACTCATGTTGACAGGCATGAGTTCATCGACGATAAAATCTTTATTCTCGGTTTTTAAGTCACCACTGATGTTTAACGCTGGATACAAAAGTGATAACTGATCGTATTGATACATGATACTTTGGCTGTTTAAATTGACGGTTGATAGAGTAGAATACTTTTTATGAAAAACATATCAATAACATCATTAATATTCTGTTGCCTGATCGCTATCTCATGCAGCGAACAGCGCCAGCATTTCACACCGCTGAGCGAAAATGCAAGCATTCTGGCATTTGGTGACAGCTTAACCGCCGGCAAAGGGGCGACGATCTCTCAAAGCTACCCGGCGGTATTACAACAGTTAAGCCAGAGAAACGTTATCAATGCCGGTATTTCCGGTGAAATCAGTGCCAATGGTTTAAAACGTTTACCCGGTTTGTTAGAAAAATACCGGCCGGAGCTGGTCATCATTTGCCATGGTGGTAATGATATTTTGCGTCGTATCAGTTCACTGCAAACCAAAAGCAATATCATTGAAATGATCCGGCTCGCTAAATCCTATAATGCACAGGTATTATTACTGGCCGTACCAAAACCCACCTTGTTAGTACCGCCTGCTGAAGTCTACTTTGAGATTGCTAAGTCCACAGCCGTAGAACTCGATAGCGACACCATGCCCGCTACATTAAAAAGCAGCAAACTAAAATCTGATACCTATCATCCAAATGCAGCCGGCTATCATTACATCGCCAGTCAAGTCTTTAGCCGGCTAAGTAATCTGGGCGCATTTTAACACCTACCAGCTTCTTCGATCACTGGACGGACTCGCCATGAACCTGTACTTACGTTTACTAATCCTTCTTATAAAAAGCAAATGGAAAAAGCCCATGCAACCACTGGATACCTCAGTGATTAGATTACGGGTTTTATTAAATGATCTGGATCTGAACCGGCACATGAATAACGGTCGTTTTCTGACCATTATGGACCTTGGCAGAATGGATTTACTTAAGCGAACCGGAACACTGGATTTAGCCATGAAGAATAAGTGGATGCCAGTCGTCGGCAATGCAAGCATTGATTTTCAGCGGCCGTTAAAACTCTGGCAACAATATGATCTGCATACCCGCATCTGCCGCTGGGATGAAAAATGGATTTACCTTGAGCAGATATTTTATAGTAAGGAAAAAATCATCGCTCAGGGTCATATCAAAGGCTTACTACGCGGCAAAAACGGCAACATCCCGCCACAGTTTATCATTGATCAGCTGCACCCCGGTTTTAGCAGCCCGACAACTGACGATTAATCAGCGTCGTTTACTTAGCCAGATCCAGAATATAGCTCTTAGGAATGGAGGCAAAATCCGTTACATTTCCACCCTGCTCTTTAGCAAATATCCCGGCTTTTTCTTTTGTTGCAAAAGGCACCGCTTCTGCCGCACCCATGCCACCGCTGCGGTTACTGTTCAGTACATACCAGGCTTTACGCGCATCAATCCAGTTATCTTCACCGGGGTTAGCCCAGTTGGCATCCGTCATATCATTAACATAAATCGCTGCAATATTTTTGGGCTCTTCCGGTGACAAGGTGAATGAAATAGTGTCACGCACAGAAGTAAACCACAGTACTTTTTTATCTGTGAGAATAATTTGTCCTTTAGGGCCCTCATGATTAAGCACCGTCATTAAACAATAATAACCGCTGGCTTGCCGGGTCAGTGTTTGTGCCGGCGGCACTTCAATGGTGGGTGTTTTTTCACAGGCTAGTAATAAAAAGGTAACCAGTAATACGCTTAATTTATACATCTGACTCTCTGTTTTTAAAGAAGTCATCAGTCATAAATTTAATGACCAACGACTTGCGACCTAAAATTTATAATTCTCTTTTCTGAAATAAAAATAACGTAGCCATTAACGGCACAACCATCCATAGCAGCATCACACTAATCAGCAGTGCGCCACTCATGCCTGCTTCACTGGCAATACCGGCGATACCCGCTGCCTGACTGACACCTTCAAACATGCTCAGATTAAGGATGCGGTAACTATCGGTTGGACTGATCAGCATTAATATGGAAAACAGTTTCTGGCCAATTAGCTGACCTTCATCGAGTAATAACACACCGAACAGAAGTAAGTCGTAAAGCACAACAAATACCAGCCAGAGTCCGATGGCTGTACCGGCGGCGGTTGCTCGTTCTTTAACAAAGACGCTGACCAGATAACCCAGTGCAATAAAAACTGCGCCGAGCATCAGTGAACTGAGCATCATCAGAGCATAGGCCTGCCAGCCATCGGTTCCGCTATCACCAAGCAGGGTTAAAATAATCAGTGCCCCGCCATAACCGAAAAAAATCGCAATAAATAAAATTAATACGTGACCCAGATACTTGCCCATGATGACCTGCCAGCGTGTAACCGGGTAGGTTAACAATAGCATCATGGTGCCTCGTTCAAACTCACCGACCAGTGCATCAAACGCTAACATCAGTGCAATCAGTGGAATCAGATAAACACTTAGACTGGCCAGACTGATCACCGTAATATCCAGCTCACTGACCCGTACCGAACCCGTTGGTGCCGAGCCCAGCAATGACAAAGCCAGCGCAAGTGTACCCAGTAAAATAATGGCAGCGGCAATCCAGCGATTACGAAGCCCGTCGCGTAACTCTTTTTGTGCCAGTATCCATATCATTTTCACAGGCCATCTCCCTGCATAAAATGACTGTAAACTTCATCCAGTCTTGGCGGCATGATTTGTAAATCCTGTACCACTTCCCCCAGACCGGTTATGTGACGTATCAACGGCATCTTTTCACCTTTGAAACAGCTCAGGCTCAGTTTTTGGTTGTTAACATGAGCGATGTTAACGCCGGTACCTAAGCTTTCAGCTACGCGCGATGCCTCACCCTCTGTTACGCTAAGCTCCAGTCGAACCGGTAGTGCCGCGAGCTGATATAGTTCATCCAGTGTGCCACTGGCAACGATGATTCCGGCTTTCATAATGACAAAACGATTGGCACGCGCTTCCACTTCATTCAGTGCATGTGACGAGATAATGGATGTCACACCTTCTTTATGTAAACCGTCAATCAGCTCATAAAAGTGCTGTCGTAAAAGCGGGTCGAGCCCGGTGGTGGGTTCATCAAGAAATAATAACTGCGGATCACCAAGCATTGCCTGCGCCAGACCGAGGCGCTGACGCATACCTTTTGAATAAGTGCCAACCCGTCGTTTCGAGGCATCACCCAATCCAACCAGTTGCAGTAATTTGCCACACTCATAATATGAAGCGCCTTTCAGCTGCGCATAAAATGCCAGTACTTCCTGACCTGTCATGGCTTCGTAAAACGCCACACTTTCGGGCAGATAACCCAGTGCCAGTCGTTGCGCCACAGCCGCAGTGAATGCAGGGTTACCACCCAGTACTTCGACTGTGCCGGTACTTGGCCGGGTCAGGCCCAGCATTAATTTCATCAGTGTGGTTTTACCGGCACCGTTATGCCCTACCAGTACTATGCACTCACCGGGTTGAACATCAAAATTAACATCCCGCACAACGGTTTCATTACCGTAAGTTTTGCTTACGGCTTGCAGAGAAATGACATTATTACTCATTATTATTTTTCAGCCATTTGACAGTTTTTTAAAAGTCACAACCCTAACAGGCGGTGCCAGCATTAATGGTACACTGTCGGTCACGCCACCGGGGTGTAAGCCGGGGAATTCAGACTGTGCCCATTTTAATAGTTTTACCGCCGGGCTGTTTAATAGCAGCTTCGCCATCGGGTGACGCCAGACAATCTGATCGACCAGATCATTAGGTTTGTACACCTGATCAGCAATGCCATTAGCATCGATATCAAAAGTCGCGTTGTCACTCCAGTAGTTACCCTGACCATCTTTAGACCATTCGATATGACGTGTGCCGACGTATTTCACCTGGGTACGATTATTGATAAAGGCGTTGGAATAAATTTCATTTTTTTCCGAACCGGCAGTAAAGTGAATACCAATACGACAATCTTCAAAAGCATTATTGTTGATCTGGTTATAATTTGCGTTATAAATAAAGACGCATTTCTCAGCACCGCCACTGACACGATTACCTTCGATCACCGAGTAATTGGCGAAGTTAAAAAATAATCCCCGTTCGTGATCACCGACAGACTGATTCTCTCTGGCAACGATACGGTCGGAAAACATCAAGGCAAAACCAACATGATTATTGATTGAAATATTCTCAGTCACTTCACTGTCCTGCGTGTACATATAATGGATAGCAAAACGCAGGTCGCGCAAACGATTACCATGAAACACATTGTTACGGCTGGTGGTTACAAATATGCCATCACGGCCGTAACGAATATCATTATTTTTAATAACCGAACCCGGTGTATCCCACAAATAAATACCATTACCACGATCATTAATACGGTGAAACTGACTGCCAATAATGACATTATTACTGACAACCACTGACTCCGGCCCTTTCAGGTAAATACCGATCAGGTTATTTTCAAAATAGTTGGATTCTATGCGTGCCCTGTCACCTACATCGGTAATAAAAATAGCACTGTCTTCCGTATTCAGATTATTACCTGAATGCTGAAGTTTTAAATTCTTAATTAAAACATCAGGAGCTGACACTGTCATAATATGTGCAGTCCCTTCACCATCAATCACACTGGACTGATTACCTATCAGGCTGAGCGGTTTATGAATACTCACTGAGCCGGTATAAATTCCGGATCCGAGTATTAAGGTATCACCACTGTTTGCAGCATCAATGGCCGTTTGCAATACGCCATGACCGGGTGCTACCAGACGTTCTTCGGCCTGCGCTAAAAACCCATATAAAAATAAAATTAACAACAACCCGCCAGCCAGCCCGCGAGATAATCCCGGGCTAACTGCCGAGCTATTGAGGTATCGCTGAAGCATCAAAATGTTATGCAGGCTCAACCAGCATACGACCACGCATTTCCATATGCAGCGCATGACAGAACCACTGGCAATAGAACCAGTGCACACCGACACGATCAGCGGTAAAAGTCACCGATGATGTTTGTTGTGGCCCGATTTCCATTGCTACACCATAATTGGCTATGGTTAAGCCATGCGTCAGATCATCAATAGCGTCATTATTACTAACGATAATGGTTACTTCATCACCTTGTTTTACAGTGAATTTTTCCATACTGAAATTAGGCGCAATTGACGTCATGTAAACACGGACTTTTTTACCATCGCGTATTATTTTTGAGTCTTCTGTCAATTTGATACCGTCTTTCTTCGCCTGTGCACTGACATCAGCCCACATGCGGTCACCTTTGGTCCATAACGACGCAGGGTTTACTATATCCGCACGAACGATAATGCAGTCATGTGGCTCGGCATAAGTCGGACCGTCATGAACGATCTTCATCTTTTTACCCGAGATATCAATCAACTGCTCATTCTCTGGTTTTAGCGGGCCGACATTGATATAACGATCCTTAGAAAACTTATTCAAGGTCACCAGCCACTTACCATCGGCTTCTTTGGTTTCACCCATTGTTGTGTGGTTGTGCCCAGGCTGATAATGAACATCAATTTTTTCAAGAATTGGATTCACTTTTTTGCCGTTATACAAATCAATGGCTTTCTGAATATTCCACTTCACCGCCTGACTATCCAGGAACAATGTTGTGAACGCATTACCCTTGCCATCAAATGCAGTATGCAATGGACCAAGACCCAGTTCTGGCTCTGCTACTACGGTGTCACGCGGCTTGATCTTGTCTTTAAACAGATCCGGTAAACGACGCACATCAATCACCGTTACAGTGGGTGATAATTTACCGTTAATCACAACGTGCTTGCCATCCGGTGCGGTATTACAACCATGCGGACTATTAGGTACAGGAATATAACGGGTGTATTTAGAACCATGACGGCCATCCAGTACCGGCACGCCATTGATTCTCTTGAAGTCACCTTTCTTAACACCTGCTTCGATCGCCTTGATATCAAACACAACAGCCCAGTCACGTTCATTGGCCATCATGCCGCCAAGGGTGACCGCACCTTCACTGTTGTAACAGGTTGAGAATGCATACAAGCCCTGATAATCCGCATCACAGTTATCAAGATTACCATCCACCATAACCTGCCATTTAACTTCCATTTCATCGCCATCAATCGCGGAAAAAATAGCATGATATTTTTCAGGTTCATCCAGAATACTGCCATCATTGGGGATAGGCACACGGTGTTCACCGTTGGCAAATACATAACCGGTGCGCGGGTATTTTTGCGGACGTAAACCATGGATATCCGAAGCGTTAGGAATTTCGATGATCTTGTCGCACTTCATCACATCACAGCGTACACGAGCCACCCGTGTATTCGCTTTGTCATTCATAAACAGGTAGCGGCCATCATAGGTGCCATCAGTAAATGACATGTGCGGGTGATGCAAGTCACCATTGGTCCAGACACCGCCGCGATCACCTGAATCGAGAAACTTTTTAGTTTCTGGCAGCAGTCCGTCGCGTAAAATTTTGCGGCTTTCATTGGTTGAACCCCAGCCGGATGCACTGCAACGATTAAAGACCGGTACACGCATTAATTCACGCATTGAAGGCATACCTAAAATCCGTAATTCACCTGCCTGACCGCTGCTCCAGAAACCGTAATATTCATCCAGATCACCCGGCGCAACTTCCGCTTTATTCTTTGATGCGGCGACTGCCGCTGAAGGCGTCATTACAGCAAAGCCTGTCAGCCCAGTCAGACCACCAACACCGGCAAACGCAGCCAGTTTGGCAGATCCACCGAGTAACTGACGGCGACTGAGCATTATTTCTTCAGTCTGATTTCCTCCAGACTTTTTCTTTTTTTCATCCATCGTTCTTCTCCACGTAAATCACCTGTTTTTTCAGGTGGTTTTATTAAACTCTGGCATAACCAGAGTCAGATTTTTACTTTTCCTGTTTTAACTCCATTGAAACTGCTGATTCTTCCTTGCCATAAATTGAAACGGGTCGCGCATTTCGGCGCTCTTTTTTCAGGCGCTTCTGGATCATTACCGGGCAGGCGTGATCATCAGAATAAACCACCTGACAATGCAGACAGTAAAGACACTCATTGACATTAATATCGCCTTCGGGGTGTATCGACTGAACCATGCATTCATTTTTACAACGCTGGCACGGTGTTCCGCATTCTTTATATCGTTTGAGCCAGGCAAACATGCGCATTCTGCCAGGAATAGCCAGTGCTGCACCCAGCGGGCATAGATAGCGACAATAAAAGCGTTCAATAAAAATCCCCGGCAATATCATCGCCAGCGCAAAATAACAAAAGGCCACTCACGAATAAATTTTAAAATAATGGCTGTCTTAAACGGTTCCACCTCGGCCAGGCGCTCTGCCCACTCCAGTGAATAAAGTGAAAAGCCAAACAGCAGCAGAAAAATCAGATACTTAAAGGTCCAGATACGTTCATGAATAGCCCACGGTACCGTAATCTGTCTGATCTTAAATACTTTGGCTATTTTATTAATCAATTCCTGCAACGCACCGAAAGGACATAACCAGCCACAATAAGGACCACGTCCCCAGAATAATAATGCCGCCGCTACCGAACCCCAGAGTATGAAGACCAGTGGTTCCATCAGGAAATAGGCCCAGTCAAAGCCACTGATCAGTGCATTAAACATCGCCAGAATATTCACCACTGATAACTGCGCATTGAAATACCAGCCGATGCCGAACAAAGTAAAGATCAGGTAACCGATTCGTACCCGGTTCATGAGCACGGGTCGCCTGACCAGCCAGTCCTGAAAGAAAAAGATCATTGTCAGCACTGCCAGCGCCAGCGCCAGAATAATGACTTCTGCTGTCTTTAGCTGCCACATTTTTTTCCAGACCGGTTGCGGTTTTTGTGCTACAGACTCTGATTCAGTCAGTGCTTCTTTTGGCGCGGCAGTAAAGCTCAGATATTCTTCAGGTACCTTGTATGCAAGATCAAATGTAAGAAACTCTTTTTTTGTCGGGCCGACTTCTCTGCCCACCAGCAGCTGCAGTTTCCACGGCGATGCTGCACTGAATTTTAAATCTGCCGGTGTTCTGAATAAGTCCACATCATCCAGCTCAGGTGCGCCAGTAGCCTTAATTTCTCGCAGGCGCTTGTGATATTTATCATGAAAGCGAATAGAGGTATCACCCTGTACAACCTGAAAGCGGTCAAAGATTCCGCCACGTACATAACCGGAGCCTTTAAATGAAAAGCGGCCGCTACCCGCTAATAAAATGGCCTGTTCATCGGGTTGTAATTTTTTCAGCAGATTTTTATATTCATGCTCGCCGAGCAGACTGCGTCCGATACTGGGTATTGAAACTACGGCAGCGTAGAGCTCAATAAAGACCTCTTCAGCATCACCTTCTTCAGGGTATTCCAGTACCAGCGGGTTGCCTGAGTCGGCAAAGGCCTGATTGATTTGGCTCAGACTGATTTTTAAACGGCGTACAGAACCTTCATCCACCAATGCCTGCCAGCTCTTAACCTCGTTAATGTCCGCATTTACTGTTGCGACAGGCCCGCTTTGCTTGCGCTCAACTTCCAGACCGGACAGACCAAAATGACGCGCCACCTTAATCGCACTGCGCAATATATTGTCATCCATCACCATAACCGTCACGGTTGCACCGGAGACCACATCGACCTTATGCTCTTGTGCGCCACGCACCAGCTTACCCACATCCATGCCTTCATAATCTTTAAGCACAGCGGTGATACGTTTTTCAGGAATACCGATCAGTACGATGGGTTCGTGGTGTTCAACCAGTAATACTTTGCGGATAACACCCTGCATATCCATCGCAACCAGCTGATGAATAGGTTTACCCGAATAACCAGTGGTATTTACAAAATCTGAGGTCAGGAAAACAAAACCCAGTTGCTGATCCTGTGTGAATGCTGTTGCGACGGCTGGATCGCTGTCGGTTGTTTGCAGTTTGTCTGCACCGGGGAATATTTTTTCAACACTGATACTATCCAGAAAACGCGAGAGTTCTGAATTCGCATGTACTACGCCAGTCAGCCAAAGCTGAATCAGTAGTAGTAACAAGAAGGGACGTACAATCTTAAACACGTTTAATGCTCCTTATGTGAGCGATGGTTTATGTATTGTGCTGAAATATTTTTATTAAATTTTTTTCCCAAACTCTTCATATCTATATTTTAAATATCTCCCAGAAGATCTCTTTATAGACTATATAGACTATGTTTCGTAATGCGACACATTGACGCAGCAGCCATGACCCATAGTACATAGTATTTGTCTTATATATGCACCTATTTGGTGCCGGTAGGCTATTCAAATGATCGGTTCTTGATTAAGATCAATGTAGAGGATTTTTAATAATGGAGTATCTAAGCTTATGCTACCCACTAATGTAAAAACGACCGGCGACCTGATGTCTATTGCCCTGCAAGCAGAGCGCGAAGCAATACGCCGTTACTCACAGCTGGCCGAGTGTATGCACAAAGGTCGCAATGAGTCAGCTGCCGGATTGTTTGAGCGTATGGTGCTTGAAGAACAGCAGCACGAGCAGTTATTACTTAAGTGGATCAAACAGGAAGAGATTGAACTTAATCCCGATGTTATGCCGGTTTCCTGGAAAGACCCGCATGTTTCTGAGATTTACAATGACGAAGCACGTGATCCGTTATACAGTTCAGCCTATAAGGCACTGGCTTTTGCGGTACATAATGAGGAAATTGCCTTTCGATTTTATACTCATGTAGCAGCTGAATCAGATAATCAAAGCGTACGACATCATGCCGAAATACTGGCCCGTGAAGAACTTGGTCATGCCGCTTTACTCAGAGCAGAGCGCCGGCTGGCCTACCGCGCGGAGCGTGAGCAGAATACCAGTGTGCCTGTGCTTGACAGCAAAGCCATTCATAATGAAACAGATTTACTGACCGCTGCCGTTTATATCGACCACTATCTTGCCAGCCAGATAAATTTAATTAACACCCACTACCCTGAAATAGATGAACTTGCGAAACAAACACAGCAACAAATCATGCTCAATGAACAGGCACTAAAGGATAAAGAGCCTGCCGGTGAAGATCTGCAGAACAACCTTGCTCAACTTAAACAATATAATGTTGCTGAAGCAAGCAAGCTCAGTGATCCGGACTCAGGCCTACAGCGGATATGGGCTTGCTGTGACCGCAGTTTTGCTTTTTATGACAGGCTTGTGGAAGAAGCAACGGATGAAACACTGATGCTTGGCGCACAAAAGCTATCTTCGTCGGCTCTCGACAGAATCGGTGTTTTAAAACAGGCGCTTAGCAAGTCTTAAGTATTGGCCGGGAACGCGTTCAACAACCCTGAGCAGATGAACAGCCATATCGGCGCAGAGATAAGCCGGATGCTTCAGTTATTTTCTAAGCCTTGTAAAACAAGGGCTTTAATCGTTTCATCAATACCGGCAGAATGTTTGATAAAGTCTGTTTTTATGCGTTCTAAGTTGTAGTCACCAGCCGCCAGCAGAACCGGCGTGGCTTTGTAACGCCCGCCACCTGATTCACCGTTATCAACCTGCTCATGCAACAATCCCGTCAGCGGTTTCCAGCTCAAGGCTTTTTCCTCTGCTTTTTTGTCATAACACAACTGAAAGCTGACTGGCCTCTGACCATCATGCCAGACGATAAGATCCATGCTCTCATCTGCAAACCAGCGGCGCCTCGCTTCACCGGCTATTTGTCTGACGTTTTTTATCTCCGTTAACACCTGCCACTCCGTTATTTAATGCAGGCCGAGTATCTGATCATTGATATGTTGTATTTTATCCCGTACCTGCGCAGCTTCTTCAAACTCCAGATTTTTGGCATGTTCCTGCATTTGTTGCTCGAGTTTTTTCATTTCCTGAGCCAGCTGTTTACTGGTCATTTTTTGGTATTGCTGCACCGGTTCGGCAACTTTGTCATCCATACTGAAGGCTTTGTGCTTGTAACCTGTCTGCATAACATCGGCGACGGCTTTTTTAATACTGGTTGGCGTGATGCCGTTAGCGACATTAAACTCGTGTTGTTTTATACGCCGGCGCTTGGTTTCATCAATGGCCTTCTGCATGGATTTAGTGATTTTATCGCCATACAAAATAGCACGCCCGTTGAGGTTTCTGGCGGCACGACCAATGGTCTGAATCAGCGAACGCTCTGAACGTAAAAAACCTTCTTTATCCGCATCCAGTATTGCCACCAGTGACACTTCAGGAATATCCAGTCCTTCGCGTAACAAGTTAATACCGATTAAGACATCAAACTCGCCGAGGCGCAGATCACGAATAATTTCTGTGCGCTCCACGGTATCAATATCAGAATGCAGGTAGCGCACTTTTACACCGTGCTCTGATAAATAGTCCGTTAAATCCTCCGACATCCGCTTGGTCAGTGTCGTGATCAGTACACGCTCATTTTTCTTTGTTCTTATGCTGATTTCTGAAAGCACATCGTCGACCTGAGTGGCCACCGGACGCACTTCAATCTCAGGGTCTAATAATCCTGTTGGTCTGACGACTTGCTCAACCACATTGTCGGAATGTTCTTCCTCGTAAATAGCCGGTGTTGCTGAAACATAAATGGCCTGCGGCTTTAAGCGTTCCCACTCTTCAAATTTGAGGGGCCTGTTATCCAGTGCCGACAACATTCTAAAACCGTAATTAACGAGATTTTCTTTGCGTGAACGATCACCCTTATACATAGCGCCTATCTGCGGCACCGTGACATGACTTTCATCAACCACGACTAAGGCGTTATCCGGCAAGTAGTCATAGAGACAAGGCGGTGCTTCACCCGGTGCCCGGCTGGAAAGGTATCGGGAATAATTTTCGATGCCATTGCAATAACCGATCTCCCGAATCATTTCGATATCGTACATGGTACGCTGTTCCAGGCGCTGCGCTTCAACCAGTTTATCCTGACTGCGTAATTCCTCCAGACGGCCTTTCAACTCGGCTTTTATTTCATCAAGCGCATTGATTAAGGTACTTCTTGGGGTGACGTAATGTGTTTTTGGGTAGATGGTCAGGCGCGGTACTTTGCGAATGACTTCGCCGGTTAAAGGATCAAAATAGCTTAACTGTTCGATTTCATCATCAAATAATTCCAATCGTATGGCTTCTTTTTCTGATTCCGCCGGAAAAATATCAATTACTTCGCCGCGCACCCGATACGTACCCCGCATCAACTCCAGATCATTACGAGTATATTGCAGCTCGGCAAGACGCCGGAGCACTTCGCGCTGATCTATGATATCGCCTTTAACCATGTGCAATACCATACTAAAATAAAGCTCCGGATCACCCAGTCCATAAATCGATGAAACCGTCGCCACAATAATGGTGTCCTCCCGCTCTAACAATGCCTTGGTAGCAGACAGCCGCATCTGCTCGATATGCTCATTAACCGATGCATCTTTTTCTATAAAGGTATCGCTCGATGCCACATAGGCTTCCGGCTGATAATAATCGTAATAGGAAACAAAATATTCCACCGCGTTTTCCGGAAAGAAATCTTTCATCTCCCCATATAGCTGAGCAGCCAGGGTTTTATTGGGTGCTAGGATTAAAGTCGGGCGCTGAACTTGCTGAATCACGTTAGCGATAGTGAAGGTTTTTCCCGATCCGGTAACACCCAATAATGTTTGCCCTGCAAGGCCGTCATTTAATCCCTCTATAAGGCCTTTTATTGCTGTCGGTTGGTCGCCAGCTGGTGTATATTCTGTGTGTAACTTAAAAGTTTTAGACATTTACTCAACAATTAACAATATTTAGAAAACCGACATCAGGAATTTAAGTGGATACAAAAACTGCAAACCGCCTTTCCCGCGTTAAACCATCACCTACTCTTGCTGTAACTGCACTTGCCAATCAACTTAAAGCTGAAGGTAAAGATGTTGTTGGTCTGGCCGCTGGCGAACCAGACTTTGACACACCGGATCATATCAAACAGGCCGGTATTGATGCGATTAAAAATGGCAAGACCAGATACACTGCAGTTGATGGTACACCAGAACTTAAGCAAGCTATTATAAACAAGTTCGCCAGAGATAATGGCTTGAATTACACGGCCGACCAGATTCTGGTTTCAAGCGGTGGCAAGCAGAGCTTCTATAATCTGGCTCAGGCGCTTTTAAACCCGGGTGATGAAGTGATTATCCCTGCACCTTACTGGGTTTCATACCCGGACATGGTGTTATTAGCAGACGCAGAACCGGTGATTATTCTCGCTGACCAGACCCAGGATTTTAAAATTACCGCTACACAACTGGAAGCAGCTATCACCCCTAAAACTCGTCTGGTGGTGATTAACAGTCCGTCAAATCCATCCGGTAAAGCTTATAGTAAAGCCGAACTTAAAGATCTGGCGGATGTATTAAAGAAACACCCCGATATTATCATCGCCACTGATGATATGTATGAGCTGATGATCTGGACCGATGAAGGCTTCAATAATATTTTAAATGTTGCGCCTGAACTTTATGACAGAACATTAGTATTAAATGGTGTTTCAAAAGCCTATTCGATGACAGGCTGGCGCATCGGCTATGCAGGTGGCCCGGCAAACTTGATCAAAGCAATGAAGAAAATTCAGTCTCAAAGCACCTCTAACCCCTGCTCGATTTCACAGGCGGCAGCACAGGCGGCATTAGATGGCGATCAGTCCAGCGTAGGCACGATGCGAGATGCATTTAAAGAACGCCATGATTATGTTGTTCGCTTCCTTAATACCATCGACGGTGTTGATTGTCTGGCAAGTGACGGTACTTTTTATAGCTTTCCTAATTTTCAGGCAGCGATTGACAAATTAGACGGTGTTAACAATGACGTGGAACTTGCTGAAAAACTGCTGGCTGATGTGGGCGTCGCTTTAGTCCCGGGGTCGGCTTTTGGGGCGCCAGGACACCTGCGTTTATCATTTGCAACCAGCATGGATAACATCGAAAAAGCCCTGGCTCGAATTAAATCAATATTTAGTTAATTTAACTATTGACCGACGAAAGGCAAATCTATAATATAGCGCCCTCTGTTGAAGAGCGTGTTCCCTGATAGCTCAGTTGGTAGAGCAACGGACTGTTAATCCGTTTGTCCCTGGTTCGAGTCCAGGTCGGGGAGCCATTTCAATCTTCACAGATTCCTTTGCTTATTCAAGCAAACCGCTAATGCTTTACCCAGCCCTTCTATCTTAACAAAATAAGTTTCTTACACTTAAAACTACTCCTGTCTGGCAATATGTCCAGAATGTGTCTAAAATGTAAATCATAATTATAAATATAGGTTCATTACCGTGAATATAGCTGTTGTTGAGGATGACTCGGATCAATCAGAAATGCTGTCTATCTGGTTAGAGGCGGCAGGCCATATCCCTAGTATATTCAGTACTGGTGAAGCCTTGCTTGAAAAGTCGAACATCACTGACTTTGATATCATTATTCTTGACTGGGATCTGCCTGGCATTGATGGAATAGAAGTTTTACGCATTATTCGCGAAGACATGGGGCTGGGCACAGCCGTCTTATTCGCTACCCGTCATGAAAGCAAGACCGATGTCGTGACCGTGCTGGAAGCCGGTGCTGATGACTACATGGTCAAACCAATCGACCGCCGTGAACTCATGGCGCGTCTCAACACACTGAAAAGACGCAATTCTATTGCCGAAACGCCCGTCAGTTACATTATTTCGGCCGGTGAATTTACGCTTGACGATAAATCCCATCGCCTGACCCGTCATGGTGAGCCATTAACCCTGACACCAAAAGAATATGAATTAGTTTCTTACCTGTTCAGAAACCTCGAGCAGGTTCTGTCACGCGCTGACCTGTTATCCCATGTCTGGGGTTGTGATGCGGAAATTAACACTCGAACGGTAGATACTCATATCAGCCGTATCAGGAAAAAACTAGAATTAAATGCTGAAAATGGCTGGAAGCTTGAGTCCATTTACCATTATGGTTACCGACTGGAACAAATAGAGTCTACCGAACCCGCTTAAATCCACCCTTTCTGTGAATGATAGCCGCATGATTTCAGTCAATCATGCGATTATATGCTACTCTCCGTGAAAATATTTTAACGATTAAAACTTATGACTTACGTAGTTACAGATAACTGCATTCGCTGCAAATACACAGACTGTGTGGATGTCTGTCCGGTTGATTGCTTTCATGAAGGCCCTAACTTTCTGGTTATTGACCCGGATGAATGCATCGACTGCACATTATGCGAGCCTGCCTGTCCGGCTGAAGCCATTTATGCTGAAGATGATGTGCCTGATAACATGTCGATATTTACACAATTAAATGCCGAACTGGCCGCCATCTGGCCGGTGATTAACCAGATCAAACCAGAGCTGCCAGATGCGCGTGAATGGGACGGGGTTGAGAACAAACTCCAGTATCTGGAAAGGTAACGATAGTGGCTGGCATAAGTACCCCTGATACCGACGGCGGTGAATTTCTGTTTGTAGAACACGGTGTCAACCTGCAGCAGGTTATCAGTGAGTACATTTACCAGCACTTTAAACCGCAGCTACCCGACCTGACAGAACTGGTTATCTTTGTACCCGCCCCGGATCTGATTTATACCTTTAGAAAATCACTACTAGCCTATCTAGCATCGCAGCAAGTCAGCGCTATTATCGGTGCTGAAATCAGCCCGCTTAAAAAATGGATTGAAACAAATATTTCACTGGCCGAACAGGATGCTACATTTATCAATAACCACTGTCGCCAGCTGATTATTCTGGAAGCGCTGCAAGCTTACCCTGCGCATTTTGAAAATGAAAACTTATGGCAGGTCTCTGCCTCACTGTTGCAGCTGTTTGATGAATTAAGCCTGAATGACCTGAACCCCACTGACTTTGCTGAGGCTGACTGGGTTAATAAAATCAAGACGCTCTATGGCACACCATCCAATCCTGAGCACCTCAGCAATGAAGCACAGCTCGTCTATACTTTATGGCAGGCATGGCAGCAGCAACTCAGCGATGAGAAACTGTTAGACCAGACCACTATTTATGCACAACGACTGAAAAATATCTCTGCACAAAATATAAAGAACAAGTGCTTTATTATCGCTGGCGCGCAAAAATTAACCAGTAACGAACTGCTTTTAATAAAGAAACTGGCTCTCTTAAATCCTGTGCGTTTCTTTATTCAGGCCAGCCCCGCAGACATTCACAATCAGCAGCACCCGGATCATTTCATAGCACCCATTATTCAGTCTCTGAATTTCAAAGAGACCGTCACTGCTTCACAGAAGCTTTTTGACAATACGATTAATTGTGCTTTCCAGCATCAGTTACCCCTTCATCAGCGTGCCGAACTGATTAATCACAGCGATGTATCAAAGGGCTTCAAGGTCTTTGCCGCAGTCAGTGAAGAGGATGAAGCCAATGCAGTAGATTTGCAGGTAAGGAAATGGTTATTGCAGGGCAAACGAAACATTGCCGTCGTCACTGAAAACAGAAAACTGGCAAGAAGACTCAGAGCCTTATTAGAACGCTCCGGAGTAAACCTTGTGGACTCAGTCGGCTGGTCACTCTCAACCACTAATGCGGCCAGTATTGTAGAACGCTGGCTGGAATGTATCGAACAGGACTTTTCGGCCATCACATTTCTGGATTTTTTGAAATCACCATTCTTCACTAATCCTGACGATGACTTACTTGCCCACAGCTATCGCTTTGAACAGGACATCGTCTATCACGAAAAAGTAACCGCTAATATCAAACGCTACCTGAACGCACTTAAGCTGAGAAAAGACCGGCTGACGCACTGGGAAAGCGACTGTTATCTGAAAATCAGCCAGTTGCTCAGTGACATAGAAACCTTTGCCTCACCACTGCTTACATTATTTCACAGCAATGAAGCTATCCCCGCCAGCCAGTATCTCGATGCTTTATCACTGAGCCTGACTCAACTGGGTATTAGCGCATCTTTACAGCAAAATGAAGCAGGTGAAAATGTGCTAGCCGAAATCACGCACATGCTAAATGCCTGTGCTGCGGCAAACCCGAAAATGAACTGGTTTGATTTCAGAACCTGGCTGGCCAGCTCTTTTGAAAACCATCATTACAGCCCAAGCAGCGCGGCATCACATGTAAGACTACTCAACCTTAGTCAGTCCAACAGCGGTTATTATGACGGTCTGATCATCGCATCTGCTGATGCGACTCAGCTACCAGGCTCAGCGCCGAAAACACCGTTCTTTAATCACTCTGTGAGACAGTCTTTGGGTCTTCCCGACTGGAAACAAAAAAAATCTGAACAGTATTATTTATTCCGCCGGCTGCTGCAAAGTGCCGATGATACTCTGCTCAGCTACTGCGCAGAAAAAGATAATGAAACACAACAGGCTTCACCCTGGCTGCAGACTATTATTGATCTGTACCAGAGGTCAGATGACAGTTCGCTGTCCCCCACAGAGCTTTACAGTCTGTTAAAAACCGAAAAGACCACAGTACTTGCGTCGAAAGAGATTCCTTTACCTGAGCTGGCTAAAGCCTCAGCTCCGGCTATTGAAAAGTTACAGATACCTGATAATTTCTCGGCTTCACGCCATCAACGCCTCATCAATTGCCCTTATCAGTTTTTTGCCAATGATGTATTGAAATTAACGGCTCCTGAAGAATTAGTATTAGAGCTGCAGAAATCTGAGTACGGTCAGAAGGTACATAAGATTCTGGAGCTGTACCATCTCTCTGATGAACCCAAAACCTGTTTTGATAGCTCGTTGGTACTGCTGCGTGACATATCGGAAAGAATTTTTCGTCAGGATGTTGAAGACAATTTTTTACACCGCGGCTGGTTAAAGCGCTGGCTTGATCATTGTGATAGTTATCTCAAATGGCAACAGCAGCGGGAAAAAGACTGGACATTTTATAAGGCTGAAACCGATCAGCAGACAACCATCGCTGACAATATCGAATTAAAGGGACGGATAGACAGAATCGACAAACAGCAATCCGGATTCGGTATCATTGATTACAAAACCAGCAGCCAGACAGCATCACAAAGTGACGTCATCCACGGTGAAGACATCCAGCTAAGCAACTATGCTTTACTAATGGAAAAGGTGACAAGGGTTGAGTATTTAAAGCTCGATGACTCTTATGGAAAAGTCAGTAGCGGTGCCTCGCTTGAAGATGAAGAACTGACAGAAACCACAGCCCGGACACAAAAAAGATTTATTCAGCTGCTAAATGAAATGCAAAATCATACACCTCTTATTTCAAACGGCCATGATGACATTTGCCAGTTCTGTAAAATGTCAGGTCTGTGCCGAAAGGACTTCTGGACATTAAATCAGCCCATATAAAAAGGCTGAACAAGTGTCCAGCCTTTTTATATGATTATCCAAGTATAGATTATCCGTGTAAATTATTTAACCGCGTATAACTCACCGGAAATACTGTTAAACATTATCATTCCATCGTGAGCTGACGGTGATGCTAAAACCGTGCTGGCTGTTTTGTATTTCCATAATAACTTACCTGTTTCACTCAGGGCATAGACATGATTATCATGGCTGCCTATATAGGTTATCTCAGAAGCAATGGTAGGAGATGATAAAACAGCACCGGATGTTTTATATTCCCATATTCTCTTTCCGTTGGCTTTATTCAGTGAATAAACATAACTGTCACCACTGCCAAAGATAATACTCTCGCCACTTATGGCAGGCGAAGAATAAACACGACCGGCTGTTTTCTTATTCCAGACTTCCTGCCCTGTTTTTAGATTGACCGCATAAAGCCGTTTGTTATCACTGCCAAAATACAACTTCTCGTCATCAACCGCGGGCGATGAATAAATTCGGGCACCTACTCTGAACTTCCATTGTTCCTGACCTGATTTGATATTAACCGCATACATAAAACCATCAAGGCTTGAAACATAGGCAAAGCCATCTTTTACTGCCGGTGACGTTGGAATACCACCCTGAGTTTCAAAGCGCCACAGTTCTGCGCCTGTTTCAGCATTAATCGCATATAAATGTTTATCTTCACTGCCAAAATAAACCACACCATTGTGTATGGTGGGTGCTGAGTAGATCTGTCCTTCGGTTCTGAAACTCCACTGAGTGGCACCATTCTCTATATTAATGGCATACAACTGCCCATCCCAGCTGGCTAAATAAACGAGGTCGCCGGAAACAGCGACAGGCACCTCAATATTCCCTTCTGTTCTGAATTTCCAGGCAAGAGAGCCATCAGCTGTATTCACAGCATATAAATATCCGTCTTTACAGCCAATAAAAGCTTTATCGCCTGCTGCAATTGGCGATGAATAGCTTTTATCAGGCAGGTTAAACTTCCATTTCAGCTTATCCAGTTTTTCTATGCCAGAACTGCTTGATCTGCCGGTATGAGAGGAATCACCACGAAACATAACCGTTGCACCACCACACCCACTGAGTGCAATAACCAGGCCGTAAACCCAGAAAAATTTCATGCGAAAGAACATAAAAAAACTCCATAATCTTTTATAATTATTTAAATAAACAGCACCTGATTTCTTATATCACGCTATTAAATTACTAATAGTTATCAGGCTAATAGCTTTACTTTAACACAATTCACATTAAAAGCAGATGCAAGCCCGTGCTATTGCGAGCCGAAACGACAACTAATTAGCTCTGCCGGTATTACACAATAGTTCATAGGCGATCGTGGTTGAGCACTCGGCCACTTCACCCACATCCAGCTCCTCACCCCACAAAATAACTTCATCGCCTATTTCAATAGCAGCCCCAGTGGCTGTAATATCAACCGTGATCATGTCCATTGAAACTCGGCCGACCAGCGGATAACGTTTACCATTAATGAGCACCGGCGTGCCGTTACTCGCATGACGCGGATAACCATCACCATAGCCAATCGCAACCACAGCGACCTGACTATCACGCGAACAACTCCAGCAACTGCCATAACCAACCGCCTGACCGGCTGGCAACTGATTGATGGCCACGACATAACTCTTTAATGTCATAACCGGTTTTAAGCCAAAAACAGATGCGGGTTTGTCCGCGAATGGTGACACTCCATATAACATCAGTCCTGGCCTGACCCAGTCTTTGATTGTATCCGGAAGTGATAAAATCGCTGCAGAATTTGCCATGCTGGCTTCTAATGTAAGACCTGCATGGTAGCTATTAAATGCATCCAGTTGCTGCTGGTTCAACAGCGCATTTTCTTCATCTGCACTGGCAAAATGAGTCATCACCCTGAGTTTTTTCACTGCCGCGAGCTTAAGCAACTGTTCGGTATATAACTGTGCATCTTGCATTGGCACACCCAGACGGTGCATGCCACTATCGAGCTTTAACCAGCAGCTAAGCTGCTTGTCAGACTGATGCTGTTTCAGTAATTCTATCTGCCATGACTGATGGCACACAGGCTGCAGATCCAGTTGAAAACACAAATCTAACTGGCTCAAATTATGAAAACCCTGCAGCACAACAATTGCTGAGTCTATGCCATTATCTCTCAGATAATGCGCCTCTGAAACACAGGCGACCGCGAGCGCATCTACCTTACCGGCAAGGTGGCGGGCAACGGCGAGCATACCATGGCCATAAGCATTGGCTTTGATGACAGCGATAATATTGGCATCATTGGCGTGTTTACGCACAACCGAAAGATTGTGCGTTAAGGCATCAAGATTGATTTCTAAGCGCGAACTGCGTTTCATTAATAATCATCACCGCCGCCATACACCTCAGGCATGTGATTTTCAAAGCGTGTGTACTTACCAAGAAAAGTTAAACGCACTTTACCGATCGGACCGTTTCTTTGCTTGGCAATAATGATTTCCGCCGTGCCTTTTTGCTCACTGTCTTCGTTATAGACTTCATCACGGTAAATAAAGACGATTAAATCGGCATCTTGCTCAATCGCTCCGGACTCACGCAAGTCTGACATCACCGGTCGTTTATCCGTACGCTGCTCAAGACTTCGGTTTAGCTGCGACAACGCAATAACCGGTATTTCCAGCTCTTTAGCCAGACCTTTTAATGAACGGGAAATCTCAGAGACTTCGGCGGTTCTGTTTTCGGATGCTGATTTAGCACTGCCCTGCATTAACTGTAAGTAATCGATAACGATTAAATCTAAACCATGTTCTCTTTTTAGTCGTCTGGCACGGGCACGTAGCTCAGTCGGTGATAAGCCTCCCGTATCATCAACAAAGATTTTAGCCTGCGATAGCATACTCACGGTCGAGGTGATTCTTGCCCAGTCATCATCTTTGATCTGGCCGGAACGTAAATTGTGCTGATCGATGCGACCCAGTGATGAAATCATACGCATGGACAGCGATTCACCCGGCATCTCTAAACTAAACACACCAACCGTTTTACCACTGCCAATAGCGGCATTTTCGACCAGGTTCATAGCAAATGTCGTTTTACCCATTGACGGGCGACCTGCGACAATCACCAGTTCACCGGCCTGCAAGCCCGAAGTCATCTCATCAAATTTCTCAAAACCGGTTGAAATACCGGTAATGGCGCCTTCGTTTTGATACAACTGATCAATCTGGTCAACCGTGCTTTTCAGCAGCGACGACATTCCAAGAAAGCCTTTTTGGTTACGATTGCCGCTTTCGGCAATTTTAAAGACCTGCTTTTCTGCTTCCTCAAGCAGCTCTTTGCTGTCACGACCTTCCTGATTATAAGCACTGCTGGCGATCTCTGTTCCCACTGCTGCCAGCTGCCGCAGTACCGATTTCTCGCGCACAATATCCGCATAGGCTTTGATATTGGCTGCGGTCGGGGTTTCTTTAGCCAGACGACCAAGATATGCCAGCCCACCCGCCTCTTCGAGCAAATCGATTGAATGCAAATGTTGCGAAAGGGTGACCGCATCATTCGGTACATCTTTCGCTTCCTGCTCACGAATAGCGCGAAATATTAGCCGGTGGTCATGTCGATAAAAGTCATTATCATCAACCCGGTCAGCGATTTTCTCCCACGCAAGATTGTCCAGCATCAACCCGCCTAATACGGCCTGTTCTGCTTCAATCGAATGCGGTGGTACTTTTAATTGACTGACTTCAGAGTCACCAATATACGGAATTGTTTCTGCCATATTGAAATTAAACCATAGCACCTGATTACGTGCAATCAGGCACTTATACATTTACAAAGATTGAAGAGAATAGCCCAATTATGGCATAAAGCTGTCGCTAAAGCGCACAATGAAAAGATATGCTAAAGACATCAAACGCACAAAAGCCTGCGCAGGAAAACCTGAGCAGGCTTTTGTGATGCTAATTAATTCGCCGGAATAATCCGGCGAGTTAATTACTCGTCTTCCTGACCGATAACAGTCAGTTTCAGAGTGGCATTAACATCAGTCAGCAGGTGAACAGCAATATCGTATTCGCCGGCCTGACGGATAGCACCATGCGGCATACGCACTTCACGCTTAGCCAGTTCAATACCCATAGCGGTAACGTGCTCTGCAATATCAACCGTACCGATCGAACCGAACAGTTTGCCTTCAGTACCGGCACGCACAGTGATAGATACTTCCATACCATCCAGCTTAGCCTTACGGGCTTCAGCGGCAGCCAGTGTCTCAATAGCCTGTTTTTCAAGCTCGGCACGGCGTGCTTCAAATGCTTCTAAGTTTTCTGCCGTTGCAAAAGCAGCCTTGCCTTGTGGCAACAAGAAATTGCGCGCAAAGCCCGCTTTTACGTTAACTTTGTCGCCAAGACCGCCTAAACGATCTACTTTCTCAAGTAATATAACTTCCATCACTTATACCTCTATTTTATTTCCCAACCTGATAACCAGATCAGAAAGAAACTGTATTACATTAACTTAATCTTGGGAGAAACCTGTTTTCTAATATCAACCCAAGCATCGAGTAAACCCATAATTGTTAAAAAGATCATGACTTGCGGGATCAATATTAACAACACATAAAAACCGAACAGCCAGTGCCCGGACAACTGCTTTTTAGCGACCACTCCGTGCATAATGGCGATACCCTGTAGCAGGGTCATTGAAACCATTAATAACATTGAGCCTAATATCCAGTCATTTACAATCAATGCGTTGGCAATCATTGTAAACACTGTCACGGCGGCAAATACTTTACCAAGACGCAGCTCTTTAAACTCACGGGAAAAACCACCCGGGTTAAACAAGCCAGCCTGCCACCAGCGAGCTATAAACAGTCCGATCAGGACGTTAAATACTAATACAATTGCCAGCAAGCCACTGATAGAGCGGGCAAACATCGTTAACAGATTATCCAGTTGTGCCTGATCAATCTGAGTTGTCGACTGCTCTATGGCTGGTTTTAAAACCTGTTCAAAAGCCTGGCGCCACGCCTCTCCCATTTCAGGAAAGAATAAATACAAAGCCGTAATCACCAGCAGACCGATAACAGTCAGCAGTTGTAAACTCAGTATTAATGACACGCTTTGCTTCAAAACATAAGCGATCAAACCAGCAGGTAGCCACAAAAAAAGCAGATACCCTGCTGCCAATAGTGGTGAACCGAATATTACCCAGCTCATCACCACGATTGCCAGACTTGCTATTGCCGTTGCTCTGATAGCCACTTCCTTATCCTGATGTAAAACCAGCAGAATAAGAGCCGCGGCACTGAACCAAGAAAACGGCATCAATAGTATTGCAAGCATTGCACAGGTTGTCATAACCAGTGCTGCCTGACTCGGGCCCCGAAGGATAAAACGAGCCAGTACCATCACTTCAGTTCAGCCTTATATTAGTGGCTATCTGTGTATGGAATTAAAGCTAAATAACGAGCGCGTTTAATCGCAGTCGCTAACTGACGCTGATATTTTGCGCCAGTGCCTGTTACACGACTAGGTACAATTTTACCCGACTCGCTAACGTAGTTTTTTAACATATCAAGATCTTTGTAATCGATCTGTGCATCAGCATCGCCTGTGAAACGGCAGAATTTTTTACGACGGAAAAAAGCCATGTTTGTCTTCCTCATCCACCGGTCTGTTGTTATAACCGACCAGTATCAACAATTAAATTAGTTAGTTACTCAGCGTCTGCATCAGCAGCATCGTCAGCTGAAGTCGCTTCGTCTGACTCTTCAACTGCTTCTGCATCATCAGCAACAGGAGCGCGTCTCTCAGACTTCTTCTCTTCGTCCTTTTCTTTCATCAGCAATGATGGCTCGGTAAGAGCGCCTTTACGCTTGATGATCAAATTACGAAGTACCGCATCGTTGAATTTGAATGCTGACTCCAGTTCAGACAGTGCTTCACCGTTACATTCAACATTCATCAGAATGTAATGAGCTTTGTGGATTTTGTTGATTGGGTAAGCTAACTGGCGACGACCCCAGTCTTCTAAACGGTGGATAGTACCACCAAAAGACTCGATCATGCTGCGATAGCGGTCGATCATAGCGTTAACTTGATCGCTTTGGTCTGGATGAACCAGAAATACTACTTCATAATGACGCATTTTTACATGCTCCTTACGGTTAGATGCCCCCTGAACCGATATTAAATATAAGTCAGGCCAGTGGAGCAAGGAGTGAAATAACAAGGCGCGTATTTTAAAGAGCTAGCCCCGCACAAGCAAGTTAAATCACGATTTTTTGCGGATATCGTGTCATTTAATGAATAAAAAGCTATATTTTAATGAGATTCGCTAAACTTTGAGCGTTCACACAGACATTCTTAAATAACGGCAGTGAATAATGGCTTTAGCCAATAGTAATTTTGTAATATTTAAAATCGGACCAGTCCCTTGCTGTGTTGACGCCAACAGTGTCTACCTTGTTATTGAACCACCGGCTCATATCACCGCTATTCCCGGCAGCAATAGCTATCGCCCGGGACTTTTCACACACACAAAGAGAGCCGTGGCCGTTTATGATGTCAGAACAAAATTTAACTTACCAACCGGGCAACGCGGTAAAATCCTCATCGCAGAAATCAATAATCGTCTACTGGGCTTCTGGGTTGATAGTATTCAGGAAATCATCAGTTCGAATCAGGGCACATGGCAGCCTCTACCGGCTGAATGCCCGCGTGAATTATTTGATGGTGTGCTGCTTTATAAAAGCCAGCTGGTCTTTAAAACCGGATTTGAAGCCCTCAGCAATGCTCAGGTTAATACCCGTGCACACCTCTTCATTAATCAGTTCATAAATGAATCCACTCATGCTGATGTGACTACCAGCAAACAAAGCGTTACTCAAAATCCGCCAGTGCTTAGCAATAGCGCTAAACCCACAGAGCATGTCCGCAATGAACCGACACATAGCAAGATAACAACCGGTTCAAAGGCAGTGACTGCCAAGCTACAACCGACAACTAAAACAAGCCGTCAACTAACAGACCGCAGCCTGAACATGACGACTAAAAGCAGACCAGTTTTATTGCAAAAAACTAAAACTCAAGACCATACCCCGACGATAAAACACAACACCCATAAACATACAACAACACCCAGCAAAGCGGTTTACTCGCCATCTGCCATAACAAAAACGCCAGTTCCAGCAACCCCTAAAAATGACTCAGCTCGCCTGATCAACACTCAGACAAATGTAAAGGTGCCCGCTAACTATTTGTCAGGTACTGTTAGACAAGACAAGACAAATGAAAGCAATCAATCCTCCGGCTGGTTTACTATCTTTTTGGTATTGACCCTGATTATTGCTACACCTTTAACAGGTTATTACATTTTTTTTCAAACGCCCTCAACTGCAAGCCGCTACCAAAGTAAAACAGCTCTGCAACATAACACACTACCGGCTTCTCGGGCTGCTGATACCGGCTTAAGCCCTCCTGTGACTGATCAAACATTAAGTCGCCATGAAGCGGTTGATTTGACAGATGCTGATACCACAACGCCTGCAAGCAACAGCATCGAAGCGCTTGAAGACACCGCAATAAATCAGGCCACTCATGATGCGGCCATCACCCCAACAAAAAACACGATTACCATCATTATTGATGACCCGGACGCTAAACTCGAGTTCACACCACCTGAAGCAGATAAAAAGCCATCGCTAATGACTGCACAAATTAAAGAAACAGCGGATGTGGTATACACTATTAAGCCTGTAGAAAAAAACACTAATGAAGAAAAACCGCTTGCAGCAAAAGCAAAGAACACTTCACGACAGGTCACTCACATAGTGGTCAAAGGCGATACATTATGGCATATCGCTAAACGCTATATCCGTGACCCGTTGAAATACAAACAACTCGCACACCTGAGCAACATCAAAAATCCGGATTTAATTTATCCGGGTAACCGTATCATCATCATCGTAAAAAGCTCAAAGAAAACTACACAATAATTATGATGCCGCATATAAAATCGCCAGAACATTGATTGTTTGAAATAAATATTCACACCGGAGAGTTAGCATAAATACTCTTGGGAAGGGAGATTCAATATGACTTTGCAATCATATGTATGATTGCGCGTTTAAACAGGATATCTATGGGTCACTATACAGTCGCTAGTAAAAATACACTTCTAATCGCAAGGGGGAGGATATTGAACAACATCCCTGTCATTCAGTAGCACTCGGTTGAAATAGCCCGGTACGTTTAAATCTGCGCCGGAGCAGTTAATACGCCTCGGCATATTAAAGCCGTTGAGATCAGTTTTAAGTTATACACTCTCAACATCAAAATCAACAATTGGCTCAACATCCTGCTCGTAATCAACGCCTTCAAGACCAAAGCCAAACAAGCGCAAGAACTCATCTTTATAGACCTGGAAATTAGTCAGCTCAAACAGATTTTCATCGGTCACTGCCGGTAAAATTTCAAGACACGTCTTTTGAACGTCATCTCTTAATTCCCAGTCATCCATACGGTATCGGTTCATATCATCCAGTGCTGGCTGATCTTTAAACAGTTCAGTACGGTATAAGCGGTTTAACTGTTCGATACAGCCTTCATGAATGCCCAGCTCTTTCATGACTTTATACGAGGTTGCAATATAGATTGGCATAACAGGAATAGCTGCGGAAGCCTGTGTCACCACACTTTTGAGTACCGCTACATTTGCCTGGCCATTAATATCCGTCAGAGAACTGGTAATAGCCGCCGCTGCACGATCGACATCTTCTTTCGCTTTACCTAATGTGCCGTGCCAGTAAATTGGCCAGGTAATCTCAGTACCGATATAACCAAAGGCAACGGTTTTAACACCGTTAGCCAGAACGCCACCTTCGTGCAGCGCCTTCATCCATAGCTCCCAGTCTTCACCGCCCATAACGGTCACGGTATTGGCGATTTCTTCATCATTAGCCACGCCAATTTCGACATCAACAAGGATATCCTTATTGGTATCAACCGCTTTTGAACGGTAAACCTCACCAATTGGTTTTAATGTGGATCGCACCACTTCACCGCTGTCAGGCAGCTTTCTCACCGGAGAAGCCAGAGAGTAAACAACCAGATCCACTTCACCAAGATCCTCTTTGATTGTCTCAACCACTTTAGCTTTCATCTCGTGGGAGAACGCATCACCATTAAAGGCTTTAGAATACAGGCCGGCGGATTTCGCGGCCTTATCAAATGCAGCCGAGTTATACCAGCCAGCCGAAGCAGGCTTTTTATCGGTTGCCGGTTTTTCTAAAAAAACACCAATCGTTGCTGCAGCTGAGCCGAATGCAGCCGTAATACGGGCAGCCAGGCCGTAACCGGTAGAAGCACCAATCACCAGAACCTTTTTAGGTCCGTTTTCGATAGGGCCATCGCGTTTAATACGTTCAATCTGCTGGTTCACATTGGCTTCACAACCAACAGGGTGAGTGCTTGTGCAGATAAATCCGCGTACTTTAGGCTTTATTACCACGTCAGGTATCCATTGTTTTTAATCAGGGCGTAATGATAGCGAAATTTTCGCAAATAGTCACAACTACAATTTGTATAAATATCATAAATCGCCTCATTTTGTGAAGGACTCACCGATAAGCCGTGGCAATATTAGTCTAACCTAGCTGTTTTATACATAATGGCATATATAAATTGTTTACTCCGTCTAAACATTGCCGGTAATCGCACCGGCAGGCGAGGCGCTTTTTTCTACAGCTAAAAAAGTACCAAAAAAAGCCACCCTAACACTGTTTGCCCTACGGGTGCCCGTACATTGTAAGTACAACTAGAATCGTCTTAAAAATTTATAAGAGCAATCAATTCGCTACCGGGTCGTTTTCGTTCGCATCCATGCTCATGAAAACTTAATTTGGCGTCCATGCCAAATTTACCCTTCCTGGAAACAATGCACGCCAAACACTGAGACGGGAAAAGTAAATCAAAACCGATAAAGATTGGTAGTCTTTAGATTTTGACTTACCCTCCCATTTAAACAAGCCGAGGAAAGAGTAATATTTACGGAGCTTTCTGTGAGGATGTCTGAGCGAGTGTTTTTCTAGCGAGTTCCGCAGCAGCCGTAAATATTGCGACTAACGAGGGAATCTTCACCGCTTTTTGATGAAGGCTTGATTAACGGGGCGGCTTTATTTTGCTTACTTTTCTGTAGCTGTAGACAGAAAAGTAGGTTGCTGTCAGTCAACCACTGACGTCTTTGATTTTGCTCTTAACCTTTAAAAATTGTGGGTCTTCGTTGTACAGACCACCCTTTTACCGATCAATATATTAATTTAATTATTCGCCTTGTAAACCTGTGCAACGTATTTTTCAAAATCATCAGTATCAGCAAAATAGTTAGGATATGCTTTCTTTAAGTCTCGAACTGAAGCAGCTAAAACCAGTACAACACCCTTACTTTGGTCGTCTTTATTCTTTTCTTCATTTTGATCAATTACACAATTCTCAAGTTTTGAGAATTCAACACTTGTGTATTTGAAAAAGTCTAACCATCTGGGGTCACCAGCACTCGCCTTAAGCGCCTGTTTTGTAAAGGCTCCGACAACCTCAACAGCAGTAGCCCATGAATGTTGAATCTTGCTTCTAATTTGCAATTCTACAAACATTCCTTTGAATTTATCTTTTTGCCCATTGTGTTTGTATATTAAGTGAACACCTCTATATCCAGACTCTTTAGGAAATTTTATATAATCTCTTTCTTTATAAAGTATATTTTTTGTCCTGCTTCTTTTTAGGCCGCAACAAATCTTTTTGACTCGTCTTACATCGCTTACAACTGCTCGCAGCCGACAATATCTTGCATACGACTAAGACTCATATTTTTTTCACGTATCAATTTATTGTAGATTGAACGCACACGTTTAAGTCTCTGAACAACTAGTGAGTTTTTATCAATTTTTATTGTATTTTTCGTAAAAGATTAAGCATGATCTGCATTGGAAATGCATGTGAAGATCTCCAATTGTAAAATACAGGAATAGCCTCTTGAAACTCATTGCTTTTTATATCATCTTTCAACAAGCAGATCCCGGCCTTTCTTACTTTCTCTTTCGAATATTTAGGTTCAACCCACTTCATTTAAATCCCAAAAAAAGATAACGATTAATTATACTTGACGGTATACTTTTTTTAAAAAAGCTCGATGTGGTACCGACCTAGGCGACCTCAAAAAAACGACGCTTCCAACAATTCTCTAGTGTAATCCTCCTGAGGGCTCCCAAACACACTCTCAGTCTCCCCTGCCTCAACCACCTTACCATTCTTCATAACAATCATATGATGCGACATCGCCCTCACCACTTTCAAATCATGACTGATAAACAAATAAGACAACTGATATTTTTTCTGCAAGCCTACCAGCAACTCCAGCACTATCTTCTGTACAGAAACATCCAGCGCACTGGTCGGTTCATCTAACAAAATCAAATCCGGCTCCAGAATTAGCGCTCTGGCAATGGCTATGCGCTGGCGCTGGCCACCTGAAAACTCATGCGGATAGCGGAATAACACTTCTTCCGGCAAATCGACATCCTGCAAAATCTGTAATAGTTTTTTATATCGCTGCTGCTGGTCTAAATCCGGCTGATGCAGGATTAAACCCTCTTCAATAATTTGTTTGACTGTCATTCTGGGTGACAAAGAAGAAAACGGGTCCTGAAAAACCACCTGACAGACTTTTCGAAATGGCCTCATCGCTTTATTATTTAAGCCCGAGGTTAACTGATTATTGATATGAATAGTACCCGTGCAATTCTGCAGATTAAGAAGACTCATACCCAAGGTCGTTTTACCAGAACCCGACTCACCCACTATGCCGAGCGTCTGACCTTTCTTTAAATCAATACTGACATTATCCACAGCGACAAACTCATCGACCTTGCGCTTAAAAAAACCTTTTTTAATCGCAAAAGCCACGCGGATATTGTCAGCTTTTAAAACGGAGTGGTTATCATGAACCTCAGGGTCGATCATTTTATCAAGCTGGCTTGATAACAGTTTTTGCGTGTATTCATGCTGCGGAGCATCGAATAACAAAGCGGTCTTGTTTTGCTCAACGATTTCACCGTCACACATGACAGCGACACGAGCAGCAAAGTGTTTAACCAGATTGAGATCGTGGGTGATCATCAAAATCGCCATATTAAATTCTTTTTGCAGGCTGGCCAGCAATTCGATGACTTGCGCCTGAATCGTCACATCTAACGCGGTGGTTGGCTCATCGGCAATTAAAAGTTTTGGTTTGCAGGCCAGTGCCATTGCAATCATCACGCGTTGCCGCTGACCACCGGATAAAGTATGCGGGTAGTCTTTAACCCGTAAAGCCGGTTCTTTTATGCCGACTTTGCCCAGCAATTCAACTGTCCGTTGCAGTGCAACGTCATTACTCAGTTTCTGATGTAGTATCAGTGTTTCGCAAATCTGATCGCCAATAGTAAACACCGGGTTAAGCGAGGTCATTGGCTCCTGAAAGATCATCGCAATATCACTGCCACGCATTCCCAGCAGTGCCGGTGAGTCCATTTTCAGGATATCATTTTCAAGAAAGCGAATAGCTCCCTGATAGCGCGTTGCCTTGTCTTCATGAAGTTTCATTATCGACATGGCAGTTACCGATTTACCGGAGCCGGACTCACCGACAATCGCCAGCGTTTCTCCCTGATTGATTGTAAAGCTGATGTTATTAACCGCTTTTACCTGATAATCAGCGGAGACAAAGTCCACACTCAGGTTTTTTACATTTAATAAGCAATCTGTCATCAGCTTTTTTTCCTTGAATCCAGCGCTTCACGTATTGCTTCACCGATAAAGATCAGCAGCATCAGAGTTCCTACCAGCACAATAAATGTACTTAAAGATAACCACCAGGCTGAAATATTTTCTTTGCCTTGTGATAACAGCTCACCCAGACTGGGAGTTGATGGTGGCACACCTAAGCCCAGAAAATCCAGACTGGTCAATGCCAGAATTGATCCGCTGATTCTGAAAGGCAAGAAGGTAATGACAGGGGTCAGACTATTCGGCAGCAAGTGACGCCACATGATTTGTAGATTTGATAAACCCAGAGCCTTAGCTGCTTTGATATATTCCAGATTCCGGCCTTTTAAAAACTCTGCCCGCACATAGTCAGATAAACCCATCCAGCCAAACAGAGATAGCAGTACAATTAATATCAGAACACCCGGCTGAAAAATGGATGAAAAAATAATCAGCAGGTAGAGTTCCGGCATAGAACCCCAGACCTCGATAAAACGCTGAAAATATAAATCTATCCGGCCGCCAAAATAGCCTTGAACAGCACCTGCAATAATTCCGATGACAACCCCGATAAGCGTCAGCACAAATGCAAACAAAACCGAAAGCCTGAAACCATAAATCAGCCTGGCAAGTACATCTCGCCCTCTGTCATCGGTCCCCAGTAAATTCTGCGCTGATGGTGCTGCCGGATTTGCTTCGGCTGAATCATAATTGATACTATTGTAACTGTGAGAATTAAGTGTATTGATCAGCCAGCCATCATCACTAATTTTTTTCCTGATATAAGCATCATTGTAATCGGCTTCAGTTTCAAAATCGCCGCCGAATGTGGTTTCAGGATAGCTGACCAGCACAGGCACGTAGAGGTCTCCCTTATAAAAAATCACTAAGGGTTTGTCATTACTCAGCAGTTCAGCAAATAAACTCAGTATAAACAACACGCTGAAAATAATCAGACTGTAATAACCACGCTTATTGGCTTTAAAGCGTCGCCATATTCGTTGATTTGGTGAAAGGTTGAGCAAACTATTTGGCTGTTTCACGGCTGGTTCTGTCATTAATTATCCACCGATTCAAACTGAATACGCGGGTCAATCAGTACATAACTAATATCGGCCAGTAATTTTGCCAGCAGTCCTAATAAGGTAAACAAGTACAGAGTGCCCAGCACGACCGGATAGTCCCGCTTTAACACCGACTCATAAGAAAGCAGGCCCAGGCCGTCTAATGAAAAAATGGTTTCAATTAATAAGCTCCCTGTAAAAAACGCACCGATAAATGCTGCGGGAAAACCGGTAATCAAGGGAATCATTGCATTCCGAAAAACATGTTTATATAAAACTTTATTTTCTGACAGGCCTTTTGCTCTGGCCGTCTGCACATATTGTTTTCTGATTTCTTCCAGAAAACTGTTTTTAGTCAGCATGGTCATCACAGCAAAACTACCGATTACTGTTGCAATGATTGGCAAGACCATATGCCAGAGATAGTCCATTATTTTCATCGGCCAAGACAGATCAGCCCAGTTATCAGACACCAATCCTCTTAGCGGAAAGATATCAAAAAAGCTGCCTCCGCCAAATAACACTAGCAACGCGATACCCAGTACAAAACCCGGAATCGCATAACCGATTAATATCAGGGTGCTGGTAGCCACATCAAAACGACTGCCATCACGTACCGCTTTCGCGATTCCTAGCGGGATACAGGTGAGGTAAACAATAAAAAACGACCAGACACCGAGACTGATTGAAACCGGTAATTTTGAAATAACCAGATCCATGACTGATTTATTATGAAAATAACTATCACCCAGATTAAAGGTAAAGTAATTTCCCATCATAATATAAAAACGCTCATAGGCCGGCTTATCAAAGCCATACAATTTATTTAACGCCGTTAGCTGCTCTTCCTCAAGTCCGGTTGCACCACGATACAATCCCGCCGTACCACTACTGGCTTCCTGACCGGTATTTTTACCCTGCAACTGACTTACCAGCTGTTCTACCGGACCGCCAGGAACAAACTGTGTCACCACAAAAGTTACCAGCATGATGCCTACCAGCGTCGGTATCATTAATAAAAGCCGTTTAATTATGTATGCAAACATATTAACTTATTTTAACGTTTGGTTATTTTAGCCACCAGCTTTTTATCATCCAGCTTTCCGGATCATAATAAAGCGGCAGATTGTTTGGAATACCGAACTGATTTCGATAAGCAACCCGGTGAATATTGATATACCAGTTAGGCACCATGTACTCACCAAAAAGCAGCACACGGTCCAGTGCCTGCGTTGCCGTTACCAGATCTTTACGATTTTCTGATGAGACAATTTTCTCTATTAGCGCATCGACAACCGGATCATTGATACCCGGCAAATTGCGTGAGCCTTTTTTATCAGCCGCTTCTGAATAAAACATACTGAACAGTTCATTACCCGGTGACTGTGAAGCCGGAAAACTGGACACAACCATGTCGAAATCGAAACCGTCTACCCGGCGCTGATACAGCGAAGCATCAACGGTGCGGTAAGTGACTTCTATACCAAGTCGTTTCAGGTTACGTGCAAATGGTGCAATAATGCGCTCAAAGCCTTTCTGAATTAGTAGTACTTCAAAGCTAAACACCTGACCTTTCGCATTTGTTAATTTTCCCTCTTTAACAGTCCAGCCGGCCTGTTCTAACAGATGCTTAGCTGTACGTAAATTATTGCGTAATGACGATGGCTTTTTAGTCGTTGGTGCTGACCATTCTGTCGTGAACAGTTCTGCCGGTAATCTATCTTTAAACTGATTTAGCAGTTTAAGCTCGTCGCCTTCCGGCAGCCCCGTTGCAGCCAGTTCACTATTGCTAAAAAAACTTTCACAACGCGTGTACTGGTTATAGAACAGATGACTGTTAGACCATTCAAAATCCATTGCATTGGTGATTGCCCGGCGTACACGTTTATCTTTAAATAACTCTCGCCGGGTATTGAGAATAAAGCCCTGCATGCCTGCGTTATTTTTATGTGTGAGCGTTTGTTTTATAATTTCTCCGCTTTCATACTTGGGACCATTATGATCACGCGCCCAACGCTTAGAATGATTCTCAGCAAAGAAATCAAATTCACCGGCTTTAAATGCTTCTAATGCAACGGTTTGATCTTTGTAATATTTATAAATAATTTTATCGTAGTTGTACATTCCTTTGCGGACAGCAAGATCTTTAGCCCAGTAGCCTGGATTGCGTTTATAGACAACTGTTTTACCCAGGTCATATGACTCCAGCAGGTATGGACCCGTAGTCAGTGGCATCGCTTCAGTCAGTTTGTCAAAGGAAGTATCGCCCACCCATTTTTTCGAAAATACCGGCAGATCACCAATGATCAGATGTAACTCAGGATTTATTTTTTTAAAATTAAAACGCACCCGGTATTTATCTAGCACGCTAATCTCTTTTATATCCGCATAGTAAAAACGATATTGCGGATGCGCTTTATCACTTAACAGCTGATCAACCGAGTATTTAACATCTTCTGCAGTCACTTCTGAACCATCTGAAAAACGGGCTTTTTTATTTACTCTATAAGTCACTGATAATTTATCGGCCGCTAATTGAATATCATCTGCCAGCAAGCCATAAACACTGAAAGGCTCATCCAGACTTTTTTCAGTCAGTGATTCAAACATCAGTATATTAACACCATCTGCTACTATGCCTTTTAATACAAACGGATTAAAAGAATCAAAAGTACCGAAACCAGACAAACTGAGCTGGCCGCCTTTTTTAGCATCCGGGTTTACATAATTAAAATGCTTATAATCTTTATTATATTTTGGTGTATACCCCATTGCCATTGATGGGACTGCTTCTGTCGTGCTTACAAAAGATAAACCAAGGAAAATAACAAGAGTAAAACTGGTTAATATTTGCACAATTGATTCCGTATTTATTTTGATTCTGAATTTGTAACAATGTTTTAACGTTATATATGGCAACTCTTTCAGTTCAAGGTTCCCTTGCCTTATCCTATCACGGTAGAATAATGACATCATTAAAATAGTTGAGGATCGACTAATGGGTTTTTTAAGCGGAAAGCGAGCATTAATTCTTGGTGTTGCCAGTAAAAAATCCATTGCCTGGGGCATAGCAGAAGCCATGCACAGGGAGGGTGCTGAACTTGCCTTTACCTACCAAAATGAACGCCTAAAAGAGCGCGTCGAAAAATACGCCGGTGAACTCGGCTCTGATATTGTTATCCCTTGTAACGTCGCTGATGATGCAGAAATAGAAGCTGTATTCGAGCACCTTGATGATTATTGGGATCACCTTGATATCATGGTTCATTCAATCGCTTATGCACCTAAAGAACTGCTTGAGGGTGACTATCTTGATAACCTGTCACGTGAAGGTTTTAATCTGGCACATGACATCAGCTCATACAGCTTAGCCGCTCTTGCACGCGCTGGTCGCCATATGATGCAGGGGCGCGATGATGCCTGCATATTAACAATGAGCTATCTTGGTGCCGTTCGTACATTCAGCGGATACAACGTCATGGGACTGGCTAAAGCATCACTGGAAGCCAATGTACGCTATTTAGCTGACAACCTTGGACCTGATGGCATTCGTGTTAATGCGATCTCTGCAGGCCCTATTCAGACACTTGCCGCATCGGGTGTTGATGGCTTTAAGAAAATACTGGATCATACCCAGAAAAATGCACCACTGCGCCGCAATGTGACCATAGAAGATGTCGGTAACCCCGCTGCCTTTTTAACCTCACCTCTCGCCCGTGGTATCACCGGTGAAATCTTATACGTCGATAGCGGATTTAATATCGTTGGCCTGAAGGATCACGGACAATAATCCAGCTATATGCCAGATACCAGCCAATAAAAAAGGGAAGCATGCTTCCCTTTTTTATTGCATTTCAGCACCCATTTGAGGCTGATTTTTTAAGCTGAGATTACTCTTTGGCGGCAGCTGGTATATAAATTTCAAATGACTCTTTTATGGCAGCAACAACCGCAGATAACTCCTGGCTTGATGTTATCTGATTTAGTTTTTTAGCCGATTCCATTAAAGAATTTTCTGAACCTGCTTTCACCTCAGTAACGGTTGTAACGGCAACAACCGCTGCATTACCGTTACTCATAGCAACTTGTTTGAAACTGACTTTACCTGCATCAGGTTTTGATAACTTAAAGGCAGCCTGAATAATCTGTTTATCGGCTTTATCACTGTCTCGCTTAACCAGGTTCAGTGACTTAGCATTAGCCTTATAACCTGACATCAGTTTTGTCCAGTTTTCATCAGCATTATCAGATTCTATTTTAGCTAATAAGCCGGCTGCATTTTCCTCAGCCATTTTTTTTGCTTTATCAGTTTTCAGTTCAGCAATAATACTATGTTTAACCTGTTCAAAACTTTTAGCCGTAGCAGGCTTATGCTCATTGATTCTTACAACCACCACATGCTTATTAGTCAGTTCAATGGCATCACTGTTTAACTTCTCGTTTAAGATAGCAGTTTCAAAAGCCACACTTCTGACTTTTTCATTGGCTGCTATACCAGTACCTGCTGTACGGGTAAACAAGCCTGTTTTCTTAACTTCAAGCTTTAATTGCTCAGCAGCAAGCCCCAGACCTTCCGGGTTCTCATAGGCAAGATTAGCCAGCATTTCAGCACGCTCATAAAACAAATTCTGAACAGCCGATTCTTTCAGTTCTTTTTCAAGTGTAGCTTTTTTAACTTCAAATGATTCAACTTTAGCGCTCTGTATCTCATCAAGTTTTATAATGTGATAGCCGAACTCAGAACGAACCACTTTACTTAACTGACCTTTCTCAGCTAAGGCAAACAAAGCGTCTTCAAATGGTTTCACCATCATGCCTTTGGAAACAAGACCGAGATCACCGCCAGCAGAAGCCGAACCCGAATCATCAGAATATTTTTTAGCTATGCAGTAAAGTCAGCGCCTGAAGACAATTCTTTTTCAATTTTGGCTATTTTTTGATCCGCTTGCTTTTTTTCTTCATCGCTGGCATTTGAGGCCATGTTTACCAAGATATGGCTGGCCTTACGCTGTTCATTGCTTTTGGCATTAGCGACATAGGCTTCATAAGCTTTCCTGATATCAGCTTCATTAACCGGCACTTCACTTTCTAACTGCTCAGACTTTAATTCAATATACTGAAGACTAGCCTGTTCCGGATTCATAAAGCGAATCGAGTTCTGCTCAAAGTAAGCTTTCGCCTCATCATTAGTAACCACAGCTTCACCAACAAAGCTGGCTGTATCAAATTCAATAAAGCTGACATTGCGGTGCTGATTATTCAGCGCAACCAGTTGTGCTGCTTCAGATTCTGTGTTTATTGCACTACTCATGATTGTATTCTGAATTTGCGAGGTAGAGAGCTCCTGACGATACATCGCTTCAAACCCCGTCATACTCATGCCCTGACTATTAAGCACTTTTTCATATAATGCCTGAGAAAAAACACCGTTTTCTTTAAATGCATCAATAGACTGAATCGCTTGTACCAACGAAGAATCTGCAACCAAATAACCGGCTTCATTGGCATACTGGTTCATTACCTCAGTTGTTATCAACTGATTTAATACCTGTTGTTTTATAATATTGTCGTAGGCATCACTTTTTGGCATATTTTTGCCGAACATCTGTTCCAGACGAGCGCGCTGCTGTGACAGCGCCCGGTCAAACGCAGCTGGTGTGATTTCAGTATCATTAACTTTAGCAACAAACTTATTACCACCAACTTCAAGATAAGATTGTATTCCCCACAAAGCAAATGGCACACTGATCAATGCAACAATTACCCAACCCAGCCAACCTTGTATACGATCATTAATAGACTGCAACATTTTAAAAACATGTCCTTGATATATTCATAACAATGTTCATACACATGAAAATTGTATTAAAAATTAAATTCTGATTTCGAACAGAAGCCCGCAAGCTTAATTACTATATTTCAGCCTGATCCAGCTTATGTGAATTCACTGATAGTAATATTTTTGCTGATTGTAGCAAGCCCAAATCATACTATATGTCAGTAAGATTGTCGCAAAGAAAATAGAAAGAAGAGAAAGCGAAGAGAGGATATTCCTAATGGCGGAGCGGACGGGACTCGAACCCGCGACCCCCGGCGTGACAGGCCGGTATTCTAACCAGCTGAACTACCGCTCCGCAGGAATATATTTCATACTGTTCGGGTTAATGGCGGAGCGGACGGGACTCGAACCCGCGACCCCCGGCGTGACAGGCCGGTATTCTAACCAGCTGAACTACCGCTCCTATTAACTCTTGGTGGGTGGTGAGGGAGTCGAACCCCCGACATTCGCCTTGTAAGGGCGACGCTCTACCAGCTGAGCTAACCACCCAATCCCGAGAACGCGCGCTAGTTTACTGCATCCTTAAGCGCTTTGCCAGGCTTAAATGCCGGCACTTTTGCTGCAGCAATTTGAATCTCTGCACCAGTCTGTGGGTTACGACCTACGCGAGCAGCACGCTCACGAACAAGGTAAGTACCAAAACCTACGATAGTAACCTGATCGCCATTCTTAAGTGCACCTGTTACAGCCCCAATAAACGCATCTACTGCTTTACCCGCAGCTGCTTTTGATAAGTCTGCAGCTTCAGCAACTGATTCAACTAATTCTGTTTTATTCATTCGATAGCCTTTTTGATGTTTTTATAAAAATAATTGATTAAAAAATAGTCACGCTGCTCAATAAAACAGCGTAATTAAATATGCCATACCGGGAAACCATAGCGGCAACTAATGTTTAATATTTCCCAACATAAGTTGCCGCAAATTTATACCAGCCCAAGGCCGGCCGGTCAATGTTTAATGGTGAGAAACATTTCCATTTTTTTTGTTTGGCGCTTTAGATTTTCGACGAACGGTAGCTGGTTCCTCAGCTGAATTAGCGTCTTCTAATGGCTCTGGTTGATGTTGTAAAGCAACTTCCAGCGCCTGCTCAATCCACTGAACAGGTCTAATATCCAGTTTCTCGAGAATATTTTTTGGGATTTCTATCAGATCTTTTCTATTTTCTTCCGGTATTAAAACAGTTTTGATGCCACCACGATGAGCAGCTAATAATTTCTCTTTAAGCCCACCAATTGGTAAAACTTCACCGCGCAGGGTGATTTCACCTGTCATAGCGACGTCAGCACGCACAGGAATGCCTGTAAGCGAAGATGTTAATGCAACACACATAGCGACACCCGCACTCGGACCATCTTTCGGTGTAGCGCCCTCTGGGACATGTATATGAATATCTTTCTTTTCATGGAAGCCGTCTTCAAGCCCCAGCGTTGCTGCACGGCTTCTAACAACTGACATAGCGGCCTGTATCGACTCCTGCATCACATCACCAAGCTGACCGGTATATGACAGTTTTCCTTTGCCTGACATCACGACCGATTCAATACTTAGCAACTCTCCACCCACTTCTGTCCATGCCAGACCGGTTACCTGCCCAATCTGGTCATTTTCTTCAGCCAGACCAAAGCGGAAACGACGCACACCCAGGTATTTTTCCAGATTTTTCGGTGTTACCGTTACTTTCTTGGTATTGGGCTTCAATAAGATATCTTTGACCACTTTACGACAGATTTTTGCTATTTCACGCTCAAGGTTTCTGACACCTGCTTCACGGGAATAGTAACGAACAATATCAAGTAACGCCGCATCAGTAATACTGATTTCATCCGGCATCAGACCGTTGTCTTTAATTTGTTTGATGGCCAGATAATTTTTTGCAATGCTTACTTTTTCATCTTCTGTGTAACCTGCAAGACGTATTACTTCCATTCTGTCCAGTAGTGGACCTGGAATATTCATACTGTTTGAGGTAGCTATAAACATAACATCAGACAAATCAAAATCTACTTCTAAATAATGGTCACCAAAAGTGTGGTTCTGCTCAGGATCAAGCACCTCCAGCAACGCCGAAGCTGGGTCACCCCTAAAATCATTTGCCATTTTATCAATTTCATCAAGCAGGAAAAGTGGATTACGTGTGCCCACTTTGCTGAGATTCTGAATCACTTTACCCGGCATAGATCCAATATAAGTACGACGGTGACCACGAATCTCAGCCTCATCGCGCACACCACCAAGTGCCATGCGTGAGAATTTACGGTTAGTCGCATTGGCAATTGAGCGCCCCAGTGATGTTTTACCGACACCTGGTGGGCCAACAAGACAGAGGATCGGACCTTTTAATTTCTTAACTCGCTGTTGTACGGCAAGGTATTCAAGAATGCGCTCTTTAACTTTTTCTAATCCGAAATGATCTGCATCCAGTACTTTCTCAGCTTTAGCTAAATCATTACTGATTTTGCTTTGCTTTTTCCACGGGCAGCCGGTTAACCAGTCAATATAATTTCTGACAACTGTTGCTTCAGCTGACATTGGTGACATCATTTTCAGCTTGCCCAGCTCGGCATCCGCTTTCTTTTTAGCCTCCTTGCTCATACCGGCTTTTTCTATACGCTGTTCAAGCTCTTCTATTTCATTGGGTACATCATCCATGTCACCCAGCTCTTTCTGAATGGCCTTCATTTGCTCATTCAGATAGTATTCTCGCTGGCTTTTTTCCATCTGAGTTTTAACGCGACCACGAATGCGCTTTTCAATCTGCAACAAGTCTATCTCTGCATCGATAAGACTCATTAAATACTCAAGCCGTTCGGTGACATCGGAAATTTCAAGAATCTTCTGCTTTTCTTCAATTTTCAGAGCCATATGCGCTGCGATGGTATCTGACAATCTGGCAGGTGAGTCAATACCTGCCAGTGAAGTTAAAATTTCAGGCGGTACTTTTTTGTTAAGTTTTACATACTGATCAAAAACACCAAGAATAGAGCGCGATAAAACCTCGAGCTCACGCTCCTTAGTCTGCTCATCGCTTTCTAACAGATCATATTCAGCAGTAAAAAACTCTTCTCCTTCCTGAATGTTTTTGACCACAGCACGCTGTGAACCTTCAACCAGTACTTTAATTGTGCCATCAGGCAGCTTCAGCAACTGCAGGACAGTAGATAGCGTTCCAATTTCATGCAGATCTTGCACACCCGGCTCATCTACTTCAGCACTTTTTTGAGCAACCAGAAGAATCTGTTTATTCGAGGCCATTGCAGAGTCAAGTGCCTTGATAGACTTATCACGCCCGACAAATAAGGGAATGACCATATGTGGATAAACCACGACATCTCGCAGCGGCAATAATGGAATTGCCTGATCTTGGTCGGTCAATAGTTCTGTGTTTTCAGGGCTAGTCACGTTACTTACCTCTTTTATGTAGCTCGGACACCGGCTAACAAATAAATGCATTTGATAAAGCTGGGGATTAGATTAGGTATTTCAACCCCGCTTGAATAATTTAATAGATCAGTGATTAGTGGCATTGCTTTACACATATAACACCAAACAGGAGAGCCATCAGACTGAAGGTCGATTGACATGCCTTTTCATTAACTCTACTGGATAGCCTCTGCCTCAGTAGAAATTAATGCTATATAACCTGCATAGAGAAAACTAATAAACTTTGTTATCTTATTAGTTTTAGATAAAAAAGGCCGCATATTAATGCGACCTTTTTTAATTAACTATCTGATGAAGCCCGCTTCAGGTCTTCACCTTCTATCACCATATAAGGTTCGGTTCCTTCATTGATTACTGATGCATCAATAACAACCTTATGGACATTCTCCAAAGAAGGCAGCTCGTACATTGTTTCAAGCAAAGCATGCTCAATAATGGTTCTTAGGCCCCTGGCACCTGTTTTACGCTCCATGGCTTTACCTGCTATCGCCTGCAGAGCATCATCACGGACTTCTAACTCAGCATCTTCCATTTCAAACAACTTACTGTACTGCTTGATCAAGGCATTTTTAGGCTTGGTAAGAATAGTAATTAACGCCTCTTCATCCAGCTCATTCAGTGTAGCAACAACCGGAAGACGACCAACAAACTCAGGAATCAGACCAAAGCGAATTAAGTCATCCGCTTCCATATCCTTCAAAATATCACTCGCTTTCCTATTGGTGTCTTTGCTGCGAATTTCTGCGCCAAAACCAATACCGGTTTTTTCAGTTCTGTCACGAATAACCTTATCCAGTCCTGCAAACGCCCCGCCACAAATAAACAGTATATTAGCTGTATCAACCTGCAAAAATTCCTGCTGAGGGTGTTTGCGACCACCTTGAGGTGGTACTGAAGCGACGGTACCTTCAATCAGTTTTAGTAGCGCTTGCTGTACGCCTTCGCCAGATACATCACGGGTAATGGATGGGTTATCTGATTTTCTTGAAATTTTATCGATTTCATCAATATAGACGATACCCGTCTGAGCCTTCTCTACATCATAATCACATTTTTGCAGCAGCTTTTGAATAATGTTTTCAACGTCCTCACCTACATAGCCTGCTTCGGTCAGCGTAGTTGCATCAGCAATGATAAAAGGCACATTTAACATGCGCGCCAGTGTTTCAGCCAGCAAGGTTTTACCCGACCCGGTTGGGCCGATTAACATGATATTACTCTTAGATAACTCAACATCACCGGTCTTAGTCATGGCTTCAAGGCGCTTATAATGATTATACACAGCAACTGACAGAACCTTTTTCGCTCGTTCCTGACCAATCACATAATCATCTAATAAAGCATTGATTTCTTTAGGCTTGGGTAACTTATCAACCGCTGCTGTTGAGAGCTCTTGTAACTCTTCCTGAATAATGTCATTACACAATTCAACGCATTCATCACACACAAAGACAGATGGACCAGCAATCAGTTTTTTTACTTCATTCTGGCTTTTTCCACAGAACGAGCAATAGAGTAATTTACCAGTATCCTGGCTGTCGTCTTTAGTATCATCACTCATCAGTCTTACCTCAAACCCCTATTATATATATTTAACTTTGAATGATTTCTGCGCCTACATAACAGCTCTAAACGCAGGGTCATACCCCTATTCTAGTCAAATTTTGAATTAATGTTATAAAGATAACTTTATACAGCCTGCTGCTAAATTAAAAGCCCTATTTTGACAAACGTCGCAAATCTAATGCTAATACGCTTTATCATAGACATTATGCTGTCAAAAAGTCGGAAAGAAAAGGCAGAAACAGCCTGTATAGACAGCCACGAAGAGATTTCGTGGCTTTTTCACGAGTGAAATACTTACCTTGATTCCAGCACAGAATCAATCATCCCATACTCCGCTGCAACTGCAGCTGACATGAAATTATCACGCTCAGTATCTCTTGCAATGGTCTCAATATCCTGACCTGTGTGCTTGGCCAGAATTGCATTCAGCTTATCACGCATACTGAGAATTTCACGGGCATGGATATCTATATCTGTTGCTTGCCCCTGAAAACCGCCCAGTGGCTGGTGAATCATGACTCTGGAATTAGGTAATGAAAAACGCTTACCTTTTGCCCCGCCTGCAAGCAACAATGAACCCATACTAGCCGCCTGACCAATACATAAAGTACTGACATCAGGCTTTATAAATTGCATGGTATCGTAGATAGCCATACCGGAGGTGACGACACCACCCGGTGAATTGATATAAATCGAAATATCTTTATCAGGATTTTCCGACTCAAGGAATAATAATTGAGCCACAACCAGATTAGCCATATGGTCTTCTATCTGGCCAACGATGAAGATAACCCGCTCTTTCAATAAGCGCGAGTAGATGTCGTATGAACGCTCACCTCTTGGTGTTTGCTCGACAACCATTGGCACCAGCTGTGATGTTGTATCAATCACACCATTATCTCCACGATCATAACTCATTTATTTCCCCTATTTTTATGCAGGCAGCCCAGGTTTCATAACCTCATCAAAGGACTTCGCAGTTTCATTTACAGTGGCGCGCTCAGAGATCCAGTTAACAACCATTTCTTCAAGAACCAGGGCTTCGATGCTAGCCATCGCCTGTTTGTTCTGATTATAGTAGTTAACATACTGTTCTGGGTCATCGTATGCAGATGCCGCTGTTTTTATTTTTTCCTGAACAACATCTTTATCCAGTTTAATATCATTTTCTTCAATGATCTTGCTAATCAATAAGCCCAGCTTTACACGGCGAGTAGCGTCCGACTCAAAAACATCACGCGGCATATTATCTATATTTTGCTGACCCTGTTGCTTCATTTGATTTTGCAGATGAGTGATCTCTTCGTCAATCAGGGCTTTTGGTATCAGGACTTCATTGCCATCAACAATAGCATCCATCACCCGTGCTTTAAACATACCTTCTACATTGTTTTTCAGCTCACGTTCCATATTGGCGCGAATATCAGACTTCAGTTTTTCAACATCACCGTCAGCAACACCCAGTGACTTAGCCATTTCAGCATCAAGCTCAGGAACCACTGGCTCTGACACTTTCTTAACTGTAATTTCAAAACGCGCTTCTTTACCAGCCAGCTCAGTCGCCTGATAATCTGCCGGGAAGGTAACGTTTAGTTCACCATCCTGATCTTTCTTCAAGCCAACTAACTGCTCCTCGAAGCCCGGGATCATGCCATTAGAACCGATCACAACAGCAATGTCGTTAGCCGAGCCACCATCAAAAGCTTCATCACCGATATAGCCTGTGAAATCAACAATCATCTGATCGCCATCCTGAGATGCACGATCGACTTCATTCCAGGTAACACGCTGCTTACACAATGTTTCAATCATTTTATCGACATCTGCGTCAGCAACTGTCGCAACATCTTTTTCAATCGTTAGCTTATCCACCGCAGCGACTGTCACTTCAGGATAAACTTCCAGGGTAGCCACATAACCAAACGGCTGACCTTCGTCTAATTTAACATCAGAAATACTTGGCATGCCTGCAGGGCGCAGCTTTTCCTGAACAATAGCGTCCCGATACGAGCTTTCAATCACATCCGTCATTACTTCAGATCTTGCTTCACCAAGGTACTGTTGACGAACCACTTTCATAGGCACCTTACCAGGACGAAAACCATCCATCTTAACGCGCGAGGCTATGTTTTTTAACTTGGATTCGATTTTTTGATCGATTAGATCAGCGGCAACGGTAATAGTAAGTTTACGTTCGAGACCTTCGCCTGTTTCAACTGAAACTTGCATGGTGCACCTCTTTAATATGCTTGGATGTGATTAAAATAAGAAAAATGGTGCGAGTGGGGAGACTCGAACTCCCACGGGTTACCCCACTAGAACCTAAATCTAGCGCGTATACCAATTTCGCCACACTCGCATGTGCCTATTGTAGCAAAAAGCCCGCATGGTGCGGGCCTTTGCTAGCGAAGTATCAGATGAGCTAATACTTCGCATTTTATATGGGGTGAACGATGGGGCTCGAACCCACGACAACCGGAATCACAATCCGGGACTCTACCAACTGAGCTACGCTCACCAAAACTTGTCCGGCTACCTAATTTACAGGTAACCCGAACCCTGCCAATATGGCGCGCCCGGCAGGACTCGAACCTGCTACCCTCGGCTTAGAAGGCCGATGCTCTATCCAGATGAGCTACGGGCGCAGATTACTGCTTATCCGTGTCCTTTCAGATAAAACTAAATTTGGTCGGGGTAGAGAGATTCGAACTCCCGACATCCTGCTCCCAAAGCAGGCGCGCTACCAGACTGCGCTATACCCCGAACTTCTCGAAATAACTCGCTATCTCGAAGCCCGAGGATAATACGCGGATGACCCGACGAGGTCAACAGATATTCTAGTCAGAAAGTAATTTTTTTTAATTTAATCATCTAGTTGGATAATTTGTATACAAACCTAATTGTGTCTGCGTTCGCTATGATAAGAAAATTACTGATCTTTAAATACCAATGAATTCTAATTCATGAGAAAATACGCAATTACTTACCTACTATATAAACATTACAGGTTCACTGCATGCCAGCTCAGAATATTGATGGAAAAAAAATTGCCCACGATTTAAAGCAACAGTGCAAACAACGTATTGAAGACCGTCAGAGTAAGGGACAGAGAGCTCCCGGCCTTGCTGTTATCCTGGTCGGCGCCGATCCGGCATCAGAGGTTTATGTCAGAAATAAACGTCAGAGCTGCGAAGACATTGGCCTGCTTTCAAAGTCCTACGATTTGCCGGACACGACCACTCAGCAAGAACTGTTCGATCTGGTCACCGAACTGAATAATGACAACACAATAGACGGCATTCTGGTTCAGCTGCCATTGCCTAATCACATTGACACATCACTGATCATTGAACACATTATCCCCGCTAAAGACGTCGACGGATTTCATCCATATAACATCGGCAGACTGGCTCAACGAATCCCGCTATTACGCCCATGCACACCATGGGGTATTATGGCCATGCTCGATACCGTTGGGGAAAAATACAAAGGTCGCCACGCTGTTATTGTTGGGGCATCCAATCATGTTGGCAGACCAATGGCAATGGAATTGTTATTAGCCGGTGCCACTGTCACCAGCACACACCGTTTCACTGAAAACCTGGAATATTTTGTCAGCCAGGCTGATATTCTGGTGGTTGCTGTTGGCAAGCCCGGTATCGTTAAAGGAGAATGGATAAAGCCCGGAGCTACCGTTATAGACGTCGGCATTAACCGCGCTGCAGACGGTAAACTGGTTGGTGATATTGATTTTAAAGCAGCTGCAAAAAATGCCGCTTATATCACACCCGTACCCGGTGGCGTTGGCCCGATGACCGTTGCAATGTTAATGAGCAATACTGTAGATGCCGCCGACATCCGTGATAATAAATCATCGAGGTAGCGTTAGCACTGTCAGACGCCAGCACCTGACTTAAGCTGCTGCTTTGACGTTAACTTATCACCGCTTACCACTAAGACTTAAATACCTGCTCTCTTCAACAAATCACACGGCGACTAATCGCTGCGATGCGCCACACCTTTTAAGACCATATCGGTATAACTGACTATGCCTATCATTTTACCCGCCTCTACAACCGGTGCACGTGACAGACCAACACGCTCAAACAGTCTGGCACAATATCGAATATCCATATTGAGGTCGACAGATATAACAGGCTTAGTCATTATCTCATAAATATTAACACGCTCAGGTGAGCGGTCTTTAGCCAGTACTTGTTTGGCAATATCAGACAGCATAACCATGCCATACTCATCTCCATCGAAACGTTTATCAACCAGCAGTGTTTTAGTTTCCGTGTGATGCATTTGTGCCAGCGCCTCAGCAACGGTTAATTTGCCATCAATCATATCAACCTGTTTTTTCATCACATCACAAACCTTTACGGTATTTGCCTGTTTCATAACTCCCCCTCCACAACATCAACTAATTTTTGTACCTGATGCGCTACCCCTACCGCATCTTCGACATCTACCTGAAAAGCAATACCTGTTCCGGGACTGGTATCAAACTCCCCTGTTTCTGCAATTTTTTCCAGTATATGGCGACTCATATGTTCCTCAACCAGAAACAATAAAACGTCTCTTTGCGTCTCCAGCGACAAACCCAAAAATGTTTTGGATTTTTTCATGCCTTCACCACGAGCACTATTAATCACGGTTGCACCCGTCGCACCGGCTTGCCTCGCGGCGTCAATCACATCGTCAGTTTTTGAGTCTTCTACCAATGCAATAATCAGTTTGAAATGCATAATTAAGCTCTCTCTGTGTAACTGGCTAAACCAGTATGTATATTACGTTTATCAATTCTAAACATCTCTTATTTATCAATGTTCTTTTTATTGCGCTTACTCATAAGCTCTGATAATTGTGCATAAACCATTACCGACATCACCGGAAACAAGCTGGCAAAAGCAATTAAACCAAAGCCATCAATTAATGGATTTCTTCCCGGTACTGTTTCTGCCAGGCCAAGACCAAGTGCTGCCACCAAAGGTACTGTAACCGTTGAGGTAGTGACGCCACCCGAATCATAAGCCAATGGCACGATCATTTTCGGCGCATAAAAAGTCTGGATAACGACAAAGATATAACCACTGATAATAAAATAGTGCATCGGTAAACCTGTAACTATTCTATAAGTCCCCAGTGATATTCCCACCGCCACACCCAGCGCTACCGCAATCCGTAACCCCCATACGCCGATCGCCCCGCCGGACACCTCTCTGGCTTTGATAGCCACCGCCATTAAAGACGGCTCAGCAATAGTGGTACTAAAACCAATTGCAAAGGCAAAGATATATACCCAATAGTAATCTGCCCAGTTAACAACATCCGGTAACACCCCGGATTCATCAAATAGAAAATCAGGACTGGTTAGCTGATCAGCCATTAGACGTCCCAGTGGAAACAAGGCTTTTTCGAGACCAACCAGAAAAAAGGTAAGGCCAATAATCACATAAATAAAACCGACCAGAACATTTTTTAAATTTCGTACCGGACGACGAATAACAAGAAACTGAAAACCAAATAAAATAACAGCAATTGGCAACACATCTTTTAGTGTTGAGAGAAAGGTATCTAAAAGGTTCATTAACATCATCAAATCACCATGCCATAAGCCATCACAAAGATCATGGGCAACAGTGACGCAAAAGCAATCAGGCCAAAACCATCAACCATCGGGTTGCGGCCTTTAATTGAAGAAGCCAGCCCAACACCTAAGGCCGTAACCAGCGGTACGGTGATGGTTGAAGTCGTCACACCACCGGAATCGTAAGCTATACCGACAATTTCTTCAGGCGCAAATACCGTCATGATGACAACCAGTAGATAACCGGCAATGATCATCAAATGAATTGGCCAGCCTTTAATGATTCGTACAACACCCAGTACAATGGCGATACCCACAGACAATGCAACAGTATACCTCAGGCCGGTGGCATAACTCAGTTGCGCGCTCTGGCTCTGCTCTATCACTCCGCCATTTGCAGCGACTCTGGCCGCTTCAGCCGCTACCGCGATTAATGCAGGTTCGGCAATAGTGGTTCCAAAACCCAGAGAGAAGGCAAATGCAACTAACCAGAACACGCTGCCTTTTCGCGCAAAAGCATGCGCCATACTTTCTCCAATTGGAAAAAGCCCCATTTCCAGACCATAGATAAAGAACGTCAGCCCGAGCGTGACAAAGAATAAACCTAGCAGCAAATCAGACAGGTTTGGCATTGGTTGTCCGAATACAACCAACTGAAAAAAAATAACAACCAATATAATAGGAGTCAGATCCCTCAGACTCCCAAACATTGACTTTAATAAAGCCCTAAACGCGTGATTCAAATAACCCTCTCTGCCATTTCTTTAATATAGGCAGAGTGTAAACCAGATTTATTTAAATGACATAGACAAAGATCAACTATCTGTCGATCGACGATGTCCCTCAGTCGCGTTCAATCCTGCTTCCACCTTTAGCACTTCTTCCGTCATATTCATCACACTGTCCGGGTTTAATGAAATGGATGAGATACCATTTTCAACCAGCCAGCGTGTTATTTCAGGAAAATCGGATGGCGCCTGACCACAGATACCCACATATTTACCTTGCTTTTGACAGGCTGTAATAGCCATTTTCATCAGCATTTTAACGGCCTCATTACGCTCATCAAAGCCTGTTAATAAACCCGAATCCCTGTCAACACCCAGAGTCAGCTGTGTCAGGTCATTTGAGCCAATTGAAAAGCCGTCAAAGTGCTCAAGGAACTGGTCAGCCAGTAAGGCATTTACCGGTAATTCACACATCAGATACACTTTCAGGCCATCGGTACCCCGACTAAGCCCTTGCTGTTTCATCATCTGTAGTACTTTAGTGGCTTCATCAACACTGCGAACAAATGGCACCATTATATGCATATTGTCCAGCCCCATTACTTTTCTTACCTGTAATAGCGCCTGCAGCTCAAGCTCAAAGCAGCGACTGAAGTGCTCAGATGGATAGCGTGATGCACCGCGGAAGCCGATCATTGGGTTCTCTTCTTCCGGCTCAAATAAAGGTCCGCCAATAAGTGATGCATATTCATTTGATTTGAAGTCAGATAATCTGACGATCACAGGCCGCGGATAGAACGCTGCAGCTATCCGGCCAGCGCCTTCAGCAAGGCGCTCCACATAATAACGCTCAGGCGTTGCGTAGCCGGAAATAATCGGCTTAATCTGCTGCTGTAGCGCCTCATCAAGCGTATCAAATTCTAATAACGCACGAGGATGAATGCCGATTGTATTATTAATAATAAACTCAAGGCGAGCCAGCCCCACCCCCTGCACCGGTAAAAAAGAGGCTTCAAATGCTCTTTCCGGATTAGCCAGATTCAGCATAATATCGGTCTTTGACTGTTTGAGGTTACCGTAATCAATCTCATCGGTATTGAACGACAATTCACCCTCAAAGACATAACCGGTGTCACCTTCGGAACATGAAACGGTTACGATATCACCTGTTTTAATCTGCTCTGTGGCATCACCACAGCCAACAATGGCAGGAATACCCAGCTCTCTGGCGATGATGGCAGCATGACAGGTTCTGCCGCCTCGGTTGGTAACCAGTGCTGATGCAATTTTCATCACAGGCTCCCAGTCCGGGTCAGTAATATCAGACACCAGCACTTCACCCGGCTTTATCGTATGCATGTCGGCAGCATCCATCACGACACGGGCACGACCAATAGCTATTTTCTTGCCAATACTTCTGCCAATACATTTAACAGCACTGCGCTCGTTCAAACTGTAGCGGTATTGTTTTTGATTAGACTCTTGCGTCTGTACTGTCTCGGGGCGCGCCTGAACGATATACAACTGCTGGTTTGTACCGTCTTTCGCCCACTCAATATCCATAGGACGGCCATAATGTTGCTCAATTTTCACGGCATAACGGGCCAGCTGTAATACGTCATCATCGGACAATGAAAACTTGCTTCTCTCAGACGGCTCAACATCGATATTCTTAACCGACTCACCAGCAACATCTGAGTAAATCATTTTTATCGCTTTCTCACCCAGAGAACGCCTGATGATTGGACGATGCCCTGTCGCTAAGGTTGGTTTGAAAACATAAAACTCATCCGGATTCACGGAGCCCTGAACAACATTTTCCCCAAGACCATAAGATGAATTAATAAATACTACGTCGCGGAAGCCACTTTCGGTATCCAGTGTGAACATAACACCTGAAGAACCCTGATCCGAACGCGCCATTTTTTGCACACCAATCGACAGTGCGATATCGGTATGCGCAAAATCTTTATGCACCCGATATGAAATAGCACGATCAGTGAACAATGAGGCATAAACCTGCTTACAGGTTTTTATCAAATCTTCTACACCACTAATATTAAGGTAGGTTTCCTGCTGACCGGCAAATGATGCATCCGGTAAATCTTCAGCGGTAGCAGAACTTCTGACTGCTACATCAGGGTTTGCGCCATAACGCTCTTCAAGCAACTGATAAGCTGCAACAATTTCATCGTGCAGCACTTTAGGGATTTCAGCATCCATGATCATGCCGCGTATTAGCTTCCCGGTTTTAGCCAAGGCAACTACATCATGCGCATCCAGCTCATCCAGGCATTTTTCAATTTTTTCCTTCAGGTTATTTTCATCCAGAATCAAGCGGTAAGCTTCAGACGTGGTAGCAAAACCATAAGGAACATTCACACCTTGCTCTGCCAGAGCTGAGTACATCTCACCTAAAGATGCATTTTTTCCTCCGACAATATCGACATTATTAATGCCAATTTCCGCAAAAGTCTTAATGTATTTCATTTCTCTTTAACCCCGGCGTTAGCCATCATTTGATTCACTAGAACTTATCTTAAGATAAGTTGCCATAATAATATTATCAAACGATTAAATATACCCATATTGGATATATTTATTAGATAAATATATCCAATATGGGTATATAGCATACAGATATTAGCGAAATCCAAATTAACCTGCATTGTGAGAGCTAAATGAGTGGAAAGCCGCGTTTACGCAACAGCACCGTCAGGTGGTACCAACTTCTTAAATATCAGATTCCATTGGCCGTTTTAATCTTATTCAGCCTGCTGGCTGGTGCCATTACTTATACATTAAGTTCAGTCAATGCCCGCAAACACGATTACGCCATCCTTAATCTGGCAGGACAGCTCCGGGTCATTGCAACCGGCATCATTACTCAAAGTCAGCAGTACAAAACCAATGCACCGCGTGATTATGCAACGTATAACAGAGATTTGAAGTTATACGCTAAAAGCCTTGATGATCAGACAAGTCGTTATGATGAGATTATTCACGCCTTTAAAGAAAGAGAGCTTGGCCCTGAATTAACAGGCCTTAAAAGCGGCCTGAGTTGCAACTGGGATGAGCAGTCTATTTCTCAATTGCAGCTAACCGTAGACGAATGGGAAAACTTTCAATCAGGCCTTGCACAATCATATGGCAATAACCTCACAGCACCGCGCTTAGAGTACGCCGCAGAATTTATACTGAAAAACGCAGAGTCATTTACACATTCAACAAGCCTTTTAGCACAAGCATTCAGAGATATGATGCAACGCAAGCTTGAAAAGCTGACCCTGATCATCAAGGGGCTGTTGATATTTTCAGGGCTAATTGCCTGCGGTATTTTAGCCCTGTTGTATTTCCGCTTACTCAGCCCCTTAAAGACAAGCCTGCGCGGAATTCATTACATTTCAAATGGTTATCTGCAACACCGAATTCACAATAAGACTCATAATGAACTCAGCTTGCTGGATGATGCTATTAATAATATGTCATCGTCGTTGAATGCTATTTTCAATTTAACATCTCATGTCGCCAGCTCCGCCACTATCGATGAAACGCTGGAGATTGTATTTAATGAGTTTAACAATATTTCACCGATTAACTGGACGGGTATCTTTCATGTCGATGCCGGTCGTAGCACAATAAAATTAAGCCGCTTATTCAGCCACAAAAAAAGCACATTAGAAGAAAATCAATCTTTTGATTTTAAAGGCTCTTTCATGGCCGATATGATTGATAAAGGCAAAATAGCAATCGTTAACGATATCTCTCAAATATCAAAACAGTACCCCGATTCAGCCATCGTCCAGCTGCTGATAAAGGACCAGCTTAAATCCGCATTACTCTTACCATTAACCACTTCATTTAAAGATGATAGTGTGATTGTTTTTGCATCCGAGCAGATTAATGCTTATGACGAATCAAAGAACGGACTGGTAAGTTTTATCGGTGACCAGCTGACACACAGTTTTGAAAAAAGCGTAGTGATGGAAAACCTGGTTATTTCTGCCATTGAAGGTCTGGCAAAACTGGCAGAAAGTCGCGACCCGGAAACAGGTGATCACTTACTGCGAATGAGTATTTATTCCTCCATCATCGCTCAGCAGCTAAAAGATAACAGCCCCTATAGTGAAGCAATTAATAAACAATACATACGGGACATACTACGCTTTGCGCCCATGCACGATATCGGCAAAGTCGGCATTGAAGACAGCATCTTACTCAAGCCCGGCCAGCTAACCGAGCAAGAGAGGCGGCAAATGCAGCAACACCCTGTCATTGGTGCCAATGTATTGAGGCGCTGCGAAGCGCAAATGAATCAGGTAGGTTACAGCATATTTAAGATGGGAATTGATATTGCTGATGCCCATCATGAAAAATTTGACGGCACCGGTTATCCCAATCAACTATCTGCCGGTAACATACCACTGGCAGCCAGAATCGTAGCGATTGCAGATGTATTTGATGCATTAACCTCGAAACGTCCATATAAAGAAGCCTGGCCAATAGACAAAGCACTCGACCTGCTTGAACAGGAGTCAGGCAAACATTTTGATCCCGTTATCATTCAGGCTTTTAAACAGGCCATGCCAGAGATCATGAACGTTTATAACCAGCATAAACATGTGTAGCTCAGAATTGATTCCATTAAATATTAAAAAAACGCAGACTGTTATTATAACTATGTGTTTCTATCTCGGTATAAGGCCTGCCATAACAGTCCGCCACAACCTGACAAATATGAGGTAAATAGGCCGGTTCATTTCTGCTTGATTTTGGTTTCGGTTTTAAATCTCTCGGCAGCAAATAAGGTGCATCCGTTTCTATCATCAGCCGCTGCAGTGGAATTTTATGCACAAGAGACTTCAGATCAAGGCCTCTTCTCTCATCACAAACCCAGCCTGTTATACCGATATACAAGCCCATGTCTAGATACTGTATCAACTCATCTTCATTACCGGTAAAACAGTGCGCGACAGCAGCCGGCAAGCGGTCAATATATTGAGCAAGAATCCTGGCAAAATCAGAGTGAGCATCACGCTGGTGTAAAAACACCGGCATTTTCTTTTCAACAGCCAGTTCAAGCTGTGCTGTAAAGCACCTTAGCTGATCTTTCGGCACTGAAAAGTTTCGATTAAAGTCCAACCCGCATTCACCAACAGCAACCACATATCGACTATCTAGCAGGACTGACAACTGTTCTAATGAGGCTAATGAAGAATCTTTAGCATTATGCGGATGAATACCAGCCGTTGAATATAAAATACCGGGATAACCAGCGGATAAAGCAATGGCTTTTTCAGACTCAGTCACACTCGTCCCAGTCACAATCATTTGACCCACGCCAGAAGATATCGCGCGAGTTATCACCTCGTCAATATCTTTATCAAATCGCGGCGAGCTAAGATTCGCTCCAATATCAACTAACAAGTCACACTCCAAATAATAATTAAAGTCTGTAATATGAAAATTATCATATCTGCAATGAATTAAACGTTATAATTTCAGCAAACAAACCAGCTAAAAAGCTCTATATTATGCCATCAAATCTCACAATTTATTGCTCTGATCCATTAAAGATGGAACAGGCAATGGACTTTGCATCATCAAATAATTTTACATTCTCAGAGACCCTGCCGGTGAACACCTCGTTGTATATGAGTTTTAACGAGAGCCAACCGGTATTACATGAGACGAATAACAAATATCAGTTAAACATTGATTTTACCCGCGGTGGCCTGGCTCACAGACTTCAATATGGCGGAGGTAAAGGCCAGACCATCGCAAAAGCCATTGGTATTACCGGCAAAAACAAACCCCATATACTTGATGCCACTGCAGGACTCGGACGTGACGCACTGATACTGGCTAATCTCGGATCAAAGCTCAGCCTTGTCGAACAGTCTCCGATATTGGCAGAGATGCTGAAGCAGGCCATACAGTTTGCTGAAGACAACCCATTATTCCGGCAGGCAACCGAGAATGGATTTGAACTTTATCACGCTGATGCCGCAATGTTCATGAATCAGCGCATCATTCAGGACTGTGATGTTGTCTACCTTGACCCGATGTACCCGGAAAAGAAAAAAACGGCACTGGTAAAAAAGGATATGCAAATATTACAAACACTGATCGGTCACTCATCCGACGACACAAATGCTACACTGCTGGCCGCTGCACTTAATTTTGCTAAGCAGCGTGTTGTTGTAAAACGCCCCAAAGGCGCTGAAGTTTTAGCCGGCCCAGAGCCAACCATGTCGTTGCAATCAAAAAAAACCCGCTACGATGTCTATGTGATCAAAACAATAAGCACCTAAGAGAACACAGGAGGTAAAACTAAGAAGATAGTTTTTCGAGTTTTATCAACTTATTATTCTTGTCAAAGAGCAGACGAAACCGTCCATGGATTCCTTCTGGTTTAATATGCGACTGAAGCGCCTGAGCGGGAAAGCGAATTCTACGCCCGTCCTCAGCCTTTACAATAACCGCCTTTGCCGCACCCCGGTAATACTGAAGGTAGGCCTCTGGCGTAATAGAAATGGTAAATATTACATCATGCATTAATAATCATCTTAAAATATCACCAACCCCAAACCACCCCTTCTAGCAGCATATTAAGATTTTCATAATCTTTATTTTCGGATGCTATGAACTGCTTCGAGTTTTTACTAAAGCGCTTAAACAAACCATCTGCACTAGCCGAGCCCTTTTGACTTGTTAACGTGGCAATCACCTGCTCTCTTAACTGCTGTGGTATTTTTTTACTGGCAGTAATTGTCTGGTTTGGCATACGCTTGCTCTTCCAGATAATTGTGAACTGAGCTCTTTGTTCTTCCGTCAGTATATTTTTATAAAAGCCGTCTCGCATAACGGCGGCATCACATTTACCCGACTTAATATTATTAAAAATCCCCTTCATTCCACCTTTCGTTTCAACAAAGATCGGCTGCCTGACCGGATTTTTGAATTCACGTAACATTGCAATAGTCGCCAGATTTGGTGAGGCCAGCCCGCATATTTTTCTAGCTACAAGATCCTGAATACCATTTAGTCCTGCATCCTTCTTGGCAACAATAAAAAACCCGAGATGACCTTCCAGCCTAACTAATGGTACGTGCTGAATATGCTGCATTCTCCAGGCAGAAAACTGAGGGCCGTCAAAAATAATATCAAAGTCACCCCTTCGCATTTTCATAGAATAAGTTAGCCAGTCACGCGGGTGCTTGTAGACAACTTTTTCTCCCAACATCACACTCAGTGATTCAGCAATAGGACCATAAAGCTTTTCACCGACATCCGGTTTTTCTCTGGGGGGAGCAGAGAAAATCAGTTCAGCATTTACTAAAACAGGAAAAATCAACAGCACTAAAGACAATGCAAATCCATTGTTTATTTTCATTATATTACCCTCTTTTAATCCAAGATATAAAAAGAAGAAAACGTTTTTTTATTATCACTTGTCACGACACATCTATAGTTACAAATCAACAGTGTTTCAAATTTGTAAACATTGTCTACTATATACTTTATCTATCTGAATCATATAAGGGTTTACACTAGGTTTTTAGTACAATTGAAGATATACAGTACTTATAGTTTTATCTGTTTATATTCTAAGATTGGAACATATTAATATTGATGCATTAGAGTTTATGTTTTATGTCACTGAGAATTTATAAACCTTCAATCTCAATCATCACTTTGACCTGAAACACTTATCAAAACTGCTTATGAAAAATTAATACTTAGGATCAGCTGTTGCAGATTCTCGATAAACAATAATATCTAAAAATAAACATCTGTTCACTCAAGCCACAAGACCAAAGCGGTCCTTTGTGGCCGCTTAGCCACACTAAGACAAAGACCGCTTTTTTTGACAACTCTTTGAAATCTAGCCAATACTGTCGTATTAGCTATAAGATCCTGTTTTTTAATTCAGAAACTAAAAACCATTAAACCTGTATTAGCTTCAATCTTTCCCGGCATCGTAGCTGATACGGGAAATATATTAACTACTCGTTTAATCTCTAAAGTTTTGATATTGCAAAGGCAGATCAATGTCAGAATTTTTTAGCAGGCTGATAACCTTTTGCAGATCATCTCTGCTTTTACCTGTTACTCTGACCTGCTCACCCTGTATTGCTGCCTGCACTTTTATTTTAGCTTCTTTAATCAGTTTTATAATTTTACGTGCCGAGTCTGATTCAATACCGGCCTGAATCTTAGCAGCCTGATATGCGCGGTTGCCACGTTCATCAATATCGCCCAGATTCAGACAACGAAGATCAAGTCCGCGCTTTGATAATTTATTAAATAATATTTCATGTATCTGACGAATCTGAAATTTACTTGCTGATTCAATATTTAATACATCCTCAGCTTGTTTGATTTTAGAGTCGCTGCCTTTAAAGTCGAAGCGTCCTGTAATTTCACGGTTAGCCTGATCAACCGCATTTTTTAATTCATGCTGATCAACTTCAGATACAATATCAAATGATGGCATTTTACTACTCCTGCAAACTAATTTTTTATCAACTGGGTAACATACATGAATCTTTGCAAAACTTCACGCAGCTTTATAATGATCGGATCTGTTGGCGGATTTTTAAGCGTAGCATTCGGTGCCTTTGGTGCGCATGCTATTAAGCAGGTACTTAGCGCTGATTTAATGACTATTTATCAAACGGCCGTAAGCTATCAAATATACCATTCTCTGGCACTCATCCTTATTGCACTGATTTATCAGCAACATCCACATCAGCTGGTTAAAGTCGCTGGCTGGCTAATGCTCTGCGGTACCATTATTTTCTCAGCCAGCCTCTATACCCTCGCTCTGACCGACACTCGCTGGCTGGGTGCCATCACCCCGCTTGGCGGCAGCCTGTTATTACTGGCATGGTTACTTTTAGCACTGGGTACGGGCAAGAAATCCTTATAACTTTTTCTGCATGGCCGTTAGAATGCCGTGCAAAATATTCAGCTCCCGTCGTGTCGGCTGAGCACGGTTCAGAAACAGCTGCAGACGACGCATAACATTCTCAGGGTTATTGCTGCCAAAAAACGCTACTTCTGTCATTACCTGCTCAAAGTGCTGATGCAATGTCTGGATCTGGCCTGCTTTGGCAACCTGATCATCGCCCAGCTGCTCAGGCACAATATAATTGCTCTCCCCTAAGTCCGCATTAAACAACTCATAAGCAATCACTTGCACCGCTGCAGCCACATTTAGTGAAGTGCACTCAGGGTTAGTCGGGATATGCACCAGACGCTGGCACAATGACAGCTCCTCGTTAGTCAGACCGGTACGCTCTCTACCGAAAACAATAGCCACCTTGCCCTGTGATGCATGCGCCAGCGCAGTGGCCGCCATTTCCCGTGGCTTCTCAACCACCCAGCTCATGGTTCTTTCCCGTGCACTGGTACCAATCACCAGGCTGCAGTCTGCCACCGCCTCTGCTAATGAGCCGCTAACAACGGCCTTATCAACAATATCAACCGCATGGGTTGCTCTGAGAGCGGCCTCTGTAGAGGGGAACTCTACAGGATCAACCAGATATAACTCAGCCAGCGACATATTTTTCATGGCTCTTGCTGCCGCTCCGATATTGCCCGGATGCGAAGTATTTACCATAACAATTCGGATATTTTCTAACATGCTCTATAATCAGTTTTGTAAAGGGGCTAATTCTGCCTGATTTGAATGAATCCCGATACAAATTTAAGCGTTTCTGTTATGCTACGCGCCGATTCAATCCAAGAGCTCTTTTCAATGAAACCGATGATGAATATTGCCGTCCGTGCCGCACGCGACGCTAGTAAAGTGATTGTTCAGTATATGGATCGTATTGATCATTTGCCGGTTGTAACCAAAGAAAGAAATGATTTCGTCACAGAAGTCGACCAGAAAGCCGAAAGCATAATCATTCGCACGCTTAAGCAAGCCTTTCCAGATCACTCGATTTTAGCTGAAGAAAGCGGACGCTCTGGTGAAAACACCAGCGAATATCAGTGGATAATTGATCCACTGGATGGCACCACCAACTATTTACATGGCTTTCCGCAGTTTTCTATCTCTATTGCTCTGAAACACAAAAACAAGCTGGTGCTTGGCGTAGTCTACGACCCGTTACGTCAGGAACTGTTTACTGCCAGTCTTGGTGACGGGGCATACCTCAATAATCGCCGTATTCGCGTTAGTAAACAAATGGGCTTAAGCGGTGCTTTATTAGGTACAGGGTTCCCATATAAAGACGTGCGCCACCTTGATGCCTACCTTGGGATGTTTAAATCATTTTTCCCGGAAGCAGCCGGTATACGCCGTGCTGGCTCTGCCGCACTGGATCTGGCTTATGTTGCCTGTGGCCGGCTTGATGGTTTTTGGGAAATTGGTCTGCAAAGCTGGGATATTGCTGCCGGTGCACTGCTGGTTCGGGAAGCTGGCGGTATCATTACCGATTTTTCAGCCAATGAAGATTATCTGGAAAATGGCAATGTCATTGCCGCTAACCCCAAAGTCTTTAATCAGATGTTAAAGAATCTGGAGCCGCATATTACCGACAGCCTGAGATAAGCCAATACCTGCAGAATTGTCACGAATTAGCGTGATGATTCTGCTCAGGCGTTCTGCTGCTGCCACTCTTCCGGGGTGAACGCTTTGATCGTTAAAGCATGTAAAGCACCACTGGTGATCTCTTGATTAACCGTCGCATAAACCATTTTCTGCTCCTGAACCATAGTTTTGCCTGCAAAATCCGCACTGACAACAATGGCTTCAAATTTGCTGCCGTCACCGGTCACCGTCACAGTACTGTCGGGCATACCCGCTTCAATTAATGTTTTTACTTCTTCGGGCGTCATGAGCTATTCACCTGATGTTATCTAAATTTAGGGACACGCAGTCTACACCTTCGCAGGGCCATGTCAAACCGCGTTTTGCAGGGTTATTAAGCCATCTCTGCTACAGGCTTAAAACAGCTACCGGGCATTATAAGTTATTAACCTGCTCAAAAAAAAGCCACATCACAAGGATATAGCTTTTTTAATCACAGCTAAATTTGATTTAATCTTCGTGCAGCAATTTTTCTACCCGATCAAGATCATTAATAACCCGCCATAAACCACCACTGGATTCAACCTTTGTTTTCCAGTCATCAATACGACTCATGTACTCACGAGGGTCAACATTATCAGTACGTAACTTGGTCACGTTCAGTGCAGTGACGGTGACATCCTTGAAATTAATCGGAAAGTCTCTGACGTGACCTTTAGGAATTTCTTCTTTCATATCAGAAAAGACCAGAATATGCCGGTTGCCGGCACCGGTTTCTTCCAGAAACTCAATCGCCTGTAGCATACCGCCACTGATGTCGGTATAGGTACTGCTTTTAACTTCAGCGACCATTTTGTTAATGGCTGCCTGAAATGTTCTTTTCTGAGAGTTCGCCGCGGATGGCCTGTCATCAAAGGTCATTTTTGCAACAATATCTTTTTCACTAAAGCTGCCACTGTCTATTCGTGCAACGGCAAATGAGTCACCACTCGTCATGGTGCCTAACAAGTAATTGATGATCGCCTGAGCTTTAGATAATTCCTGCGTGTAAGTTCCGGATGTATCCAGCAACAGCATTACCGATGTTGCGTGAGACTTAGGATCTGAACAGCCTGACAATAAAACTATTAAACCGGCCATGGCAAGTATGCGTATTTTCTTAATCATTATTCCCCCTGACATCCTGTTTTACTCTGAAACAGATGATTTATGTTTTTTATCATCATCAGTTATCTTAGTACTGCTTTGAAGACTGTGTTCTATTTTCAAAGGAATAAAGATAATAAGATCATAAATATTTAAAACTATATGTCCAATACTACTGGCTAAACTACCCACTTGTCGAACAATAAAAGCCAATGCTCTCAGTGAAAACACACCCACCATACCAATTACTATTCTCAGGGCATGCACAAATGACTCGAGCGGAATAGCAATCAACATCAGTGCAAACGGCAAAATAAAGCCCATTGTCATTTGCCCTACCGTCGTTATCCATCTGAACTCAGGAGCCTCGACGATGACACCGGCAAGACTTTGTGTCAGCGCTTCCCTATCAGCGGCCAGCAGGTCTCGCATATAGGCCAGTGATGATTCGATACCGGCAAAGATGACTAACAACACAAAAGCCACCAGCATCATGTTTTTCCTTAGCTTATCATCCAGTGAACCGATAATCGGAAACAGCTTGGTAATCTGCAGTGACTCCATTAAAAACAGACCCAGTACAATTTCAAAGAACACCAGCACCAGCGCGGCCACATCCGAAGCGCGCAGCGGACCCAGGCGACTGCTACCACCGACCATTTCAGACATCGGTAGTGCAATCAGCTGAAAGTTGACATAAACGCCCAGTAAAGCAATCAGCAGCACCAGACCGGATGTAAAAAACTGTGTCATGGTTGATGAGGATAAGATACGTTCCGCCTTATCCGTTTTTGCCATGATCTGTTCATATTTTGCAATTTGCTTATCAATCACTTTTGAACGGTCTTCAAGGCCCACTATTTTCTTTTCAACACTGGATAGTGTCTTGCTCAGGTTACGCCAATAGGGCTTCATTGTTTTCAGTAAGAGATGGCGTTCCTTACTTGAACGACGATACTCTGCGACTTCCTTTTCACTGTTATGCTTCATCGTGGTCTGGATTTCACCAAGAATCTTTGTCACCATTGGGTCGCCATTGCCTTTAATTTTGCTGACCGAGTCAATCGCCTCAATATAGTTTTGTGGCATCGGTGGCACTTCTGAAGACTGCCGATAGTCATCGTCTATTTTGGTAATCTGATCTTTTAATTCCCGCTGTAGCGACGGATAACCACTGAGATCTCTGTTAACCACATCTTCAACGCGCTGAAACTCTCTTTCGATATAACGCTCTGTTTCTTCCAGCCCCGTTGATAACAGGACTTCTCTGTTACGCACAGCCAGATGTTTCTCTAAAGACGTTATTGAATAAGCGGCCATTCGCATTGCATTTCTGATAATAAAACTAAAACTTCTAATGGCTTTATGCGCCGGAGATCTTGCCAGCCACATAGTCAGAATAACAATTAGCAGCCAGATTGCAGCCGAAACCCCGGCCTGAGCCGGCCACCAGATAGCCAAAATTTCTGAAAAATTCATATTGATCTCCATACGTCAATACTTAAATTCGGGATATTATTATTTTAAAAATAACTGTCATTATCAGTCAAAGCAGAACACTAACGAACATAGATGCAGCTAATTTAATTATTTTTATTAATATTCTATTCATCCGTAGGACCTGTTTGTTATAGGCTAATTATGCCAAATAAACAAACATTCCATGACAGATTAAAACAGAGATAAATTGAAAATGAACAGATTGGAGATAAAGGGTCAGGTTCATCCGATGAAACCAGATGCATGATATAAGGCTGTATCAGGCGTTATAACGCATATCCAGAGGCTTATGATGCAGGTTGGATAACTGCTCACGCAGCTCTAATATATGTTGTTCCCAATAGCGAGGCTCACCAAACCACGGAAAAGCCATCGGGAAAGCGGGGTCAGTCCAGCGGTGAGCAATCCAGGCGGCGTAATGCACCAGTCGCATAGTCCTTAACGATTCGATCAGGCTTATCTCCGCTTTATTAAACTCATAAAACTCTTCATAACCTTCCAGTATTTCCTGTAACTGCAGCCGCTGCTCATCCTCCGTGCCGGATAACAGCATCCAGATATCCTGCACCGCTGGTCCCATCCGGCTGTCATCAAAATCCAGAAACTGTGGTCCGTCATCTTTCCACAGAATATTACCGACATGACAGTCGCCGTGTAACCTGATCGTAGAAAACTCAACACAATTATATTGAGTGATGACCTGCTCGATAAGATCTTCCATTAGTGAGGTATAAGCCGGCATCAGATATTCAGGCATAAATGCTGATTTTAATAAATAGTCATAAGGTGCTGTTAAGAAAGCTTCAGTATTAATGACAGGGCGGTGCCGGTAAGCACTGGCTGCGCCGGTTGCATGAATACGGCCAATATAACGCCCTAACTGATAAAGCTGTTCATGATCACTCAGTTCCGGTGCCCGGCCACCTTTACGCTCATAGAGTGCAAAGCGGTAACCGGCACTGTAGAACAAACTCTTGCCCTGTTTATGTCTGATGGCAGGAATAACCGGAATATCGTTATCAACCAGCTGCTGAGTGAATTCATGCTCTTCAAGAATTTGTTCATCCGTCCAGCGACACGGACGATAAAATTTTGCAATTAACGGCAAGCCTTCTTCAATCCCGACCTGATAAACCCGGTTCTCATAACTGTTTAATGCCAGCACTCTTAAATCGCTTAAGTAACCCTGCTCTTCAACCGCATCGATGATTAAATCAGGCGTTAATGTTTCATAGCTATCTTCGAGTGCTTTCGTCATCTAAGCTTCCAGCTCTTCCCACTGCTGATAAGCAACAGTCAGTTCAGACTCCATGGCTTCCAGTTTTTCCTTGTCCTGAGCCATCACAGCTGCATCCAGTTTGAAATAATCCGCGTCACTCATCTTTACCTGCATCGCTTCAATATCGGTTTCCAGCTGTTCTATCTGCGCCGGTAATTTTTCCAGCGCCAGTTTCTCTTTGTAAGAAAGTTTTTTAGCAGGCGCTGTCTCGGCTTTTTTTTCAGCCTTTACCTCAGCTTTTTTTTCTGCCGGTTTTTTAGCGCTATTACTCTTTGCATCATTTAATGTCGCACGCTGACGCAACCAGTCATCATAACCACCGACAAACTCACTCAGTACGCCATTGCCTTCCATGACAATCGTACTGGTGACTACTTTATCAATAAAGTCCCGGTCATGGCTGACCAGTATTAATGTGCCTTTATAGTTAGAGATTAACTCTTCCAGTAAGTCCAGTGTTTCCAGATCAAGGTCATTGGTGGGCTCATCAAGCACCATCACATTTGAAGGCTTTAAAAATAACTTGGCGAGTAATAAACGGTTCTTCTCGCCACCGGACAACATACGCACCGGTGAACGCGCACGGTCAGGTGCAAAAAGAAAATCACCCAGGTAGCCAATAACGTGTTTCTGGGCACCATTGACTTCAACACTTTCCCGGCCTTCAGCCAGGTTATCAATAACGGTTTTATCATCCTCAAGCTGAGAGCGTAGCTGATCGAAATATATAACCTGCAGATTAGTACCGAGCTTTACTTCACCGGAATCCGGTGCCAGTTGTCCTAATAATATTTTCAGAAACGTTGTTTTGCCGGCACCATTAGCACCAATCACACCCACTTTGTCACCGCTTAGCAGCAGGGTAGAAAAATGATCAACAATCTTTTTATCGCCGAAGGCAAATGACACATCCGTCAGTTCAACAACCTGCTTACCCGAGCGGTCTCCACCCTGCGCCTGCATATTGACCGAGCCCTGCCTTTCAACCCGCGCCTGTCTCTGATTACGTAACTCTTTAAGTGCACGAACACGACCTTCATTTCGGGTGCGCCGGGCTTTAATACCCTGACGGATCCAGACTTCTTCTTGCGCCAGTTTTTTATCAAACAAGGCATTATGTCGCTCTTCTTCTTCCAGTGCTTCCTGCTTTCTTATCAGGTAAGTTTCATAGTTGCCAGGCCACTCGGTTAAAGTACCCCGGTCCAGCTCTATAATTTTTGTCGCCAGTTTTTTCAGAAATGAACGATCATGCGTAATAAAAAGTAAAGAAATTTTCTGATCAATCAGAAAATCTTCCAGCCATTTGATGGCTTCGATATCCAGGTGATTGGTGGGCTCATCCAGCAACAGCAGATCCGGTTCAGTAACCAGTGCCGAGGCCAGCATGACCCGTCGCTTCATACCACCGGATAAGGTATTGAACATCACATCCGGATCAAGATTCATTTTTGTAATTACAGCCGTCACTTTTTGTTCCAGCTTCCAGCCATCAACGGTTTCAATTTTCTGCTGCAGGCGATCCATCTCACTCATCAGCTTATCGGTATAGTTGATTGCCATCTGATGGCTAACATCATGATACTCTGCGATCAGCTTACCTGCTTCGCCAAGCCCCTGAGCGATAATATCGAAGACGCTGCCTTCTTCAGAACCGCTAGGCTCCTGTGCCAGTGCAGCCACTTTTAAATCCTGACTTCGTTCAATTAAACCATCGTCAGAGATCATATCGCCCTGAATAACGCGAAATAATGATGACTTACCGGCGCCATTGCGCCCTATCAGGCAGATACGCTCACCCTTTTCAACCGCAAAGCTCACCTTATCGAGCAGTTTATGCTGCCCCATATGGAAGGAAATGTCGCGAAGTCTGATTAATGCCATGATTTAAAGCCACAATGTTGAGAGTTGGAATTAAAAAAGCAGGCCTTAGCCCGCTTTAAATAGGAACACGTATTATACACGATCTACTTACTGAACTGCTCCTGCTCTATCGATAAATACACCTGATAGACATTACGCCGGTGAGCTGCTGCAAACGCCGGCAGTTTTTCAAACTCGGACCAGTCTGCTTCGCTATAGGCCTCATCAAATGGCTGCAAATTTTCAACCGCATCGGCCATGGTCTGGCGAACGGTCTGCAGGTAATGACGTGTCAGAGTAATGGCTTCAGCAGGATTCTTTGCATGCGGGCCATGGCCCGGTATCAGTGCACTCACATTATCTGTTTCAAACTTGATTAAGGTGGCCAGCCAGTTTTTTGTATTGGCATTACCCAGAAACGGTACCCGACCTTCAAAAATAATATCGCCGGAAAAGAGTACCTTTTCATTTTCCATATATAATGTCATGTCCGCTTGTGAATGCGCAGACCCCAGCAAACTCATGATGAACTGAGTATCACCCAGACGAAATTTTTGCGACGCAGTAATCACCTTGTCGGGGGAGATCAGCACTGTATTTTCATTGACCCATGGCTCAAGTGAAAACTGTCGCTCTTCCAGACGTTCGGCTGCAAACGGTGAATCTAAATAGGCTTCATAGCCGGTCGGCGCCCAGATTTCCGCACCCAGTTCTTTAAAAACCTGCAAGCCATAAATATGATCGGCATGATAATGGCCAACAACCACTATTTTGATAGGTTGATCGGTGACGGTGCGGATACTTTTAATCAATTTCTTTGCTAATGACGGCGTGCCCAGAGCATCATAAACCACCACTCCTTCTGAGGTCACCACAAAACCGGCATTGGAGATAAAACCTTGGTTGTCTGTGGCAACACCAGGAACACCTCGCACGTAATACACATGCTCACTGACTTTATGTAATTTCATTTCAACGGTCGCGTCTACATAGGCGCTCAGTATCATTTGTTCTTTTTCTAAATAACCGTTCTTTGAACAGCCGGATATCATCAATCCACTGAGCAATATCACAGCCATCTTATAAATCAGTTTTCTGGCTGTGTATTTATTAGCTATACGCATGTTTTTCCTCATTTTATAAATTTATAATTTTGCCATCACCCATTGGCAGCCTTTCTACAAAACCATGAATCAGCGCAGATTTTATGCCATGGCCTTTAGCCCCAAAATGCATAATTTATCACCCCGCCAATACCCATCAGTATAACCGTGATCAAAAAGCTTAGGTTGCTAATTGATCAGCCAGTCGACCGGAGGCCTGGCGCAGATACAGACTTAACAGACGCGCAACCGCGCTTAAAAGTTTCACTCCTGTCCTGGGATGTTGCTCAAGTATCAGATCAAACGCCTGACGCCCCAAAATAACCAGCTCCGTCTTTCTCGCACCAATGACTGTCGCTGATCGCGCACCCAGATCCACCATCGCCATCTCACCAAAGGATTTGCCACGACTGATGCTTGAAATGACCGCATTCTGTTTACCATCTATATCTTTCACAACATTCAGGCTGCCTTCAGCAACAAAACACATATAGTTGCCTTTTTCCCCTTCCTCGAAGACCACTTCATCTTTTGCTATCTCGCGTAAGGAAAGGTGTTTTGCAATCACAGCCAGCTCCTGATGTTCAAAATGATTAAAGAATGACATTTCAGAGATGATATTCAAGATAGCCTCTCCCATGCCTGTCGACTCTGCATTCCCCATCGTATTAAACCCTTGCCTGTATTTATTAAAAATTTTATCCGCCTGATCATAGCAATTGACCGTTAAATTAAATAGGATATAGACTATTTTATCGTGAATAATAAATAATAATGAGCAAAGCAATGACCACACCCAGTTTTTACTGGCATGATTATGAAACCTTTGGCGTCAGCCCCAGCCGCGACCGCCCCGTTCAGTTTGCAGGTATTCGTACCGATCTGGATTTTAATATCATTGAAGAGCCGTTTGAAATATTTTGCAAGCCGGCCGATGATTTTCTGCCCAACCCGGAAGCCTGTCTTATTACCGGCATCACACCTCAGCAAGCGCTTGAAAAAGGTGTCACTGAAGCGGAGTTTGCCGGCAAAATTCACCAGCAACTGGCCAGGCCGGCGACCTGCACCCTCGGCTACAATAATATCCGCTTCGATGATGAAGTCAGCCGCTTTTTATTCTATCGAAACTTCTATGATCCTTATGCCCGGGAATGGCAAAACGGCAATTCTCGCTGGGATATTATTGATCTGGTTCGCATCACTTATGCCCTCAGACCACAAGGCATAGAATGGCCAATGAACGAAGACGGCCTACCCAGTTTCAAACTCGAACACCTGACGGCTGCCAACAACCTGATACACAAAGCAGCTCATGATGCGCTGTCCGATGTGCATGCCACCATCGCCATAGCCAAACTGATTCGTGACAAACAACCACGCCTGTATGACTTCGTTTATAACAATAAAAGCAAACAAGCCGTTGCAAAAATGCTCGATCTCAGTGCAAAAGAACCGGTGCTGCATGCATCCGGTATGATTCGCAGTGAGTTTGGCAGCACCGCCATGGTGGTGCCTGTAGCGCAGCACCCAACCAATAACAACGGCATTATCGTCTTCGATTTAAGACAAGACCCGAGTGCGCTCATCAATGAAGAGCCCGAAGAGATTGCCTATCGCCTGTTCAGCCCGCAATCTGACTTACCGGAAGGCACTGAACGTATCTTATTAAAAACTGTGCACATCAATAAATGTCCGGTAATAGCTCCATTAAATACACTCAATGCCGATGCCGCCAAACGCACAAAAATCGACATCGCTCAGGGCATGAAACACCTGACAATGCTCAGACAATGTGAAGATCTCGAAGAGAAAATTCAGGAAGTTTTTCTGGAGCAGGAATTTGAAGCTCAAAATGACCCCGATGTCAGTTTGTACAGCGGTGGCTTTTTCTCACCCGCTGACCGCAGTGAAATGAATCGCATCATAAAATCATCGCCGGCTGATTTAGCCAGCCTCTCACCGGCATTTGAAGACAGCCGTTTAGGCGAAATGTTTTTCCGCTATAAAGCCAGAAACTACCCTGCTCAGTTAAGCTTTACTGAGCAGGATGAGTGGCAGGAATACCGTCGAAACAAACTCACAGACCTGCAATCCTCACAGGGATTAGGCTTTGCGGAATTTGATCATTTAATGAATGAGATTCGACAAAGAGAAAATTTATCGGACAGAGACAACCGTGTCTTAAATGACATTGAGTCTTACCGGTTTGAGTTAGAACATTCACTCTAATGACTGCCGGTATGTTTTGATGCAAGCATATTGAAGGAACGGGTACTGGCCCGCTCACCAGCAAACCCTCCACAAGGCAAACACAGGCCAGCATCTGATTTGAAAGTAAGCCGGACAGGGTAGTAATTAATTTCCGGCTGTGGATTATGTTAAGCCCATACTTATTCCTCTCAACTGAACCTGAAGTTCAATCACCGGATAAGCATAAGCCTCTACAGTGCCTATGAGTAAATAACAAGCTTATAGTTGAGCCCCTGCCTTCAGACGTCAACAGGGGCAATTATCCCCCGGTTACATCGACATGTAAGCCGTGCGCCTCGAGATGAGACAGAATGGATGACGGACTCACATAAGCCTCATCATACTCAACCAGCATGTCATGTGGCATTTTGCTATTAAAGGCAACATTCACCACATGACTATCCGTCATTAGCTCATTCTTTAAGCTTTGAAAACTATTTTCACTCTGACTTTCACCGATATAAAGATTAACAGCGTGCATTTCAAATACCTCACTACTATTTAACGTTAGCTAATTTATAGTGTGTAAGTGACTTTATACAAATAGAATAATTTGATCAGGTAATATTGAATGGGGTTATTAGCTGAGTAACCAGCTAATAACCTGATGCGTCTGTTAGTACTTTGTGGCTACTTTGCGTGTTTTTGACGACGCGCTCTGACCGCGGCAGCCAGTTCGTCCAGCATGTTCACACTATCATCCCAGCCGACACAGGCATCGGTGATACTCTGGCCATAAGTCAGACACTCATCATTAATGTCCTGACGCCCTTCTACCAGATGAGACTCGATCATTAATCCGAAGATGCGCTGATCGCCCGCCGCAATTTGCTCTGCAAGGTCATGGCACACTTCAACCTGTTTTTTGTAGTCTTTGTTGCTGTTAGCATGTGAACAATCAACCATTATCTTGGCCAGCTGTGACTTGTTCTCAAGCTCAGCTGCCGCCTGATTGATACTCTTGGCATCATAGTTAGGCTTGTTATTACCACCACGTAAAATAATGTGGCAGTCTTCATTTCCTTTGGTTGAAAAGATCGCAGAGTGCCCCTGCTTGGTTAAAGACATGAAAACATGCGGGCGTGAAGCAGCATGTATCGCATCAATCGCGATACTCAGACCGCCGTTTGTGCCATTTTTAAAGCCAACAGGACAGGACAAGCCTGATGCCAGTTCTCTGTGGCCCTGGCTCTCAGTGGTACGTGCACCAATCGCCCCCCAGCTGATTAAATCTGCGATATATTGTGGACTGATCAAATCCAGAAACTCGGTTGCCGCCGGCACACCCATTTCGGCCAAATCAACCAGCAAGTGCCGGCCCAGCCTCAATCCTTCATTAATTTTAAAGCTATTATCTAAATGAGGGTCATTAATCAAGCCTTTCCAGCCAACGGTGGTACGGGGCTTTTCAAAATAGAAGCGCATGACAATACAAAGATCTTTATCAAGCTCAGTAATTTTATCTTTTAAGCGCTTAGCATATTCACGCCCGGCTTCAGGGTCATGAATTGAGCAAGGACCAATAACCACCAGCAGACGATCATCTTCACCATTGAGTATTTCGTGAATTTGATTGCGAGTAGAGAAAATCAGGCCGGCCGCCTGATCAGAAACAGGGAATTCTTTATGTAATTCTTCAGGGGGAATAACTTCCTGAATACCCGTAATACGTAAATCGTCAGTTTTATACTTCATTTGCTGGAAATTAGCCCACTATGCCAAATTAAATAAATACGAAAGCCGGCATTATATACCAAAATTTAAGCTGAGGGATGCACTGGATTCAATTCATTGCAACCCAGTAACGCTAAAATTTCATACAGGCTCTGTACAGTATGATCGGGTCTGAAAGAATCATGTGGCCAGTCAAGTTTTTGTCTGTTGAGCCATACATTTGATATACCTATATTATGAGCCCCTTCAATATCATGCACAGGGTGATCACCAATGCAAAGAACCTCACTGACTTTAACACCGGCCTGCTCGATCAGCGCCTGAAACATCAAAGGATCCGGTTTCGCTGCACCAACCTTTTCAGCAGAAATTGAATGATCGAACAAGAACCCCAGCGAGGTTCGGCCGATATCAGCATTACCATTGGTCATGGCCGCCAGTGAGAACTTAGCATTCAAGCGATTTAGCACGGGTTCGACATCATCATAGAATATGACATTCTGGCGCGCTTCATAAAACACCTTAAAGGCTTCATCTATCCAGTCTGTCTTCTCATTGAATTCATTAGCCAGCTCATGGAGTGAGGCCTTTCTAAGTGCCGTCAGATTATGGCTGATAGCAGGCTGACTTCTGGCAAGTTCCGTTCTTTTATGCCGTAACTCATTAATCGTATAGCGGCTTGTGATTTCAGGCTTGTTGACTTGCAACCACTGGTAAAGTTTCGCTTCAGCTTTAGTAATAGTCGGCATACACGGCCAGAGCGTATCATCAAGATCAAAACAAATCAGCCTGATATTATTCATAGTTTATACATAAAAAAGAGAACTGGATAAAACACAGCATCCATAATTAGTCAGTAACTGGCACAATAAATCTTCACATTTTACTGTGCATTTTCTAACAAGTGCTTAATCTGCCCGCGTAAAAAGTTATTTTCATCTTCAAGAATAATCACAACATGTTCGGTTTCTTTCAGCTGCCTGGTTACCCATTCAGTTTCTTTTACCAGTGCCTTCTTTTCTTCCAGTTCTAATGAAAGATTGCCAACCACATTATTCAACTCACTAATTCTTGAGTTTTGTTTGGATAATACGCTGGACATATCAACAGACTCTTCATCTCTTGGAATATGACTGACCGGTGATTCGCGCTCTGCAGACTCTTTACTAGCAACCATCACATTATTCATCATTCTTGTATATTCATTTTCCATTTTTTCAAGTTGCGCTTTCAGCTCATCCCGCTCTGCACTCAATAACGTCAGGATATGCTGAAGCTCTTCAGAATCATTTTTTTCAGAGAAAGTCCGGACCAGATCAATCACATCATTACTTTGTACAATGATAGCGCGTGAATTCTCATTATAATTATCCAGTTGCTCCTGCATACTGCGTGTATCAACTGACAGGTCTTTTTCAGCTGTTACGGTATTTGTCTCTTCAACAGCTGTCACTTCGTCTACAACCACTTCATCTTCAAACTGGTGAACAAAATCAATATTTGAACGATACAGCTCCCAGAACTTAACGGTTTCACCCTTTGATTGCGTCATTGCTTTTTGTTCAGCATCAAGGTGTTTAAGCCGGTACTGATACATCATCAATGTCTCGGCATCAGACGGATCTTCTGAAAGCTTATCAATATGACTCAGCGTCTCGGATAATTCACGGTTGATATATTGCAGATAGATCTCATACGGACTCGGAGCATCTAACTCCTGTACAGCAACCAGTTCTTTTTTCTTCTTAGACAACCGCCAGTGAATGAAGCCTATCCATGCAGCCAGTACGATAATTATTTCAATTAAGATTGCGTAACCAAGAAACCCGGAATCCATCTCATCTACTCCCGCAATATGCTCTTGCACTAACGTGCATATTTTTTACTAGTTATTGTAAATTAATTTATCGTTCCAGAAATATTTACCAGGGAATTATTTCCTGATTTATATCATAAAAAGACCCTGTATCGGCAAGTGTAGCCGCTTCAATAATAGCAAACATTTTGTCAACTGACTCATTGACGTCTATCTCACCATTCGGCCCGCCCATATCAGTTCTTACCCAGCCAGGATGCATAATTAAGCTGATGATATTTTTTTCTCTCAGGTCAATCGATGTACTTTTAACAACCGCATTTAAAGCCGCCTTGCTTGAGCGATACAGATAACTACCGCCTGACGTATTATCATCCATACTGGCCATTTTACTGCTCAGGGTAGCTATCTTCTTCTCTCCGCCGGCTTCGATATGGGGCAAGAAATGCTCCATCATTTTCATCGGCCCGATAGTATTAATTTGAAATGTTTTTAACCAGTCAATTTCATCTGTATGTCCAAATGTATTATTCATTGAGCCATAGACACCGGCATTATTAATTAACCAGTCGATGGAGCTGTTTCTTAACTCATAAGCAAGAGCCTGAATCTGCGCACTGTCAGCTATATCAAGCACATGCATACTGACCTGCCCGGGTGTCAGCGACGCCACTCTCACCAGTGCATCTGCCTGACCCGGGTGACGGCAACAGGCGTATACACGCCAGCCATTCTTAACCGCCTGCTTCACCATCTGTAAACCCAGCCCGCGATTAGCCCCTGTAATCAGTATTGAGCGCGACATAAAATTTAACCTTTGATATTAATAACAGAAATACACACTACCAGCCCGGGATCAGCTCGGACTGATTTTCAGTGTTTACCGATTGTAGTTTATTTATTTTGCCGCTGCTTATTTCCAGAACATCGACACTTCGACTAGCCGTGGCATTCAGAGGAATAATGCTGTTCAGCTGATCACCGACATATACAAGCACTTTGGCTGTTTCATCGATATTGCCACCGCCTGAATAATTAACTACGGATAATTTGTAATGCTGATGCTGTTTTACATTATTGAGAGTAATGGTTTCCGGGCCAAATCCACTTTGTGTATCCTGATCCAGAATCGCCTCTCCGGCTGCACGCAGGTTTCTGTATGAGACGTGGAAGCCGTTTCCTTCAAGGTGCAGATCAAGGTCTTTCGGCGCTTCACTCCACTGAAGAATAAACCGCATACTGCTGCCGGCCAGAGAAGGGCTTAATAACATGCGTCTGTTTAAAACGGTACCTGCAGCCACTATCAGTCTGGTATTGATTGTTGTATAGCCACTTTTCGATATCACCATTGGCAATTCAATATTGCCGGCTTCGATAAATGCTGTCATCGGCAAAGTAACGTAGCCATTAGAATCCGTTTCGTAGAGTAACTTGCCTAATTTTACTGTTGCATTGCCTATGGCATTACAGTTAACAGCGTCTTTAAATGACAAAATAAGTTTATTATCAAGCTCCGAAAAATTTTCTATTTCCCTGTATTCTCGCTTTTCCCAGCAAGCGGCATTTACCAGCGTGCTCATTGCCATTAACAAGCAGAGCAGACTAAATTTCACCAACTTCATAAATCAACATCCTTTAGCTATTTTTAACATTTTTATATTCAATAAACCCATCTGTATCACTTAGCAGACAGCCTTAGTTTTGCAAACACTTACTGACAACTTCATAGACATCATTAGCAAGATTATCCATTTCAGCAATGCGGCCAAGCTCCGCTTTCATCAAATCCTGACGCAGGCTATCAAACCGTTGCCAGCGTCCCAACGGCAATAACATCCGCGCCGCTATTTGCGGGTTAAGCTGATTCAGTTCAATCACAAGATCGGCAAGGAACTGATAGGCTTTACCTGATATATCATGAAAACATACCGCATTCAGTTGCGTGAGTGCGGCATATAATGAGCGCACCCGGTTTGGATTGCTAATATCAAAATCAGCATGTTTTCTCAGCGCCATAATTTCTTCAAGACTGTTTTCCAAAGCCGCTGTCGCCTGAACAGTAAACCATTTATCCAGCACCAGTGAATCTGATTTCCACTGCTGATAGAAGTCGTCGATAATGGCCGTGCGCTGCTCACCCTGATGATGGCAAATGGCTCTAAAAGCCGCCATCTGATCTGTCATATTCGTGGCATTTTTATATTGTGTGATTGCTATCTCATCATTGTCTGCTGTACACATAAGATAAGTGAGACAAATGTTTTTAAGGCTGCGCTGACCCATCGCCTCAGCCGTCAGTTCGTATTCTGAATTCAGGTTATCCAGATAAACCTTCTTGAACTCCGCTGTTAATGAATTGCCCAGTTCAGTGCGCATAAACTCTCTGACGACGTGAATCGCATCAACATCAATCACCGTCATCATTTCAGCCAGATAATCTTCAGATGGCAGGGTTAAGGCTCTGGCAGCCAGCGCTTTATCAATCGCTGTATCATTGAGGATGTTGCGACAGGCATTGACCAGACTTTGTGGCAATACTAATGTTTCAGTGGCCTGCTGTTTTGCTATCAAATCTAACATGACGTTCAAAGCAAGACGCTGACCGGCATCCCAGCGGTTAAAGTCATCTGCATCGTTGGCCATTATGAAAGCCAGATCATCATCACTTTGCGTCATTTGCAATTTAACCGGTGCAGAGAAATTACGTAACAGTGAGCTAACCGGTTTTTCTGCCACTTTATCGAAAATGAAAGCCTGTTCTTTCTCGGTCACTATAAGAATGGTTTCCAGTGCACCACTTTCAGCATCATCAATGTAAAGCGGAATACTTTTGCCATCACTACCGAGTAAGCCCATCCGTACAGGAATCACAAAGTCTTCTTTTACATCCTGGCCTCTGGTTGCAGCACAGCTTTGCCTGAATAACAGAGTATATTGCTGCTTATCGGCATCATAAGTTTCTGATACTTCTAAATTCGGCGTACCGGCCTGGTGATACCAGCGTTTAAACTGCGTTAAATCATAGTTATTAGCATCCTGCATTGCCGCCACAAAATCATCAGTCGTCACAGCCTGACCATCGTGACGTTCAAAATACAAATCCGTGCCTTTACGGAAACCGTCAGCTCCCAGCAGAGTATGAATCATGCGAATCACTTCTGCTCCTTTGTTATAAACGGTTGCCGTGTAGAAGTTATTAATCTCGACGTAGCTAGACGGCTGAATAGGATGCGACATGGGGCCGGCATCTTCTGCAAACTGGCGGGTGCGTAACACATTCACTTCATCGATGCGTTTAGCGGCATGCGATAACATGTCACCGCTGAACTGCTGGTCACGAAAAACCGTTAAGCCTTCTTTCAGTGTTAACTGAAACCAGTCACGACAGGTGACGCGGTTACCCGTCCAGTTATGAAAGTATTCATGGCCGATAACGCCTTCGATATGTTCATAGTCAACATCGGTTGCGGTATCCTGACTGGCCAGCACAAACTTTGAATTGAAAACATTTAAACCTTTGTTTTCCATTGCCCCCATATTGAAATCATCAACCGCCACGATCATATAAATATCCAGATCATACTCACGGCCAAAGACCTCTTCATCCCAGCGCATTGAATTTTGTAGTGAGCGCATAGCGTGATCACATTTTTCAATATTGTGCGCTTCTACATAAATTTTGAGTGCCACTTCGCGACCGGACATGGTGGTGAAACTATCATCAATACAGGCAAGATCACCGGCGACCAGTGCAAACAGGTAAGCTGGTTTTTTGAACGGGTCTTCCCATGCCATCCAGTGCCGGTTATTTTCCAGCTCACCGCTATCTACCGCATTACCATTCGACAGCAACACAGGGTACAGGGTTTTATCCGCCACAATGGTTGTGCGGTAAGTCGCCATGACATCAGGGCGGTCAAGAAAATAAGTGATTTTTCGGAAGCCTTCGGCTTCACACTGGGTACAGAAATTGCCGCTGGACTGGTATAAACCTTCAAGAGACGTATTCAGCTGCGGCCTGAGCACAGTGTCGACAGATAAAACAAATTCACCGGGAACTTCAGTAATCGTTAGCGACTTATCATCGACGCTGTACTGGTCAGGCGACAACACCGTGCCATTGAGTCGCACTTGTGCCAGCGTTAACTCTTCGCCATGCAGGATCAGTGAGGCATTGTCCGCTACACTTTCACGCCGGGTAAACTGAATATTGGATTCAACACGGGTTTCTTCTTCGCCCAGTTCAAAACGCAAATCGACGTGTTCAACCCAGTAATCTGGCTGCTGATATTCACTAAGGTAAATGGTATTTGGGTTTGCGTCTTTCATGTTGCGTATCGTCCGGAGTGAATTAAATCAAAGCCGAACTGTAACAATAAAACGAAAAAAGAATAACCCCCGAGGGGAGAAATATATTTTGAATGTTTTAGAGATTTACTATCGATAATCGCTGAATGCTATATCGTGTCACTGAAGTCGAGCCATTTATCAAAATGGCGGAGCGGACGGGACTCGAACCCGCGACCCCCGGCGTGACAGGCCGGTATTCTAACCAACTGAACTACCG